>NZ_WWJX01000025.1 GCF_009865215.1 Streptomyces sp. SID3343 | reverse complement strand
GCCGGCGCCGCTGCCGGAGGCGCCACTGCCGGGGGTGGGCCGGACGGCCCGGAACGCGCCGCGGTCGATACCGGAGCGACCCCACCCGGGGCGGTCGCCGTGCCCGCCGGACGAGACGCGGGTCGCACCGAAGGAGGCGTCGACGGCGGAGGCGGCGGAGACGGAGGCGTTGCCCATGGGGGCGCCCACGACTCGGAACCCGGGGCGGACGCGGCGGGCTCGTGATGCGCCGGCATCGGCACCGGCGATTCGGGATCGGATGCGAACGTCACAACACACTCCTCTACACGGGGAAGGACGGCTGGACCGCATCCGCACCGAACGCGCTTGCAGCCGTCGGACGTCGGCGTGTACCCCGGCCGATAAACATCCAGTCCAGGGGCCCCGTGGGCGGTGATTGCTCGTCCGGGTGATCCGCGACGCAGCCGGTCCGGAAGCCCAGGCTTGCGAACGCTCCGCCCCCTGGTCTGTCGCCCCTCGCCCCTCGCCCCTCGCCCCTCGTCACCCGTCGCCGCGCACGAGCCGCTCGGCGCCCCGACCCTCGGCGGTGGGCTCTCACCCGCCGAGACGGGAACCGCGGTGGTCGCGCCGTCCGCCGCACCGCGTCCGCC
>NZ_WWJX01000215.1 GCF_009865215.1 Streptomyces sp. SID3343 | reverse complement strand
GTTCGCCGCGGCCGTCGCCTACCGCCAAAGCGAAGGCGACCTCGAAGTACCACGCGCGCACGTCGAGACCGTGGCGGTGAAGACTGCGGCCGGGTCCGAGGGCGGCGCGGGCGAGGGTGGCGGTGCCGTCGAGGTCCGGCTCTCGGCAAATGGGTCAACAACCGGCGGACTCGGCGGAGTTCGCTGGGCGAGGAGCGGGTGCGGTTGCTCACCGAACTCGGCATGCGCTGGTGAGGGGCCGTGTCGGGTGGGGGTGTTCGGTGGGTGTGAGATTCGGAGTGAGACCGGGGGTGGGGTGTGGTGTCGGTGGGGGTGTTTCGGGTCGCTCCGGTCGAGGGTGAGAAGAATGCACGAAGGATGCGGTCGTGTCCGAGGGGTGTGGCGGACGACGGCGGGATCGTGGACGGGTGTCACGGGCCGGGGCCGGCGCCCTGTCGGGTCCGGCAGGGGCGGTGGCTCAACCACCGTTCCTGGCAATCGGGGCGGGTGCGGGGGGCCGACGCGGAGGTGATCCTCGACGCGGCCGGGCGGCGGGCGTTGGTGGAGTTGTGCCGGGTCGGGAAGAAGGTGCTCGCGCGGGCGTTGCCATCCTGGCCGGGAAGGGACGAGGTTGCCGGGTGGCGTCGGATGGGGATGGCGACCGTCACCAGGCGGTGATCTGGAGGATGTATACGCGTTCGTGGCGGGGAACGACCTGGTAGACGAACATGCCGTTCGCGACCAGAGCCGTGCCCCCTGGGGCGAGAGTCCCTCGTAGGTGTTGGCCGGTGGTTCGCTTTTTCGAGTGGGCTTGTTCATCTCGTTCGGGTGAAGTGTCCGCGCCGGGGCCGGGTCGGTGCCAGGGTGGGCGGGTGCCCTTCGTGGGGTCCTCGCATTCGCCTTGGGTGCGCTGTGCAGGCTGTGCCCCGCGACGGGGAACAAGACAGCGGCTCCGACCACACGTGTGATGTGTGGTCGGAGCCGCTGTTCGTCTCAAGGGTGCCGGCCGGGGAGTGGAGGGCCGGCGCCGCGTGGACGGGTCCTCCCGCGTCGTATGGCTTTCCGTGGCTGATGCGGGAGGTGGCGTGCCCCGTCCCGCATCAGCTTCGTAAGGCGGGTGGTTGTTGGATGTCGCGCAACCCGGCCGCCTGCTCACAAATGAGCGTTGGCTGCTGCTTCCTGCCGGAGGGGCAGCTACGCGCGTGAGCGCCCACTTCGAGCGCGACGCCACAAGATGCCCAGCGGAATGGCGACCAATCCGGCGATGACGCCTGCGACAACGGCGGCGACGTATTGGGGAACACCCCAGTCCCGCCCGAAGGCGAGGGGCATCGTGAGAACCATCAGGATCAACACGATGACGACGTTCGAGGTGTGGTAACCGGCACCCGGCTGGCGCGTTGGCATAGGAGCCGTCTCCTTCTTTCTATGAGAGTTCGTCGTAGACACCGGACGCGAGCCCGGCGACCGTGCCCCCCACGACGCCTATCCCCGCACCTGCCGCGCAACTCCACGGGCCGCCCGCGAGCCCGGAAACGCATCCGCCGACCATGCCTTCGAGCGCGAGCGACATCGATTTCTTGGTGACCCTCTTGACGGCGCTTATGAACCCGAGACCGGTGGGATCGACCTGGTTGATCGGGTCACCGGCGGCATACGCGTAAGTGTTGCTTTCCCGACCGCTGGGGTCGGGTTGGGTGAAGCGGCCCAGACTGGGGTCGTAGTAGCGGGCGCTCATCTTGTACTGGCCGGTCGGATCGAGGTAGGTGCTGGTGTAGCGCAGCGGGTTGGGAACCGCCTCGGTCGTCGTGCGGGCGTTGCCGTACGGGTCGTACGCGTAGGTGTTGATTTTGTTGCCGTTTTTGTCCGTCATGGCGATGACGGAGCCTTGGGCGTCGGTGAGGTAGTAGTAGTGGGCTTCACCGGTGCTCATGGCTGTGAGGCTGCCCGAGGGTTCGCGGACGAATCCCGTTTCGGTGCCGCCGGTGACGGTCGCGGAGAGGCCTTCGGAGCCGTGGTAGAAGTCGGTGGCGCCGAACGTGAGGCGCTCCGCGTTGGTGGTGCCGGTGTAGGTGGCGGCGGAGGTGGTGCCGCTTCGGGTGATCGCGGTGAGTTGGTTGAGGTCGTTGTAGCTCTCGCCGGTGCGGGGCAGGCCGCCGGCGGCGGCGGTTTCGTTGCCGTTGGCGTCGAAGGTCCAGCCGGTGTTCGTGGTCTGGTTGGCGGCGTTGTAGGTGTAGGTGGTGCCGGCGGAGCCGCATGTGGTGGTCGTGGTGGAGGTGGCGGTGAG
>NZ_WWJX01000214.1 GCF_009865215.1 Streptomyces sp. SID3343 | reverse complement strand
GGGTCCATCGCCAACGCCTCACGCGGCGAGATCCCGAAGAACCCCGCGTCGAAGTCACCGGCGTCGTAGAGGAAGCCGCCTTCTCGGACGTAGCTGGTGCCCGCCCGGCCGGGCTCGGGGTCGAACAACTCGTCGGTGTCCCACCCCCGATCGGTCGGGAACTCCCCCACCGCGTCCCCTTCGGCGACGAGCAGTTGCCACAGATCCTCGGGCGAGCGCACCCCACCCGGGAACCGGCAGCTCATCCCGACGATCGCGATCGGCTCGTCCGTGGTCGCGAGGGAGGTCTCGGCGAAGGGTTGGTCGGTGGCCGTCTCACCGAGGAGCGTGGTCTTGAGATACCCGCTCAGCACTCGAGGACTGGGGTGGTCGAAGATCAGCGTGGCGGGCAGGAGCAGACCCGTGGCGGCGTTGAGCCGATTGCGCAGTTCCACGGCGGTCAACGAATCGAAACCCTGCTCCTTGAACGCCCGATCGAGGTCGACCGCCGCGGCCGAGGAGTGCCCGAGCACCGTCGCCGCGTGGCCTTGCACGAGTTCGAGCAACGCCTGTTCGCGCTCGGCGGGCGCCGACCCGGCCAGCCGCTGTGCGAATGTCGACGCGGCCGCCGGCGCGCCGCCGGCCCGCGGGCGTACC
>NZ_WWJX01000213.1 GCF_009865215.1 Streptomyces sp. SID3343 | reverse complement strand
GCGACGCCGACGTGCACGTCGCCGAGGCCGAGCGGGCCGGCGTCGTGACGGTCGGCGCCGGCGGCGCGGTGGCGTTCACCGCGGGTGTGCTGCGCGAGGCGGCGTTGGTCGACGTCCGGCACAGTGCCGTGATCCGGTTGCACGAGGCCCTCGCGCGCGTGGTCGAGGATCCCGTACAGGCGATCCGCCATGGTCTGTTGTCGCACGACCGCTGTGAC
>NZ_WWJX01000212.1 GCF_009865215.1 Streptomyces sp. SID3343 | reverse complement strand
CCGATACCTTAGACAACAACACACCGGACACGGGGCGAAAAACGTGAGCCCCACCGACGCCGAACCGGCCACCGAAACCGGGCCGGCGGCCCGCCTGGGGGCCCAACGAACCAGCCTGCACGAAGGGTGCACCGAAGGTGCATACAGGGTCTCTGAACAGCACTGACGCACCTTCACGACACCACTGAAGAGCCTAGCCGGCCGAGCCCTGGCCGCACC
>NZ_WWJX01000211.1 GCF_009865215.1 Streptomyces sp. SID3343 | reverse complement strand
GACTGAGCATCGACTCCACCGTCTTGACGGACACGAACAACTGCCCGGCGGCCTCCTGGTTCGACGCGCCCTGGGCGACGATCGCGGCCAACCGGCCCTCGGCCTCGGTGAGATCGCCCGCGACCGAGCCCCGAGCCGGACGCTCCAGCCGGCCCAGGAGGTCGCGGCAGATCTCCTGCCACGGCGCGGCCCGAGCGTCCTCGAAGACCTTCTCGGCCTGCCG
>NZ_WWJX01000210.1 GCF_009865215.1 Streptomyces sp. SID3343 | reverse complement strand
ACCCCCGGATGCGCGACCGCGCGCAACCGCAGCCGCACGTCGGGGTCCGGGCAGTCCAGTTCGGCCTGCTCGCCCAATCGCCACGCCGCGCCCCGCAGCGGCCGCATCACCGACTCGACGCAGTCCCCCTGCCGCAACACGTGGGCGTTGCACAGTTCGAGCACGGCCTCGGCCCGCTCCGCCGGGTCGGTGAGCAGCCCCAC
The DNA here is from genome assembly GCF_009865215.1 of Streptomyces sp. SID3343. Taxonomy (GTDB): domain Bacteria; phylum Actinomycetota; class Actinomycetes; order Streptomycetales; family Streptomycetaceae; genus Embleya. Next base: position 56 of record NZ_WWJX01000210.1, on the reverse strand, counting down.
CGCCTCCTCCAGGTGCCGGGCGGCGGCCTCGGGAGCGGTCAGCGCCTCGGCCCGAC
>NZ_WWJX01000209.1 GCF_009865215.1 Streptomyces sp. SID3343 | reverse complement strand
ACCCGCACTGCCCACCCTCACCGGCGTCGTCCGCCGCACCCTCGCCCCCGCCGCCCGGGCCACCGGCCCGCAGGCCCGGACCTTCCACACCGTCTACGCCGTGACCACGTTGCCGCTCGTCGTCACCCTCCACGCGGCCCTGTGGGCCCTGTCCACCCCGGGCCGCCTCGCCGCCACCGTTCTCGTCCTGTACGCCCTCACCCACACCGGGGCTTTCGCCCATCTCCCCACGCACTGAGTGCGCCGCTTGAAGGAGGACCCATGGTCCTGTCGATTTCCGGAGTCCTGCTGCTCGGCGTCATCGCCTACGTCTTCTTCCGCAAGGACGGACTGAGGGTCCCGCACGCCCTCGTCTGCTCCCTCTTCGGCTTCTATCTCGCCGGCAGTTCCATCGCTCCGCACATCACCGCGAGCGGCAACAGCATCGCCAACCTCCTATCCGGCCTCAGCTTCTGACCACACTCCCTCCCTCGACCCCACCAACACCCGCCGCAGGCCCCGGTTCGCCTTCCGAACCGGGGCCTCCGGCCTACCCGCACGCACCACCGAACCCGCCCGACCCACCGACCCGAACCCCTGCCGGCCCGTCCGGACCCGACCCCGAAGAAACCCACCCATCCGAAGAACTCACCCGCCGAGCCCACCCGAACCCCACATCCGAACGACCGCCCCGACCCACCCCCCACCACGGAGACCGCATGTCCCCCGGCCCCAAATCTCTCGCCACCATCGCCCAACGCGTCCAGGACGGACTCGGCAACACCCGCTCCCGCGCCCACCGCATCCACCACCACACGCGCGACACGTTCTCGCCCGTCCTCACGCTCACCCGCGGCCTGCGCAAACAAGCCGCCTGGGCCCGCAACTGGTGGAAGGCCGCCGGGGCCGACAAACGCAAGGTGGGCGCGGCCGGCGTCGCCGCCATGGTGCTCGCCCTGTACTTCCTGCCCTACGCCCCGATCGTCACCGTGGTCCTCGTACTGGGCTCCGCCGCGTGGCTCGGCCGCGGGGAGAAGCCGCCCGCCCCCGAGCCCGCCCCCGATCCCACCGACGTCCGCCTCCAAGCCGTCTACAACGGCCTCGTCCCCTACCTCGCCGACGACCACGACCCCGCCCGCATCTTCCACCCCGGCGGCCCGTACCAGGACGCGTTCCGACACTGGGAACTCGACGGTGACCGGATCACCCGCCTGGAACTCGCCTACAGCCCGTACTTCACCGACAACGACCCCGCCGCCCGCGCCCGCGTCGAGCGCGCGCTCCAGGCCAAGACGGGGCGCGGTCGCGAATACCTCTACGACTGGGACACCGAGAACAACCACCTCACCCTCGCCGCGCTGTCGCCGCTCCCGCCCCCCGTGCCCGCCCAGCCGTACGTCACCGCGCCCCGCGAGATCCTGCTCGGCATCACCGACACCACCAGCACCAACCGCCTCACCCCCATCCGGGTCGACAACACCACCCGGCAACTGCCGCCCGTCATGTGGCGCACCGGCAACCGCAGCATCGACCCCCACCTGCTCGCGGTCGCCGCCCCCGGCGCGGGCAAGTCCAACCTCCTGCGCACCATCGCCCTCCAGGCCGCCCGCGACGGCGACCTCGTCGTCGTCGACGGCAGCGGGTCCGGCGACTTCGCGTGCCTGGTCGGCCGCAAGAACATCCTTCGGGTGGAAACCGGCTACCAGGGCACCATCGAAATCCTCACCTGGCTGCGCCACGAGACCCAGCGCCGCATCGCCGCCGTCACCCACGCCAAGCAACACGGCACGCCCGTCCCCGACAACGCCCGCCGCCCCCTGTGGGTGATCCTCGACGAGATCACCGAACTCACCGAATCGGCCACCGCCCAAGGCGCCACCGATCCCCAGGAGTTCCTCGACCTCCCGCTGCGCCTGGGGCGCGCCGCCCACGTCGGCATCGTCACCAGCGTCCGACCCGCCCACCTGGACCGGCTACGCCCGGCATTGGTCGCCGACACCCACACCCGCATCGTCCTGGGTTCCCTGGACCCCGAGGTCACCGGCGTCGTCCTGGGCGCCACGCCCGGCATCTCCGGTGGCGAGGCGATGCCCCCCGGCCGCGGCTACGTGCGCATCGGCAACAACGCCGTCATTCGTATCCAGATCCCGTACACGCCCGACCCGCTGGAGGACGACACCTGCGAAGCGGACCGCAGGCGCGTCCTCGACCTCCTCCCACCACGCATCGACGAGGCCGCCCGCGCCGGCGACCCCCGCCACACGAACCGGCGGCCCTCCGCCGACCAGGCCGCCCGCGCCGCCGCCCACATCTCGCTCGCCAAGCAACCCGAGCCCACGGGCTGAGCCATCGGCCGGCCCCGATCCGGCCGCCCCGCGGACCGAACCCGTCGGCCACCTCCCACGACCCCGGCCCCGGCCCCAACCGCCAGGTGCCGCCCCGCCCCCTCCCAAGAGGCCCCCGAGCGACCAACACCCGGGGGCCTCACGCACGCCCTACGCATGCGCCCCACGCCTATGCCCCAGCCGTACATCCGGCACGCGACCAATTACGCAAAACACACCACCGCGCCCGCACCGGCACGTCATGATGGGGACTCGCACCCCCAGGAGGACGTGGACGCCCCGTGTTCGACCTCGCCAACTTCACCGTCAGCGACATGGTCGTGTGCAGCTCCGAACTGCGCCAAGTCACCGCCGAGTCACCCACGATGGAAGACGCCGCCCGCGCCATCGTGCAACGCCTGCGCGACACCTTCCGTGACCCGGCCACCGGGCAACCGCAGCTCGTCCTCACTCGGCTCTTCCAGACCATGCCGTGGCGCAACCTCACCCCCGACCTCCAACGCCACGTCCGGCAGCGCCAGCCCGACGTCACGCCTCATCCGGAGCTGCGCTGCCTCACCCTCCTGGGCACCACCGGCGACCGCGTCGAATGGCGCGACCGCACCCGGTCGCGCCGACACCAGGTCACCGCGTTCCCCAACGCCCAGGCCGTCCGGCGGGCGCCGATGATCGGCGCCATGCTCGACCAACTCGGCGTCACCGCCGAACAGATCGTCGCCGGGCCCCTGCCCACCGGCAGCGACTGGGACCGGCACGAGATCCACCACATCCCCGACGCGCCGAGCAGCGACGCGGTCCCCGACAAGGACTTCATCCGCGACCACGACATAAAGTCCGTCGTCGGCTACGCCGGCAACCTCCCCGACGGGGAACTGTTCACCGTCCTGATGTTCACCCGCGTGCCCGTCCCCGCGCACATCGCCGAACTCTTCCGCACCGTCGCCGTCTCCACCCGTTTGGCCCTGCTCCCGCTGCACACCGCACCACTGTTCGCCGGCGGGCCCACTCCGCGCACACCCACCGACACCCACGTCGCGGCCGCGCGGGTCGACGCCCTCGAACAGCTCCTCGCCGCGCACGAGGGCACCACCGCCCAGCAGGCCCTGGCCGCCGAGGACGCCCGCGACCGGGTCCGCTCGCAACAAAAACAGCTCGCCAGGAAACAACGCCGACTCGACCAAGAGACCCGGATCATCGAGACCCTCTACGGCGTCGGCCAACAGCTCACCCGCGAACTCAACCTCGACCGCCTCGTGCAGACCGCCACCGACGCCGCCACGTCCGTGATCGCCGCCGAGCACGGCATCTTCCGCTACATCGACTACGACACCGGCGGCGTCGCCGACACCCGCTACGCGGTCACCGGCCCCGATCCCACCCTGATCGACCGCCTGCCCAGACCACGCCCCACGATCGCCGCCCGCACCCGCCCCGACGTCAAGCCCGTCCCGCCGCCGATCGTCCGCCGCGGCGACCTCACCGACGATCCCGGCGACGCCCACCTGCTGCCGTATCGCATCACCCACGAAGGCCAGCCCCCGGTCCGCAGCCTGCTGACCATCCCGGTCACCACCGCGACCGGCGAGGACCTCGGCGCGTTCACCTTCTGCCACACCAAGGCCGACGTCTTCACCGAACGCGACGAACAACTCGCCCTGGGCATCGCCACCCAGGCCGCCACCGCGATCGAGAACGCCCGCCTGTTCCGCAGCGTCCGCGACACCGCCGTCGAACTGCAACGCAGCCTGCTGCCCCAGGTCCCGCCCGACCTCGACGAACTGCACATCGCCTTCCGCTACCTGCCCGGCGCCAAGGGCCAGCAGGTCGGCGGCGACTGGTTCGACGTCATCCCGCTCTCCGCCGGCCGGATCGCGCTGGTCGTCGGCGACGTCATGGGTCGCGGCCTCCAGGCCGCCGCGGTGATGGGCCAACTGCGCGCCGCCGTACGGGCGTACGCGGTCATGGACCTTCAGCCCGCGCAGGTGATGCGCCACCTCAACCGCCTCGTCACCGGCCTGGGCGGCGAGGACCAGATCATCACGTGCGTCTACGCCGTGTACGACCCCGGCAGCGCCACCGTCAACTGGTCCAACGCCGGCCACCTGCCGCCCGCGCTGATCTGCGCCGACGGCAAGGTCGAACTCCTGGAGGAGGACCTCGGCGTCCCGCTCGGTCTCGACGGGACCACCTTCGACGACGCGGTCGTCGCATTCGACACCGGCGACCAACTCCTGCTCTACACGGACGGCCTCGTCGAGTCCCACGACGCGTCCCTGACCGACCGCCTCCAAGAGCTCACCCAACACATCGACACCCTCACCGGCGGCACGTACAACGTCGCCGATGTCGCCGATCTCCTCGCCAAGACCATGCTCACCGGTCAGGAACCCGACGACGTCGCGCTGCTGCTGGTCCGCGCCCGGCACAGCGTCGAACGCACCGCCAACATCGACCTGCCGCCCACTGCGCGCTCGGCCCGCGAGGCCCGCGACTTCGTCCGCGCCACGCTCGGCCGATGGCAGCTCGGCAACCACAACGACGCGACCTGTTCGGTGGTCACCGAACTGGTCTCCAACGCCGCCGAGCACGCCCGCACCCCGATGGAACTGCGCCTGCGCCACCACCCGGGCCGACTGATCGTCGAGGTCGTCGACCACGACGGTCGACAACCCAAGGAGATGTCCTCACCGGGCCACGACGAACGCCACCGCGGCCTGAGCATCGTGGCCGGCCTCACCGCCGACTGGGGCGTGCGCCCCACCGACAACGGCAAGATCGTCTGGGCGGAGATAAAGGATCGCTGACCCGACCGAAGGCGGGCGCCTGCCCGAACCTGACGAACGGCTCGATATCGGGTGTATCAGGATCGGCGCGGGGCAGCCGGATACCGCGGCCGGCAGCCCGGATACCGCAGTCGGAAAGGGCAAACAGGCGAGTTTTGTGGCGCTTTCTCCCGACGGTGCGGTGAATCCTTCGTTTTCGGGTAGCTACCCACCGTCACGAACCCCGGGTAGCCACCTACCGGCCACTCGGTCGGGAATCTTCGGGGTCCGTCACGCGTTCTGTCACTGGACGAGACAGCAAGACCTGTCGATGTGGGTTGACAAAGCCAGGAGGCACGATTCATGAGTGAGCGAGCTCTCCGCGGCACACGCCTTGGCGCCACCAGCTACGAGACCGATCGAGGTATCGATCTGGCGCCGCGTCGCACCGTGGAGTACGACTGCCCCCGTGGGCACCGCTTCGAGATGCCGTTCTCCGTCGAGGCGGAGATCCCCTCGACGTGGGAGTGCCGCAGTTGCGGTGCCGTCGCGCAGTTGGTGGACGGCGCACCGCCGGAGGAAAAGAAGAACAAGGCCACGCGTACTCACTGGGACATGCTCATGGAGCGGCGCACCCGTGAGGAGTTGGAGGAGGTGCTCGCCGAGCGCCTCGCCGTACTGCGGTCGGGTGGGATCAACCTCCACCACGACCCGCGCACCAACCGCAAGAGCGCCTGAGCGAACACCGCGCGCGCCCGCACCGGGTCCGCGCGGACCCCGTCGACAGGTAGCAGCACCCCGACGCCCGGGGCGCCCACGACCCTCACCGGTCGAGGCGCCCCGGGCGTCGTTGCGCCTCGATCCGGGGCGCACTCTCGGCTCACTGCTCGCCGCCCGTCCCGTCGCCGGCCGGGATCGGATTCCGGCCGGCCGGCGGCTCGCGCGGTGCCTACGGCAGGAGTTTGGGCGGGGGCGGCGGGTCGTCGTCGTGGCGGGGGCCCGGGTGTTCCGGGTCGACGACCTCGCCTTGGACGATCTTGCCGTCGGGACGGTGGATGCGGATGTCCTGCATCACTCCCCCGAGCCTGGCGTTGCCGGCGATCTTCGCGGCGACGAAGGTGCCGATCAGGCGGCGGATCAGCGGTCGGGTGAACGGCAGGACGCACAGCAGCCCAAGCGCGTCGGTGACGAAGCCGGGGATGATCAGCAGGACACCGCCGAGGACGACCACGCCCGCGTCGGCGGCGGCCTTGCCGGCCTCCGCGCCCTGGGCGGCCATGGCGGCGGGGTCGGACCGGCCTTCGCGCTGCGCCTGTTCGCCGAGGGTGCGCAGGCGGGTCAGTACGCGCCGGCCTTCGTAGCGGATCACCAGGGCGCCCACGACGATGCCGGCGAGGATGAGCAGGAATGTGTTGCCGGCCCCGATGGCGCTGCCGACCCGACTGATCACGTAGATCTCGACGAGTGGCAGCGCGACGATCGGGAGGAGCTTGATCGCCCGGCGCAGCGGGGTGTTCACGAGATCACGTCCTCGGCGGGGTGGTACCGGTGGAGCCGGTCGTACCGGTGCTGCCGACGCCGATGTCGTCGTCCGCCGCGCGGGGGGCGGGTACGGGGGTTTCGGCGTCCTCCGTGCGGTACTTACCCACGCGTCGGCCGATGCCCCACTGGGTGACGCGCCACAGGGCCTCGGTGACGATGGTGCCGCTCATCTTGCTGTCGCCGCGTTCGCGTTCGACGAAGGTGATCGGGACCTCCAGGACGCGGAAGCCCTTGCGGATCGCGCGCCAGCCGAGGTCGACCTGGAAGCAGTAGCCCTGTGAGGCGACCTCGTCGAGGCCGATGGCCTCCAGGGTTTCCTTGCGAAACGCGCGGAAGCCGGCGGTGACGTCGTGGATGTCGACGCCGAGCATGAAGCGCGAGTAGGTGCTGCCGCCCCTGGAGATGAGCTTGCGGTGGCTGGGCCAGTTCACGACGCCGCCGCCGGGGACCCAGCGCGAGCCGATCACCAGGTCGGCGTCGCGGATCGCTTCGAGCAGGCGGGGGAGCTGCTCGGGCTGGTGCGAGCCGTCGGCGTCCATCTCGACGAGGACGTCGTACCCGCGGTCGATGCCCCAGCGGAAGCCGGCGAGATACGCGGCGCCGAGCCCCTGCTTGCCGGCGCGGTGCATGACCTGGACGTGCGGGTCGTGTTCGGCGAGCGCGTCGGCGATGTCGCCGGTGCCGTCGGGGCTGTTGTCGTCGGCGATGAGCACGTCGACGTCGGGGACCGCTGCGCGCAGTCGGGCGACGATCGGCTCGACGTTCTCCGATTCGTTGTAGGTGGGGATGATGACGAGCACCTTGCCGAGGTCGGCGAAGCTGGTCTGCTCGCGGTCGGTCACATCATCTCCTTGATGGCGGTGGCCTTGATGGCGACGGGTTCGTCGACGGGCGTCGGCTCGGCGCCCGGGTCGGCGGGGGCGGTGGTGGTTGCGCTCGGCTTGCGACGGCGGGCGTAGACGCCGTACGCGCAGGCCAGGAGTCCGACGATAGCCAGGATCCACTCGGGAGCCGAACCGGCGCGGGTGGCGAGTGTGCGGGCGTCGCGCAGCGGTATGTCCATGACCAGGGTGTCGGCGGTGAACTCGCGGGTGCGTTCGACCACTTTTCCGTCCGGCATGACGATGGCGCTGATGCCGGAGGTGGCGGCGATCAGGACCGCGCGGCCGTGTTCGACGGCGCGCAGGCGCGACATCGCGAGTTGCTGTTCGGGTTGTCCGCTGCGGCCGTAGGTGGCGTTGTTGGTCTGGACGACGAGGACCCGGCCGCCGTGCGTGACGGCTTCGCGGGTGACGTTGTCGTAGGCGATCTCGAAGCAGATGACGTCGCCGATGCGGGCGGGGCCCAGTTGCATGACGCCGACGGTCTTGCCCGGGTAGAAGTCGCGCGGCACGCGCTCCAGGCGGGAGATGAACTTGGTGAGCAGGTCGCGCATCGGGATGTACTCGCCGAACGGCACGGGGTGGCGCTTGGTGTAGGACTCTCCGGGGCCGGTGACGGGGTCCCACACGATGCCCTGGTTCTGGATGTGCGTCGCGTCGGGTCCGGCGACCAGGACCCCGGTGAGGACGGGCACGCCGATGTCCTTGACGGCGCCGTCGATCGCGTCGTAGGCGTCGCGTTCCTCGAACGGGTTGAGGTCGGAGGAGTTCTCCGGCCAGATCACCAGTTCGGGTTTTTCGACTCGGCCGGCGCGTACGTCGGCGGCGAGTCGGTGGGTCGCGTTGACGTGGTTGTCCAGGACGGCGCGGCGCTGGCCGAGGAAGTCGAGTCCGGTGCGCGGCACGTTGCCCTGTACGACGGCGATGGTCGCGCTGTCGGGCCCCTCTGCGTCCCCCGAGGTCGGGATGGGGACGGCGTAGGCGCTGATCGGGATGGCCACCGCCAGGGCCGCGGCGCCGAGGGCCACCACGGCGGCGCTGCGGGCCTTGGCGTCTGCCCGGGCGGCCGGCGCGACCTCGACGCGCTCGCG
>NZ_WWJX01000208.1 GCF_009865215.1 Streptomyces sp. SID3343 | reverse complement strand
GACGATGCGGGTCAGGGTCGCGCCCACGCCGGCGGTCAACGTCTCGCCGAAGCGCAGCCGCTCGCGCGCGACGCCGGCCTCGGCGAGCGCGGTACGCGTCGCCGACAGCGCGGCCACGAGGTCGGCCAGGCGCGCTATCGCGTACACCGCCAAGCCGACGAGCGCCGCCTGCCCGACAACCAGATACAGCGCCTCGACCAGGGTCGGCCGTACCGCGAGCCCGACCTCGACGTGCACACCCAACACCACCGCGAAGCCGGTCCACGCCAACCAGGCCGGCCGCAGGAGCACCAGGAACGCGCCGGCCAGGAAGCCCGGATTGCCATACCAGGTCTCGTGCAACCACACCATCGGCACGTAGGTGAGCAACACCTGCGCACCGAGGGTCAGCACCCAGCCCCTCGGCCGCCGACCGTCCGGGCGGCGGACGCAGTTGTGCACGTGCAGCACCACCAGCGCCACCAACGACACGAACGCGACGCACCTGGTCTGGAAGGCGAGGGAGGGCGACTGGACGAGTCCGACGAACCCGCCGAAGAAGAACCCGCCGGTGACCACGCCGACGACGATCCGGGCCAGGCGCGCACCGGGCGCGGCGGCATCCTCGGGCACGCCCGCCCCGCGCACGATCCGGGCCACACGGCGGCGATCACCGCGAATCAAGGCATTCCCCGCTCTTCCCCATCAGTCGCCGACGACCGGCACGAAATGCCATGGCGGCACCCACACGCTACCGACCGCCGCCCCGGCCCCGGCAGCCCGGGCGCCACCGAAAGCGCGCGCGGTTTCTCGGCCGAGGCCCGGACCTCGCCCGAGCCC
>NZ_WWJX01000024.1 GCF_009865215.1 Streptomyces sp. SID3343 | reverse complement strand
CTCACGATCGCCGACCGGGTGGCCGCGCAGCGCGTCGCGCGGGCTCGGGCCGCGGCGCTGGGCATCGGTACGGTGCACGAGTGCGGCGGCCCCGAGATCGCCGGCGAGGCCGACTTTCGTGAACTGCTCGCGCTCGCCGTCCGCGAGGCCGGGCCCGATGTGGTCGGCTACTGGGGCGCGTTGGCCACCGACGCGGAGCACGCGCGCACGCTGCGCGCCGACCTCGGCGCCCACGGTCTGGGCGGCGACCTGTTCCTCGACGGGTCGATCGGTTCGCACACCGCGTGCCTGCACGCCCCGTACGCCGACGACGAAGCGACCACGGGCTTCAGCCACATCGGCGTCGACGAGGTCACCGCGCACCTGCTCGCGTGCACCCGGGCCGGTATCCAGGCCGGGTTCCACGCCATCGGCGACGCCGCCCTGGGCACCGTGATCGGCGCGGCTCGCAGCGTGGTACTGGCCGGGCCCGACGCGGGCGCGTTCCGCGCGCTGCGACACCGGGTCGAGCACGCCGAACTGCTGGACGCGGCGGGCATCGCGGCCTTCGCCGAACTGGGCCTGACCGCGTCCGTACAACCCGCGTTCGACGCCGCGTGGGGCGGCCCCGACGGCATGTACGTCCGCCGGCTGGGCACCGAGCGCGCCGCCACGATGAATCCGCTCGCCGCGCTCACCGCCGCCGGCGTGCCGCTCGCGTTCGGCTCGGACGCGCCGGTGACGCCGCTGGACCCGTGGGGCACCGTCCGCGCCGCCGCGTTCCACCGCACCCCCGAGCAGCGGATCAGCGTGCGGGCC
>NZ_WWJX01000207.1 GCF_009865215.1 Streptomyces sp. SID3343 | reverse complement strand
GACACCCCCGTGGTCGGCGACTGGGACGGCAACCACACCACCACCCCCGGAGTCGTCAAAGTCTGACCCGACCCGGCGGGAGACTTTCCGCCGGTGATCCAGCCCCATCCCATCCCCGACAGCAACGGCTCGGCCGACGTGACGCACCCCGCGATCGAGTACCGAGTTCCGTGACCCTGCCCGCCCGCGGGCGCGTGGGTGATTCACCTCCGCGCCGGCTCGATCCGGCACGCCCGTGCATCGGTGCACTGCGTGCCGAAAACCACCTCCCGAACGCGATGAACGAGGAGAACCGGCATGAAGCCGAAGAAGACGACCAAGACGGTATCCGGCGCAGCAGCGACGGCACTGCTGATCGGCCTGGCCGCGGCGGCCACCGCGACGCCCGCACAGGCGGTGGGCACGTCCACCGTGGACGGCCCGATCACCCGGTCGGAAATAATGGCCCGCGCCCAGTCCTGGGTGGACGAAGGGGTTCCGTACAGCCAGTCGAAGTGGTGGAGCGACAGCAACGGCAGCTACCGGCAGGACTGTTCGGGCTTCGTGTCGATGTCCTGGCACCTGGGATCCAGCCGCGTCACCTGGACCCTCGACGACGTCGCGATCAAGCTCGGCAGCCTCGACGACCTGCAGCCCGGCGACATGATCGACAACATCAGTACCCACGTCGTGCTGTTCGCGGGCTGGACCAATTCGAGCCACACGACCGCGAACATCTACGAGGAAGCCCATTCCGGCACCGACGCCCGGAAGGCGACCTACTCCCGGTCGTACATCAACGCCAACGGCTTCATGCCGTACCGCTACAAGAACGTCGTCGATTCCACGCCGCCGCCGGCCGAGCGGGTCATGTCCTGGTATCTGGCGGATTCCGCGGGCGCGTCGGAGGCGACGCGGCCGATGTTCAAGTACGGCAACACACCGATGGTGCCGTTGTCCGGTGACTTCGACGGAAGTGGCTCCGACAAGGAAGCGGCGTACGATCCGCGGACGTCGACGTTCTACATGGGGGACACGTCGATTTTGTTCGGGAATCCGGGTGACCGGCCGGTGGTGGGTCGTTGGGACGGTGGCGCGGACCTGGTGGGGGTGTATCGGCCGGAGGACTCGACGTTTTATCTGCGGCACGCGGACGGTTCGGTGACGTCGTTCAAGTACGGCAACGGGGGCAACTGGGTTCCGGTCGCGGGTGACTGGGACGGGAACGGGAC
>NZ_WWJX01000206.1 GCF_009865215.1 Streptomyces sp. SID3343 | reverse complement strand
CGGCGGACGCGGCCGACCTACTGGCCTGCTACGGCATCACCCTGCTCCCCGCCGTGCGGGTGGACAGCGCGGACGCGGCGGTACGGGCGGCGGAACAGGTGGGCTACCCGGTCGTGCTCAAGACGATCGCCGAACACCTGCGCCACCGGGTCGACATCGACGGCGTACGCCTGGACATCGGCGCGGAGGCCGGCCTGCGCCGAGTCTTCGCCGAGATGACCCTGCGGCTCGGCGGCCCGGACCAGGCCCGCCTGGTGGTCCAGCCGATGGCCCCGCACGGCATCGCCACGGTCCTGGGCCTCAACTACGACGACTCCTTCGGCGCGGTCCTGTCCTTCGGCCTGGCCGGCCCCGCCACCGAACTCCTGGGCGACGTGGCCCACCGCCTCGTCCCCGCGACGGACCACGACGTGGCCGACCTGGTCCGCGAAGTGCGCGCGGCGCCCATGCTGTTCGGGCACCGTGGTGCGCGGCCCGTGGACGTCTCGGCCCTGGAAGATCTACTGCTTCGGCTCTCCCGGCTGGCCGACGACCTCCCCCAGGTCACCTCGATCGAACTCAACCCGGTCATGGTCGCCACGGAAGGCACCCACGTCCTGGGCGCGCGAATCCGCCTCTCCCGCCCACCGGCCCGGACGGACCTGGGCCCGAGATCGTTGTCCCGCCCATAGCCTCGCTCGTGGCCGCATGGCCCTGCGGGGTTTTTCGGGTGGGTGTGTGCGCTGCGGTTGCGCCTTGGTGGGCTTGGGATGTGGTCCCACCCGCACCACCCGTTGCGTTTTGCGTTTTGGGCTGCGGTTTTACGGCGACCGGGGTGGCGTGGTCCGGCCTCGCGGTCCGGCTTTTGGCTCGGGGCTGTGGGGGGGCCTCGCCCGAGAGCGGGTCGGCGGGGCGCGCTGCTGCGGTTTCGGTTTTGGTGGGCTTGGGAGTGGTTCCCACCCGCACCACCCGTTGCGTTTCGCCGGTGGGCTGCGGTTTTACGGCGTCGGAGCGGCGTGGTCCGGCCCCGCGGCCCCCGGCCCCGGCTCGCGCGCCTGCCGGCGGTCTGGCTGTGCTCGGGTCGGGAGGTCCGGCTGCGGATGACGGCGCTTCGCGCCCACGGGATGGGCTTCGCCCGGGAGCGGGACTCGGCCGCGCTCGTGGCGCGTCAGCGCCCACTGATCGGCTTG
>NZ_WWJX01000205.1 GCF_009865215.1 Streptomyces sp. SID3343 | reverse complement strand
GCGGCCTGCTCGGCCGCCGACTCCGCCCGCCGCGACAGCGCCGTCGCCGCGCGGACCCCCGTACGACGGCGCGCACCACGACGACGCCCGAACGCCCAGGCGGCCCACGTGGGCCCACCGGCGAGCGCACTGAACAGCACCCAGGCGACCGGGACATCGGCCACATGGTCACTGACCACCACCAACCCGGCCAGCCCGGCCACGACGAAGGGCGCGACACGAGGCCGCACAGCGGCGCGACGGCTGGTGCCCGCAAGGCGCTGTCGCGTGACCGTACGGGCCGCCACCGACGCGGCCCGAGGCCGGGCGATCGCACGCATGTCAAGCGCTCGTGCAAGACGAAGCGGGGTGTCCGCACCCACGTTGCCCGCGAAGTGCAGCCGAGCGCCGGCAGCACCGACGGCAGACGAACAACTGGCCCGGGCGCCGCCACCGACAGGGCGCACCAAACAAATACCGCCGGCGCCCCGGACGCCACGCACGAAGCAGACATGCGCACCGGGCCCACCAACCTCGGGCCCCACAGTCGTACGGCGGGCCGCCACGAGGCCGAGACCGCCCGAGTCGGAGACGATACGCACGAAGTGGCCCCGGACGCCGGACGCGCCCCCGAAACCCGCAATCACCCGAACGCCCGGCACGAACCCGGGCCCGACAATGCCACGGATGCCACGGATGCCACGGATAAAGCGGGCTTGAGCCCCAGGCACGAGTCCACCACCCACACCGGCAGTCGTACCGGCAGAGCACGCAAGACAGCCCGGGCCGGCGCCCGGAAAGCCGTGGCCGCAGGCGCCGGTTTCCGCAGCCCCACCAACGACCCGCACAAACCCGATCCCGGCCCCGCCACGGACGGTAGGGGCACAGCGAACCCGAACCCCGAGCGCAACCTCGCCTCGGCCACCGGCCCCGGCAGCGCCCCCCGTACCGACAGAACCGGCGAGGCACCCCCAAGTGCCGCCCACCAGGCGGTGAACGCGGGCACCGGAACCCACCACCCCACGAACACCCGACGCAGAATCGGAGCCGACGGCACCACGGACGGTCTGCACACAGCAAACCCGAGCACCGAACACAACTCCGCCCCCGCCACTTGCCTTACAGTCACCGCCGCCCGCACCAC
>NZ_WWJX01000204.1 GCF_009865215.1 Streptomyces sp. SID3343 | reverse complement strand
GCGTCGAGCACGAGTTCCTCGTCGTCGAGCGCGGAGATCAGCACGTCCAGATCGATGTCCCGGCCGAGCACGGCCGCCCGTCGCAGCACCGTCCGCGCAGATTCCGGGAGCCGCGCCACCCGGTGCCGGATCACGTCACGGGCCCCGGTGGGCACTGCGGCGAGCGCGGCGCTTCCTTCGCTTTCGTACAGCCGGGCGAGTTCGCGTGCGAAGAACGGATTGCCGGCGCTGCGCCGGTGGATCACCCGTACCGCAGTCGCCTCAACGTCCTCGTCACGCATCAGAGTGTTCCGGACCAGTTCCGCGGTCGCCTCCTCGGAGAGTGCGCCCGCGTACACCCGCGTCGGGTCCGCGCGGGCGAATTCGGCCAGGAGACCGGTCAGTTCGGGGGTGACCTCGCTCGCGCGGTACGTGCCCACCAACAACACGGGCCCGGCCACGGCCTCGGCGACCAGAGCGGTCAGCAAGGCCAGGGTCTCCTCGCCCGCGCGGTGCAGGTCGTCGAAAACCAGGAGCAACGGACCACGACCCGCCGCCCCCGTCACATACGCGGCCGCGGCGCGATGCGCGCCGAATCGCGTCGTGGCCGAGCCCTCGATCCCTCCTACCGCAGCGGGCTCGGGCACACCCACCGCCGTCAGGGCCGCGACCACGCGCGACCACGGCCGTCCGGCGGACGCGCCCTCGTGCTCGGGGCTACGGCCCCACGCCGGCGTCCACCCACAAGCCCCGAGCCGGTACGCGAGCACCTCGGCCAGCGCGGTCTTACCCGCACCCGCATCACCGGAAATCAACGCCGGCACGAGTCGGCCACACCGCCACGCGGTCTCGGCGGCCCGTTCCAGGAGGTCCAGCTCGCGTGCCCGTCCAAAGAGAGCAGGCGCGGCCGACCCGAAATCGAGGCGAACTTCGAAACCGGCGTCGAGTCCGAGAGCGAGGCCGGGTCGAAGGCCAAGCCCGACCCCAAGCCCGGCAACAGATCCGAAACCGGATCCGGCTGCGGCAGCTTCCCACGCGAACCCAGGCACAAGTTCGACCCCAAGCCCGGCCCCGGTCCCCGTTCCGAACGTGAGCACAAGTCCGGGCCGGGAACCCGACCCAGCCACGGCCACGGGCGCGGGCGCGGGCGTGGACGCGGGCGTGGACGCGGGCGTGGACGCGGGCGCGGGCGCGGGCGCGGATCCAAGACCGAGACCGGGCGCGGGTTCAGAACCCAGACCAGGTACGGCCCCGGCTACGGGCGCAGGTGCGGATCCGGGTGCGGATCCGGGTGCGG
>NZ_WWJX01000203.1 GCF_009865215.1 Streptomyces sp. SID3343 | reverse complement strand
GTTGCCGGGCGAGCTTGGCCTCCTCCAACGCCCAGTACTCGATGCGGAACTTCTCCCGCTCGTCGATCGGCGCGTAGGTCGAGATCGTCTCGGCGCCGCGCATCACGTTGATCGCGTTGACGTAGAACTCGCCCGCCACTCGCGCGGTCTGCTTGTCCTTGCCGAACGAGAACATGCCCACGCCGGGGACCAGCACGATCGCCGGGTCGGCGCCGCGCATCGCGGGCGAGGCGGGCTCGGCGTGGCGGTCGTAGTAGGCGGCGTACTCGGCGCGGTAGTTCGTGTGCAACTCGCACAGCCGGGTGATCACCGCGTCCAGCGGCGCGTTCGGTGGCAGGTCCAGGACCAGCGGGCGGACCTTGGTGCGAAGGAAATGGTCCGGGCACGAGGTCCCGAGTTCGGCGAGCCGCGGGTGTTCGACGCGCGAGAGGAAGTCCAACACCGTTGCGGAGTCGGTGAAGTGGCCCGGCTGCGGCCGGTCGGTGGACGCCAGGCCGCGGATCACCGGTGCCAACTCGGCCGCGCGCGCCCGACGTTCGTCCTCGGGCAGGGCCTCCCACCCGCGGATCGGCGCGCCGAACGGGTGCTCGTCCGGGTCGAAGCGGGCCGCAATGAACTTCTCGGCCGCGCGGATGATGTACAGCGAGTTGCGCTCGCACTCGGCGCTCGTGTCGCCCCACGCGGTGATCCCGTGACCGCCGAGCACGCACCCGATGGCGCGCGGATGGGCGCTCTTGAGCGCCGCGATGTCGAGACCGAGCCGGAACCCGGGCCGGCGCCACGGGACCCAGACCACCGCGTCGCCGAAGCACTCGGCGGTGAGCCTCTCGCCGTCGGCCGCGGTGGCGAGTGCGATCCCCGAGTCCGGGTGCAGGTGGTCGACGTGCGCCGCGTCGAGCAGGCCGTGCATCGCGGTGTCGATCGAGGGGGCCGCGCCGCCCTTGCCGTGCGCGCAGAAGTCGAACGCGGCGACCATCTCGTCCTCGCGCTCGTCGCCGGGATAGACGTCCGCGAGGGCGCGCAGGCGGTCCAGCCGCAGGACGGCGAGCCCGCTCTCGGTCAGCGTGCCCAGGTCGCCGCCGGAGCCCTTGACCCACATCAGGTCGACATCGGCACCGGTGACGGGGTCGGTCGCGACGCCCTTGGCCGAGGTGTTGCCTCC
>NZ_WWJX01000202.1 GCF_009865215.1 Streptomyces sp. SID3343 | reverse complement strand
GCCGGCCCGTTCCCAGCGGCCGACACGCGCGGCGTCGCGGGCCGGGTGTCGGCCGAAGGGGTCGGGCGGGTCGCCGATCACGTCATGGGCTGTGCGCCGGCCCGGACGACCGGGTGCTGACGACCGTCGGCCACTCGTTCGGCGGTCTGCCCGCCCGGTTTCTCGCCGCCGCGACCCGTCCGCCGTTGTGGCGGTCGACCCGCGCTGCTCCGGGGCGTCCTGCCGCTGTCGGGATCCGCGCCGCGCTCGACCGTGCCCGGTCCGGGAGCCCGGGGAAACGGCCCCGCGCCGGACCACCGACGTGCGAACGCTTCCGTCACGGGCCGCCTCCGGCGCGCCGCTCCGTCGAGCCGCGACCGCCGACCTCGACATGCCCGACCGTGGCCATGCCGCAACGATCGACAGAGGTCGGCAAGCGGTCCGGCCACACGGTCGAAGGGAAACGGTTATGGCCACCATCACCACCAGCGACGGCACCACGATCTTCTACAAGGACTGGGGCAGCGGGCAGCCGGTCGTGTTCAGCCACGGCTGGCCGCTGAACGCCGACGCGTGGGACGAGCAGATGCGCGTGGTCGCCGAGAACGGCTTCCGGGCGATCGCCCACGACCGGCGCGGACACGGCCGCTCCGACCAGCCGTGGCACGGCAACGACATGGACACCTACGCCGACGACCTCGCCCGACTGATCGAGACTCTCGACCTGCGCGACGTGGTCCTGGTCGGCCACTCCACCGGTGGCGGCGAGGTCGCCCGCTACATCGGCCGCCACGGCACCGACCGGGTGGCCAAGGCCGTGCTCCTGGGCGCGGTCCCGCCGATCATGCTCAAGTCCGAGGCCAACCCGGAGGGCACGCCCATCGAGGCGCTCGACGACATCCGCGAGGGCGTTCGGGCCGACCGTTCGCAGTTCTATCAGGACCTCAGCGCGCCCTTCTACGGCGCCAACCGCGAGGGGGCCGACGTCTCACAGGGCGCGCGCGACGCGTTCTGGCTGATGAGCATGCAGGTCGGCGTCAAGGGCGCGTTCGACTGCGTCGAGCAGTTCTCGGAGACGGACTTCACCGAGGATCTGAAGAAGATCGACGTCCCCACCCTGGTCGCACACGGTGACGACGACCAGATCGTGCCGATCGCGGCGGCTTCGCTCAAGACCGTCGAACTGGTCGACGACGCCACGCTCAAGGTCTACCCCGGGGCGCCGCACGGCTTGTACGGCGCCTACGCCGACGCGTTCACGGCCGACCTGCTCGCGTTCCTGCGCGGCTGACCCACCGGCCGTCCACGGCCCGGTCGCCCGGGTCGTGGACGGCGACGCGTGGCTCGTGCGGCCCGGGCCCGGGCC
>NZ_WWJX01000201.1 GCF_009865215.1 Streptomyces sp. SID3343 | reverse complement strand
CGGCGGCACCGAACCGCCGGGTGCGGCCGGGTCGAGCCGGGCGGCCACGAGCAACGCGTCCGCCGCGCCGTCGGCGGCGTCGAACAGGGCCAGTCCCTCGGCCGAGGTCAGCGCCGTCATGCCGCCGCGCGCCATCCGGGCCAGGTCGACGTCGGTGAGCCGCGAGGTGGCCGCTCCCCGCTCGTCCCACAGGCCCCAGGCGAGGGATGTGGCGGCCAGCCCCAGCGATCGGCGATGACCGGCGAGGGCGTCGAGGAAGGTGTTGGCGGCCGCGTAGTTGCCCTGGCCCGGTCCCCCCATGACGCCGGCGGACGAGGAGAACAGCACGAATGCCGACAGGTCCAGATGCC
Organism: Streptomyces sp. SID3343; assembly: GCF_009865215.1. Taxonomy (GTDB): domain Bacteria; phylum Actinomycetota; class Actinomycetes; order Streptomycetales; family Streptomycetaceae; genus Embleya. The sequence continues at coordinate 5,822 of NZ_WWJX01000201.1, read as the reverse complement.
GGGTCAGCTCGTGCAGGTTCCAGGCACCGTGCACCTTGGCGGCGAACACCCCGGCGACCTGCTCGGTCGTCAGGTCCTCGACGACCCCGTCGTCCACCACCGCGGCGGCGTGCACGACGGCCGTCAGCGGATGCTCTGCCGGGATGGCGGCCAGGACGGCGGCGAGCCGATCGCGGTCGGCGACGTCACAGGCGACGATCTCGACGTCCGCGCCGAGTTCCGCCGTCTCGTCGGCGAGGGCCGGGGCGCCGGCACGGCCGAGCAGCACCAGGCGCCGGACGCCGTGCTCGGTGATCAGATGCCGCGCCACCAGCCTGCCCAACGCACCCGTGCCGCCGGTCACCAGCACGGTGCCCGTCGGGTCCAGCCGTCGCGGCAGGGTGAGCACGATCTTGCCGATGTGCTTGGCCTGGCTCAGGAACCGCAGCGCCTCCGGTGCGCGGCGCACGTCCCAACCGGTCACTCGCGGCGGCTGGAGCACGCCCCGCTCGAACAGGTCCACCAGGTCGCGAAGCATCTCCCCGATCCGGTCCGGGCCCGCGGCCGAGACCAACTCGTACGGCCGGTAGCGCACCTCGGGGTACGCGCGGTGGATGTCCTGCGCGCTGCGCGGGTCGCTGCGGCCCATGTCCAGGAACACCCCACCGGGCGTGGTCAGTCGCAGGGACGCGTCCATGAACTCGCCCGTCAGCGAGTTCAGCACGACGTCGAAGCCGCGGCCTCGGGTGCCGGCGCGAAAACGCTCCTCGAATTCCAGGGTCCGGGAGGACGCCGTGCGGTCGGCGGGGTAGCCCAGTTCGCGCAGGACCGGCCACTTGGCGGGACTCGCCGTCGCGAACACCTCGGCGCCGAGGTGGCGGGCCAGCCCGCTTGCCGCGGTGCCGACGCCGCCGGCCGCGGCGTGCACCAGGACGGACTGTCCCGCGCGCAGACCGGCGAGGTCGACGAGCCCGTAGTACGCGGTGAGATAGACCACCGGCAGGGCCGCGGCCGTGGCGAGGTCGCAGCCGCGGGGAACCCGGGCGAGCAGTCGGTGGTCGGTGACGGCCAGCGGTGCGATGGCATCGGGGAAGAGCCCGAACACCCGGTCTCCGGGCGCGAATTCGGTCACTCCCTCGCCGACGTCGACGACGATGCCCGCCGCTTCGCTGCCGATGGTCGCCTCCGGGTCCGGGTACAGCCCCAGCACGATCAGCGTGTCGCGGAAGTTGAGCCCCGCCGCCCGGACCGCGACCCGTACCCGGCCGGGGCCGAGATCCTCGGTCGCGTCCGGGTGATCCACCGGCGCGATGTCCTCGAACGAGTTTCCGGTGGGCGCGCCGAGGCACCATCCGGGCCGGTCCGGGAGCACCAGTTCGCCGGTGCCGGTGGCCTTGTGCAGCCTGGGGACCCGGATGCTCCCGGCGCGGATCGCGATCTGTGGCTCGCCGCACAGCAGGGCTCGCCGTACGACCTCGGCCGAGGGTTCGTCGGCGATGTCGTCCGGCAGGTCGAGCAACGAGAGGCGATCGGGATGCTCGGCCTGGGCCGAGCGCAGCAGACCCCACGCCGCGGCGACCACCGGATCCGGGGCCCGATCGCCCGGGCCGGCCGTCGTGGCGCCCCGACTGACCAGGACCAGGTGCTTTTCGGCGGTCCGTTCGTCGGCGAGCCAGGACCGCACGCTCGCGAGCACGTCGAGGGTGACGGCCTGTGCGTCGTGTGCCGCGTCGCCGGATCGCGGCGGCCGGCAGGGCAGCACGACCGTGTCGCTGTCCGCCTCCGCGGCGGCGACCAGGTCGGGGTACGCGGGGATGTCCGGTTCGCCGTCCAGTGCCGGCACCAGGGCGCGGTCGCCGACGACGGCCAACCGCTTTCGGCCGGACACCGCGTCGGTGTCCTCCGCCGCGACCCAGCGCACGGCCAGCAGCGGTGGGCGGGCGCCGACGAGCAGTCCGTCCGCGGCCGGCGGCCGCAACCGCAGCGCACCGATGCGGGCGACCGGCTGCCCGATCCCGTCGGCCACCTCGACCGTGATGCCCGTGTCGTCGTCCGGACTCAGCCGCACCCGCAACATGGTGGCGCCCACCGCGTGCAGGGTCGCGGACGTCCACGAGAACGGCAGTTGGACGGTCCCGCGCAACTGCTCGGGTATCAGTTCCCCGAAGACCAGGGGATGCAGGGCGCTGTCGAGCAGAGCCGGGTGCAGACCGAAGCCGCTCACGTCCACGTCCTGGGGCAACTCCACGTGGGCGAACACCTCGTCGCCCCGGGTCCAGGCCGCCCGCACGCCGCGAAAGGTCGCACCGTAGGTCAACCCCAGGGCGGCGTAGCGCTCGTACAGGGCTTCGACGTCGACCGCCGCGGCTCCGACCGGCGGCCATGGATCCGCGCCGGCCGGCTCGGCGGGCGGCGGCGCACCCAGCGTCGCGCTCGCGTGCCGTGTCCACGGCGCGTCGTGGGGTGCGTCGTCGGGCCTGGAGTGGCAGGTCAGTGCCCGCGCTCCGGTCGCGTCGGGGGCTTCCACCACCATTTGGACGTGGACGGCCCGCCCCGGGAGCAACATCAGCGGCGTCTCCAAGGTGAGCTCGTGCACGCCGAGCGCGTCCACCCGCTGACACGCGTGCCACGCCAGGTCGAGGAACGTCGTCCCGGACAGCAGCGTGACTCCCTCGAACGCGTGGTCGTCCAACCAGGCGTGCGTGCGCGCCGAGATCCGGCCGCTGAACAGCAGGCCGCCATCGGCGAGTTCGACGGACGCGCCGAGCAACGGGTGTTCGGCCGCGGTCAGTCCGACCGACGCGAGATCACCGGTACCGGTGCCGGCCGCGGCCCAGTAGCGCTGGTGATCGAACGGGTACACCGGCAGTTCCCACCGGCTGCCTCCGTTGCCCAGCCACCCGGCCCAGTCGACGGGCAGGCCGTGCGCGTAGGCGATGGCCAACGCGCGGGCGAAGCGCACCCGACCGCCTTCGCCTCGGCGCAGTGTCGCCACCGCGACGGCGTCCCGGTGGCCCGCGTCCGCGAACGTGGCACCCAGCGCCGGAGCCAGCACCGGGTGCGAGGCGACCTCCAGGAACACCGTGTGCCCGTCGGCCGCCAGAGCCCGGGTGGCCTGTTCGAACCTCACCGGTTCGCGCAGGTTTCGGTACCAGTACGCCGCGTCCAGGTCCGTACCGTCCAGGACGCGGCCCTCGACGGTCGAGTAGAAGGGGATGTTGCCGGGCGTGGGGGAAACGCCCTGCAGCGACTCGCCCAGTCGATCGCGCAACCGCTCCATCAGCACCGAGTGCGCGCCGAGCCGGATTCCGGGGATCCGCCGGTGGCGCACCTGACGGGCGGTGAGTTCGGCCTGGTATTCCTCCAGCGCCGACACGTCCCCCGAAACGGTGACCGAATCGGGCTCGTTGAAGGCGGCGACGGCCAGCCGCTCCCGCCACTGGCCGAGCGTCGCGTCCGCTTCCTCGCCGGAGAGTGCGACCGTGAGCATCCCGCCGGGGTCGGTCGTCATCGACGCGGCGCTGCGCTCGGCGATGATGTGCACCGCGTCGGCCAGCGACAGGATGCCGGCGACGTAGGCCGCGGCGACCTCGCCCTGCGAGTGCCCGACCACGGAGTCCGGGTGCACGCCGTTCGCTCGCCACAACGCGGCCAGGGCGACCATCGTGGTGAACAGTGCGGGCTGGACGACGTCCGTGGTCTCCGGGGGCCTCGCTCCCGGGGTGCCCGCGAGGGTCGCGGCGACCGACCAGTCGAGGTGTCGCGCGAACTCCCGGTCGCAGGCCAGGACGGTGTCGCGAACGACGGCGGACTCCTCGACGAGGCCGGCCATCATGCCGGCCCACTGGGTGCCCTGGCCGGGGAAGACGAAGACGACCTTCGGCGGTCTGCTCGCCGTGCCGGTCACCACGTCCGCGTGTTCGTGCCCGTCGCCGAACGCCCCGAGCGCCTCGCACAGTTCCGCGGTGTCGTCGGCGATGAAGGCGGCCCGGTGGGGCAGCGTGGAGCGGGCGATCCGTGCGCGGGCGAGCCCGGCGGTGGAGCCGCCCTCGGCCGCGAGCAGGTGCGCGCGCAGGTCGTGCGCCTGGTTGCGCAGCGCCGCGGGGCTTTTCGCCGACAACAGGACCGGGGCGGTGCGCGCCGGGGTCGGGTCCGGGGTATCGGACACGGGCGGTGCGGGCGGCTCTTCGAGGATGACGTGCGCGTTCGTCCCGCTGATGCCGAACGACGACACCGCCGCGCGGCGCATGCGCTCCACCCGAGGCCACGGCACGGTGTCGGCCGGCAGCGCGACCGTGCCCGCCGACCAATCGACGTGCGCCGTGGGTACGGGGGCGTGCAGGGTGCGGGGCAGCGCGCCGTGATGCAGGGCCAGCGCCATCTTGATCACGCCCGCGACGCCCGCCGCGGCCTGGGTGTGGCCGATGTTCGACTTGACGGAACCGAGGTAGAGCGGTGCTTCGCGGGTGTGCGCCGTCCCGTAGACGGCGTGCACGGCCCGGGCCTCGATGGGATCGCCCAATCGCGTCCCGGTGCCGTGCGCCTCGACCGCGTCGACGTCTGCGGCGCCCACTCCCGCGTCGGCGAGCGCGGCCCGGATGACGCGTTCCTGTGCCGCGCCGCTGGGCGCGCTGAGCCCGTTGCTGGCACCGTCCTGGTTGATCGCGCTGCCGCGGACCACGGCGAGGATGCGGCGCCCGTTCCGGCGGGCGTCCGAGAGCCTTTCGAGCAGGACGACGCCGACCCCCTCGGCGAAGCCGGTGCCGTCCGCGTCGTCGGAGAACGTCCGGCAGCGACCGTCCGACGACAGTGCGCCCTGTCGGTGGTAGTCGAGGAACAGGGTCGGGGTCGACATCACCGTCGTACCGCCCGCCAGGGCCAGCGAGCAGTCGCCGTCGCGCAGGGCCCGCACCGCGAGGTGCAGCGTCACCAGGGACGAGGAGCAGGCGGTGTCGACGGTCAGGGCCGGTCCTTCCAGGCCCAGGGCGTAGGCAACGCGTCCCGATACGACGCTGCCCGCGTTGCCGGTGCTGCGGTAGCCGGCGCTTTCCTCGGGCAGGCCGCCCACGCGCTGCAGGTAGTCCTGGTACATCACGCCCGCGAACACCCCGGTGGGCGTGCCTCGCACGGCGGCCGGGTCGATGCCCGCGTGCTCGATCGTGTGCCACGCGGTTTCCAACAACAGGCGTTGCTGGGGGTCCATCGCCAGGGCCTCGCGCGGCGAGATGCCGAAGAAGTCGGCGTCGAAACCCGCCGCGTCGTCGAGGAATCCGCCCTGCCGGGCGAACGTTGCCGTGTCGTCGAGTTCCCAGCCGCGGTCCGCCGGGAAGTCGTCGATGGCGTCGCGGCCGTCGAGCAGCAGTTGCCACAGGTCGTCCGGTCCGCGCACCCGGCCGGGGTAGCGGCAGCCGATCCCGATGATGGCGATCGGCTCGCCGGCGAACCGTTCGCCCGCCGAGGGCGCGGCCGTCGCGGCAGCGGCTCCGAAGAGTTGCTCGCACAGATGCCCGGCCAGCGCGTTCGGGGTCGGGTGGTCGAAGACCATGGTGGCCGGGAGCCGCAGGCCGGTGGCCTCGGCGAGTCGGTTGCGCAGGTTGACCGAGGTCAGCGAGTCGAACCCGAGTTCCTTGAACGGTTGTGCCGGATCCAAGGCGTGTCCGGCGGGGTGGCCGAGCGCGGTGTTGGCGTGTTCGTCGATCAGTACCAGGACGGCTTGGCGGCGCTCTGCCGGCGTCCGCTGCCGCAGTCGGGTGGCGAGGTCGGCGTCCGCGCCGACGGGCCGGGGCAGGTCGGTCGACCGGCGTCGGGCGAGCGGTGGCACGAGTGCGCGCAGCAGCGGTGGC
>NZ_WWJX01000200.1 GCF_009865215.1 Streptomyces sp. SID3343 | reverse complement strand
CCGCAGGAGTTCCACCTGATCCTGCTCGACAACGGCCGCACCGACGTGCTCGCGGACCGGACGGGCCGGCAGGCGCTGCGCTGCATCCGGTGCTCGGCGTGCCTGAACGTGTGCCCGGTGTACGAGCGCACCGGCGGGCACGCGTACGGCTCGGTGTATCCGGGCCCGATCGGCGCGATCCTGGTCCCGCAGCTCAGGGGCATCGCCACGGAGAAGGTGGACGAACAGACCGCGTCGCTGCCGTACGCGTCCTCGCTGTGCGGCGCGTGCTACGAGGTGTGCCCGGTGGCGATCGACATTCCCGAGGTGCTCGTCCATCTGCGCGAAGAGGTCGTCGCGGGTGACGGGCACCAGGCCGAGAAGGTCGCGATGAAGGCCGCGGAGTGGGTGCTCAACAGCCCGAAGCGGCTGCGCCGGGTCCAGCGCATCGCGTCCCGGTCGCGCAAGCTGATCCCCAAGCGCGCTCCGGGGCCGGGGGCGGCCTGGACCGACAGCCGGTCGATCCCGGCGGTGCCGGCCGAGTCGTTCCGGGACTGGTGGGTGCGGGAGCGGTCGCAGAACGGGGGGCGGGAAGGGTGACGGCGCTGTGGTTCGGCGGTTCGGGTTCGGCGGATCGACGGTTCGGGTTCGGCGGATCGGCGGATCGGGTTCGGCGGTTCGGGTTCGGCAGGTCGACGGTTCGGCAAGGCGACGGGGCCGGGGTTCGGCGGAGCGGGAAGGGCGAAGGGGGTCGGGCGTGAGTTCGCGTGACGTGATTTTGGCTCGGGTGCGCAAGGCGCTCGTGGATGTGCCCGGGGACGAGATCTTCCCCGTGCCGCGCGACTACGCGCGGGCGCATGTGAGCGAAGGTGTGCTCGAACTGCTCGTGGAGCACCTGCTCGACTATCGGGCGATCGTGCACGAGGTCGACGAGGGGGACCTGGCGCAGGCCGTCGCGCAGGCGGTGGCGCGGCGTGGGGCCAGGCGGGTCGTGGTGCCGGCGGGCGTACCGGACGCGTGGACGGCCGAGTTGGGTGTGGGGGTGCGCGTCCTGCCGGACGGGTGGCGGTACGACGATCATATTAATAACAGGCCCCATGCAGGCATGGATCCGGACACCAAGGCGGACTTCGGGCAACAGTTGTCCGTCGCACAGCTCGACACCGCCGACGGCGTACTCACGTCGAGTGCGGTGGCGATCGCCGAGACCGGCACGATCGTGCTCGACGCCGGGCCCGGTCAGGGGCGGCGCGCGCTCACCCTGGTCCCGGACTGGCACCTGTGCGTGGTCAGGGCCCGGGACGTCGTCGCGTCCGTCCCGCAGGCGCTGGAACGGCTGACCCCGGGACGTCCGTCGACCTGGATCTCCGGCCCGTCCGCGACCAGCGACATCGAGCTCGACCGGGTCGAGGGGGTGCACGGCCCCCGGACCCTGGAAGTCCTGATCGTGCGGTGATGTCCTGTCGATCATTTACAGTCCATAGGCGTGGCACCTGATACGAACGCACTCGTCCGCTCGACCAAGAACCTGATGGAGATGGTCGACCTCCTCGGCAATACGAGCCCGCCGGAGGCGTACGACGCGATCGCCGAGCAATTGGCGAACACGCGCAGGCTTCTGGGGCAGCTGACCGCTCCCGTGCCGACCACGCTCTGCAACGAACATCCGTACGGGCCGGTCGACGAGGACGCTCGGGACAAGTGCCTCTTCTGCGAGAACCGGCGGCGCCGCGGCCGGGCCCGCGACGCCGCCGACGCCCGCCCGCGCTCGGCTCCGTGCCCTCGG
>NZ_WWJX01000199.1 GCF_009865215.1 Streptomyces sp. SID3343 | reverse complement strand
GCGTCCACGGTGGCGACGGCGGTCCCGACGAGCAGATCCGCGTGGTAGCCGGCCCGGGCGGCCACCTCGTGCAGCGTCTGGGGATCGACCGCGAGGGTGGTTGCGGTCTCGGTGGACAAGGCCCCCGCGGTCGCCGGCTCGGTGCCGCGTTCGAGCAGGGCGCGGGCGTCGGCGACGTCACGCACCCGCGCGTCGGGCACGGCGCGCACCAGGACGCTGTCCGCGCCGCGATCGAGCACGTCGGCCAACTCCGCCAGGGTCGGTTCGCCCGGCGTCCACTCCCACGCGATGTCCGGCACGGCGGCCTCGCCGTCGCTCAGGTCGATGAGCACGTCGTAGCGGAAGCGAGTGAGCTCGTTGCGGGCCCGGCCGCGCTTGACCGCGACCCGGGCCACCCCGTCGGGCGACACCTGTGCCGCGAAGTCACGGAACCAGTCCGGATGGAGCACCAGTTCCTCTTCCAGCCGAGCCGCGGAACGCGCGGCCAGCCACAGCTCCCGCGCGGGCCGCCCCTGGGGGCTGTTGACCAGTTGCACCGACAGGTGCATCTCCTCCAGCAACGCGAGATTGCGCACGTCGCCGACGAAGATCCGCCCACCCGGCCGCAGCGAACGAACCGCGCCCTCCAGCACGCGCCGCAGATAGGCGGAGTTCGGGAAGTACTGGATCACCGAGTTGATCACGACCAGGTCGAAACGGCCCTCGGGGATGCCGTCGAACTCCTCGGCCTCACGCCGCAGCAGCGTGACGTCGGTGTCCTGGTACGCGGGAGCCGACAACTGTTCGCGGACGTAGTCCACGGCTCCCGCCGACAGGTCCGTGCCCCAGTACTCCCGGCACGTGCGCGACAGCGGCAGGAGCAACATGCCGGTGCCGCACCCGATCTCCAGAATCCGCTCGGCCCGCTGGGCCCGCAGTTGCTCCAGCGTGGCGTGTTGCCACTCGCGCATCTCCTCCTCGGGGATGGCGCCGCCGGTGAACGTGCTGTTCCAACCGACGATGTTGAACTCGGCGTCCTCGGTGTCCGCGCGCTGCGTGTAGGTGTGGTCGTAGAGGTCTTGCCACTGACCCACCTGCTCTCGCGCGTCGGCGTCGGCCGCCCCGAAGTGGGCCGGGACGACGTAGCCGGTCAGCCCCGGGCCGTCGGCGCCGCCGCGGCCCACGACGCAGGCCGCCGACACCCCCGGGTGCGCGGCCAGGACGTCCTCCACCCGAGCGGTGGTGGTGGTCAGACCGGCGACGGCGACCCGGTCGGCGGCCCGGCCCACGACCTCCAGGGTGCCGTCCTCGACCCATCGGGCGAGATCGCCGGTGCGGTACATGCGCTCGGGTCGGCCCGACGCGAACGGGTCGGCCCGAAAGCGTTCCATGGTCAGGGAGGGGCGGTTGAGATAGCCCCGGCACAGACCGCCGCCGGCGAGGTGCAATTCCCCGGTGACGCCGGTGGGCAGCACGATGCCCGACGGGTCCAGGACGTACGCACGGCGCCCGGACACGGGCACGCCCCTCGCCGCGCCCTCGCCGGTGTCGCGGCCGAGCACGGCCACGCCGGCGGTCTCCGCGGACCCGTAGAGGCTGAACAGCCGCCGGTCGGGGTCGCGCAACCAAGCGGCCGAGCCCCCGGCGGGGCGGCGCTCCCCGGTGACGACGATCGTGCTCAGCCCGGCGGCGGGACCCTCGGGATCGAGTGCGTTCAAGACCGTGGGGGAAAGCACCGCGCAGGTCGCGCCGGTGTCCGCGACGGCGGCCGCGATCGAGCGCGCGGCGGCTGCCGGTCC
>NZ_WWJX01000198.1 GCF_009865215.1 Streptomyces sp. SID3343 | reverse complement strand
GTGCGCCGTGGTGGGCGACGACCTCCCCGGCCTCGCCGCGGCCGCCGATGCCGCCGGCTCGACGCGCGTGGCCCAGGTTCGCGACCTGGCCGCAGCGGCCGACGCGCGAGCCGACGTGGTGTTCGTGTCGCTCGCCCCACGTGCCGAAAATCTGTCCGAGGTGGTCGCCGATACCCGTGCGCTGGTCCACGCGTGGTCGAGCGACGAGCGATTCGGCACCGCCCGACTGGTCCTGGTCACCCGGGGCTCCGCTCTCGCCCCGAGCGGGGCGAATCCCGTGCACGCGGCCGCCTGGGGTGTAATGCGCACCGCCATGGCCGAGCACCCCGGACGGTTCGTGCTGGTCGACACCGACGATCACGAGGACTCGGCCGGCGCCCTGTGCGCCGCCGTCGCCGCCGGCGAACCCGAATCGAGCGTATGCGCGGGCCGCGTCCGCGTCCCGCGACTCGCCAGGGCCTTTCCCCCCGTCGCGGTCGCCCTACCCGCCTTCGACCCCGAAGGCACCGTGCTGGTCACCGGACGCGCCGACGGCCTCGGCGGTACGGTCGTTCGACACCTGGTGGCCAAGCACGGCGCCCGCCGGCTGGTGCTGGCCACCGGACCGGACGACGAGCCCGGCCGGACGGCCGACGGCGAACCGTGGCCGACGCCGGTCCCGGACGTGCGATCGGCGGCGATCGAACTCGCCGAACCCGAGGCCGACATCACCGTTTCCCACTGCGACCCCGCCGACCGCGACGCGCTGGCCGACCTGCTCGCGAACCACCCGGTGAGCGCCGTCGTACACACCACGGGAGACCCGACGGGCCTGTGGCACCTGCACGAGCTCACCCGTGACCGCAACCTCGCCGCGTTCGTGGCCTTCTCGGCGATCGGGGGAATCCTCGGGGCGCCCGGGGCTCCGGAGCGGGCCGCCCACGCCGCCTACGCCGACGCGGTGATCCGCCGCCGCCGGACCGAGGGGCACCCCGCGACCAGCCTGGCCTGGGGGCCATGGGCCGGCGACGCGTCCGCGGTGGGCGACACCGAACGGGTCTGGTTCAAACGAAACGCGATCGGCGAGTTGACCCCCGACGAGGGACTCGCGCTCCTCGACACCACCCGCGGCTCGGACGACGCGGTACTCGTACCCGCCGCGCTCGACGCGTTCGCGCTGCGCGGCCGGGCGGTCGACGGTGTACCCGCCGCCCTGCGCGACCTGATCCCCACCACGGCGGACCCCTCCGGCGTCGAGACCACCGAGGGCCCGGCCGCATCGGGGCGCACCTCGACGCTGCGGCGCCGACTGGCCGCCCTGTCGCCCCTCGAACAACAACGGTTCGTCCTGGACCTGGTCCGGGAGGAAGCGGCCGGCGTGCTCGGCCACGCGACACCGGCGGCGGTGACAGCGAGCCGGGCGTTTCGCGAACTCGGGTTCACCTCACTGGCCTCGATCGCGCTGCGCAACCACCTCACCGCCGCCACCGGCGTCGCCCTCCCGGTCACCGTCGCGTTCGACCACCCCACGCCGGCCGCGCTCGCCGATTTCCTGCGGGACGAACTGGTGGGCACACCCCGCGAAGACCGATTCCCCCACCCGGCGGCGAACGTCGTCGACACCGACGAACCCATCGCCATCGTCGGTATCGGCTGCCGCTATCCCGGCGGCATCCACAATCCCGAAGACCTGTGGCGACTGATCGCCGCCGGCGGCGACGCCGCGTCGGAATTCCCCACCGACCGGGGCTGGGACCTGGCCGCGCTCTTCGCCGCCGACCCCGACCGACCGGGCACCTCCCACACGCGCATGGGCGGTTTCCTGCACGACGCCGGTGACTTCGACGCGGGGTTCTTCGGGATCTCGCCGCGTGAGGCGTTGGCGATGGACCCACAACAGCGACTGCTGCTGGAAACCTCCTGGGAGGCGATGGAACACGCCGGCATCGCGCCTGCCGCGCTGCGCGGCGCGGACGTCGGCGTGTTCGCCGGAATGATGTTCCACGACTACGCGACCGGACTCGATCGGGTGCCCGACGGGATCGAGGGCTACCGGGGAACGGGCAGCGCCGGAAGCGTGGTCTCGGGCCGCGTCTCGTACTCGTTCGGTTTCGAGGGTCCGGCGGTGACGGTGGACACGGCGTGCTCGTCGTCGCTGGTCGCCCTCCACCTGGCCGCCCAGGCATTGCGTCGCGGCGAATGCTCGATGGCCCTCGCGGGGGGTGTCGCGGTCATGGCCACCCCCTCCGTCTTCGTCGAGTTCAGTCGCCAGAACGCACTGTCGCCCGATGGTCGTTGTAAGGCGTTTGCGGCGTCGGCGGATGGTACGGGGTGGGGTGAGGGTGTGGGTGTGTTGTTGTTGGAGCGGTTGTCGGATGCGCGTCGTGGTGGGCGGCGGGTGTTGGCGGTGGTGCGTGGTTCGGCGGTGAATCAGGACGGTGCGTCGAACGGTTTGACGGCGCCGAGCGGTCCGGCGCAGCAGCGGGTGATTCGGCGGGCGTTGGCGGGTGCGGGTTTGTCGGTGGGTGATGTGGATGTGGTGGAGGCGCACGGTACGGGG
>NZ_WWJX01000023.1 GCF_009865215.1 Streptomyces sp. SID3343 | reverse complement strand
GAGTCGGGAGCGGGGACGGGGCGGGGAGCGGGGGCGGCGCGGGTTCCGGCGAAGTCGCCTCGGTCGGAGGGACGGAGGCGAAGGGCCGGGTGCGGGGGTAGGGGAGTCGGATGTGGATGGGCTTCTCCGCGAGGTGGCGGCCGGTGGGCCGGTCGACGTGTTACCGAAAGTGCTCTTATCGTCACAAATCGGGCACGAATGGCCAAGCCGCAAATGGGTGGAATCGCTGTCTGTGTTGTGCACGTCCACTCGTATGGGCGGCTCGAACGGGTGACCCAGGGGGGCGGGGGAGAGGTGCCGGGGCGCGTCGGCCGCTGTGTCGGCGGGTCGCGTCGGGAGGTTGTGTCGGCGGGGTCGTTTCGCCGGGGAGTTCGAGGGTGCCTCGGCGACGAACTCACCCGTTCGGCGCGGCGGTAGCCGGCGGCGACGTGTCCCGGCCCGGGAGGGTCGCAGCGGCCGGCGCGGTTCTGGCAGCGTGGGCGCATGGCCATCCTGCTCGTAGTGCACCACACGCCTTCCCCGACCCTCGCCGAGATGCTGGAGGCCACGCTCGCCGGCGCACGCGACCCCGAGATCGAGGGAGTCGAGGTCCGGGTGCGCGCGGCGTTGACGTGTTCACCGGTCGAGGTCCTGGAGGCCGACGGCTATCTGCTCGGCACGCCGGCGAATCTCGGTTACATGTCGGGCGGCCTCAAGGTGTTCTTCGACTCCGTCTACTACCTCGCGCTGCACGAGACGGTCCGTCGCCCGTACGGCCTGTACGTGCACGGCGGCAGCGACACCACGGGCGCGGTCCGCTCGGTCGAGTCGGCGGCGACGGGTTTGCAGTGGCGCCGGGTTCGGCCGCCGGTGGAGATCGCGGGACCGCCCACCCGGGAGGCTCTCGCGGCGTGCACCGAGCTGGGCGCGGTGGTGGCGGCGGAGTTGATGGGGGCGTAGGGGGGAGCGCGCCGCGCCGCGTGGGTGCGGCGCCGGTGTCGGCGTGGTGCCGGTGCGCCGGTGCGCCGGTGCGGGGTTTCGGCCGGTTGTACGGCGCTCGGGAGCGCGGCGTC
>NZ_WWJX01000197.1 GCF_009865215.1 Streptomyces sp. SID3343 | reverse complement strand
CCTGACCCGGGTAGACCACACCGCCCACGACCTGCTCCCGGCCGGCTCGCCGGCAACGACGCCCCCGGCGGCGAGTCCCCGTGCGACCGCGTCGGCCGCCGGGGGATCATCGGGTCATGGACAAGACCGTTCACCTCGCCCAGAACACCGAAGCCGACGAGTTGCTCGGGCGCAGCCCGTTGGCGGCGTTGGTCGGGATGCTGCTCGACCAGCAGGTGCCGATGGAGTGGGCCTTCTCCGGTCCCTACACGATCGCGCAGCGGCTGGGCCGCACGGACCTCGACGCGGCCGAGATCGCCGACTACGACCCCGAGGCGTTCACCGAACTGTGCGCGCGCAAGCCCGCGGTGCACCGCTATCCCGGCTCGATGGCCAAGCGCATCCAGCAGTTGTGCCGATACCTCGTCGAGCACTACGACGGCGACCCGACCGCCGTGTGGTCCGACGCCGCGACGGGCGCGGAACTGCTGGGCAGGCTCAACGAGTTGCCGGGCTTCGGCAAGCAGAAGGCGCAGATCTTCCTCGCCTTGCTCGGCAAGCAGTACGACGTCGCGCCCGACGGCTGGCGCGACGCGGCCGGATCGTACGGCGACGCCGGGTCGCACCGCTCGGTGGCCGACATCACCGGCCCCGAGTCGCTGGAGAAGGTACGCGCGTTCAAGCAGGAGGCGAAGCGACGCGCCAAGGAGAAGTGACCGTCACCACGACGGCCCGTTCCATCCGGGCGTTCTCCACGCAATCAACATCGGCGCCGGGCCGTCGATGCGGACGAGTTTTGCGTTCCGTTCCCGATCTTGCGCAACTCTCTTGCGGCGGCGATGCCGTACTGATCTCCTGATCGCTCGCCCGCGTCGACAACAGGAGAGCACTTCCCATGGACCTCGCAGGAACCGCAGCCCTCGTCACCGGTGCCGCCTCAGGGCTCGGCGCCGCCACCGCCGCGCTGCTCGTCGAGCGCGGGGCGACCGTGTACGGCCTCGATCTGGGCAAGGCCGTCGTCGCGGCGGGCGAGTCGCCGGCTGGGGTCACCCTGGTACCGGCCGACGTCACGAGCGAGACGTCGGTCAAGACCGCGCTGGCCCACGTGCGCGGGGGCGGCCTGCCGCTGCGGCTCGCGGTGAACTGCGCGGGTATCGCGCCGTCCGCGCGCATCCTGGGTCGCGAGGGTGCGCACGATCTCGACCTGTTCCGCTCGGTGATCGACGTCAACCTCGTGGGCACGTTCAACGTGCTGCGTCTGGCCGCCGAGTTGATCGCCGACACCGAGCCGGACACCGCCGGTCAGCGCGGCCTGATCGTCAACACCGCGTCCATCGCCGCGTTCGAGGGCCAGATCGGCCAGGCCGCGTACGCCGCGTCCAAGGCCGGCATCGTCGGGCTGACTCTCGCCGCCGCCCGTGATCTCGCCCGGCACGGCATCCGCGTCGTGACGATCGCGCCCGGCATCGTCGACACCCCGATGATGGCGAGTTTCGGCGACGACATCCGCGCCGCCCTCGCCGCCGGTGTCCCGTTCCCGTCCCGCCTGGCGCAGCCGAACGAGTACGCCCGCCTGGTCGCGATGATTGCCGAACACGACTACCTCAACGGCGAAACCATCCGCATGGACGGCGCGATGCGGATGGCCCCGCGCTGATCGGACCGGCGTCCATCCGGTTGGCGTGCCCGGCACCGATACGCTGTCCCGCCGGATCCCGGGACGGCGGCCGGCCGCCCGGGTAGGAGGGGCGCCGGCATGAGCCACGGACGACCGGGTCGAGACGACCCGCACGACGACACCGGCGTGCCCAAGGGACGGCAGCACCATCATCACGGGCGCGACCATGCCGCCGGCGGTGGACACTCGCACACCCACGCCCACGGGCCGGCCTCGCCCGTCTCCGTGCGCGTGCGCCGGGCGGTGGCGGCGCTGCTGATCCCGTTCGCGGCGGCGGTCGTGGTGGGCATGGTCGTGCTGTGGCCCGGTGGCCG
>NZ_WWJX01000196.1 GCF_009865215.1 Streptomyces sp. SID3343 | reverse complement strand
GTGGCCGTTCGGGGGTGTCAGGCCGGTTCGAGCGCGGGGACGGCCGGCCCGGAGCGGACCGCGCGAGCGGTACGCCGTCCGTGGCTCAGCCCGGCGACGGCGATGGCTCCGGCGATCAGCAGGCCGCCGAGAACCAAGGCACCGCGCGCACCGGCGAATTGCAGCAGCAGACCCAACACGGGAGGCCCGAGCAGGCGCCAACCGGTGCTGACCGTTTCCCACACCCCGAGCACGCGACCACGCATGTGTTCGGGCGGGTCGGTTTGCAGGATGGCGGTGGTCGCGGTGTCGGACACGGATTCCACCAGGGCCATCGGAACCACGAAGAGCATCAGCAGGAACAGGCTCGGCGTAAGACCGGCCGCGACCTGAAGCAGTCCGCCCGACGCCGCCGTGATCGCGACCATGCGCACCGACGGTCGGCGCAACCGGCCGGCGAGCACCGCGCCGGCCATCCCGCCGACCGCCAACATCGTGGAGACCATGCCGAACGCGCCGGATCCGGCCGCGAGCGGCCCGGTGACCAGGACCGCGAGAGTCAGGCTGTAGTTGCGGCCGAACGTCGACCCCAGAGCGCAGAGCGCCGCGAGCGCGACCAGGCGCGGACGGCGGGCGAAGAAGGCCAGTCCCTCGCGACCGGAGCCGCGGTCTCGATCGGGACCGACGTCGGCCGGCGCGGCCCGCCGCGAGCTGCGCATCGGCTTCAGGAACGGGATGACGGCGGTCACGAACAGGAAGGACAGCCCGTTCGCCCCGTAGGCGGCGCCCATGCCGAAGAAGGCGACCGCGACCCCCGCCAGCGCGGTCCCGGCCAGCCGCCCGACGCTGTGCACCACGGCCCCGAGGGCTATCGCGGACGGTATGTCCTCACGGGGCACCAGGTCGTTGCCCAAGAGCGCGCAAGCGGGCCCGTCCACCGTGGCGATCAGGCCGGTGACCGCCGCCAGGGCCATCAACACCGGCATGCTCAGCAGGTCGAACGCCACCAGCACGGCCGTCGCGAAGGCGACCCCCGCGAGGGCGGCCTGGCTCACGGCCGCGGTGACCTTGCGCGGCCACGCGTCCACCATCCGGCCTCCGGTCACCCCGAACAGCAAGCCCGGCGCGGCCTGAACCGACAGCGACAGACCGGTCGCCGCAGCGGATCCGGTGAGTTGGAGCACGAGCAGGTTCTGCACCGTGAGCTGCATCCAGGTGCCGAGGTTGGAGACGAGGTTGGCGACGGACCACCACCGCATGCCGCTGTGCCGAAGACAGCGCCACGGGGAGCGGTTTCCCGCGCCTCGACGCGGGCGGCGCGGGCGAAGGCGCGACAGACGGTCGGCCCTGGCGCGGACCGGCGCGACGGTGGCAGTGGCCGAGTCCCCCTCGGGTCGCGCGGCAGCGATGGTGGTGGTGGTGACGGACAAGAGTGGGACCCTGATCGCTCGTACGGAAGATCCGCTCGACGGCGGGGCCGTCCCACACCGGCCGCGGTGACACCGGCGACCGGGGACGACCCGGGTCGCTCCGAAACAGGGCAAACCCCCGACCGGGCGGACCGCCCCCGGTCGGGGGTCCTCGGATCTGTACCGGCCATCGCACTGACAGCGCGACGCCGGGGTGAGCGTCAAGTCTCACAAACGCAGGGAACCGCTTGCGCACGCATGCGGACGAAGCGTCACGGAGAGCAGTAAAAAGCGCATTCTGCGGTGTTTTCAGGGCTGAAAAGTGACCATGAACACAGCTTGAAGACGCTCGGTACGGGGTAACTCCACTCGCTCGCGTGAGAGCTTGCCAAATCCGCGTATTGTAGGACATAAGACATGAAACGCGCCACCCACTCGGTCGAGATTCGGTCGACGGCCGGCACCGAGGCGCCCGGTTGGTCCGTCCGGCCGACGGCCCGCCGCTTCCCGAGTGGACGAACGGCGCTCCCGAGATGGGAGGAGCCATGCTCACGAGTATCGGCCGGTCGGTGGTGGAACCCCTGGCCGTGCAGTGCGCGCTGTGGGGAGTCACCTTCCCCGCCCACCCGGACGCGCTGGCAGCGGTGGCGATCGACAACGGTGCGGAGCCGGCTGTGGCCCGGGCACTGGCCGCCCTGCCGGAGCGTTCGTACGAAGGGCCCAATCAGGTGTGCATGGCCCTGTGCGGACGCCACGCGGCGATGGAACCCGGCCTGTAGGTCGGCGGGCGAC
>NZ_WWJX01000195.1 GCF_009865215.1 Streptomyces sp. SID3343 | reverse complement strand
GACGGCCAACGTGGACGGCGTCCCCGCCCACCCCGCGGCGGTGCGCGCCGTCGAGCGGACGGCCGCGCTGTTGGCCGAACTCGGCCACCGGGTCGAGGAGGGCGCACCGGTCTGGGACGGCGCGGCCACCGGGCAGGCGCTCGGCCAGGTGATGGCGGCGGTCACGCACGCCCAGATCGAGGAGCGACTGGCCGTGCTGGGCCGCGAGTTGCGCGACGACGACCTCGAACCGTTCACCCGGGTCATCCACGATCGCACCGCCGCGATGCGCGGCCAGGACCTGGTGCGGGCGCTGCAGACGGTCGTTCGGATCGGCCGCGAGGTCGCGCCGTTCTTCGACACCCACGACGTGTGGTTGAGCCCGACGCTGGGCGTTCCGGTCCCCGAACTCGGCCGACTGGACACGAGCAACCCGCCGAGCATGTACGCCCACGCCGCCTCGATGACCTGGTTCACGTCGGTGTTCAACGTCTCCGGTCTGCCCGCCGCGAGCGTGCCGGCGGGCTTCGACGAGGCCGGCCTGCCGGTGGCGATCCAGCTCACGGGTCCGCTCGGTTCCGAGGCCCGACTCCTGCGGATGGCGGCCCAGTTGGAGGAGGCCGCGCCGTGGCCGCGCCAGGCGCCGTGGCCGCCGACGACGGCCGGCTGACACCGCCGTCCGCCGGGCGCGAAGCCGCCGGTCGGCGTCGACATCCCCACATCGGAGGTCGACGCCGACCGGGCAAATGCGGTTGTCCGCCGTCGCGGCATCGCACTACCGTGCCGATGTGGATCTCTTCTCACGCTCGTGGACGGCGTTGCGCACCGCGGTTGCCGAACTGTCGGACGAGGACTTCTCTCGTCCCTCCGGCTGTACCGGTTGGCTCGTGCGGGACCTGGTGTGCCATCTGGTCATCGACGCGCAGGACGTGCTGATCACCCTCGCGACCCCCGCCGACACGGAACCGACCCGCGACGCGGTGACCTACTGGGAGGTCACCGAAACCGCGCCGACCGGTGACGACCCCCTCGACGCGCTGACCGTGCGGCTTGCCGCCGCGTACGAGGAGCCCTGGCTGCTCAAGTTCCACCTCGACGACGTCGGTTCCGCCGCCGGCCGCGCCGCGGAACTCGCCGACCCTGCCCTGCGGGTCGGCACCCGCGATCAGGTCCTCGCCGTGGGCGACTATCTCCGCGTGTACGTCCTGGAGTGGACGCTGCACCACCTCGACCTGATCGCCCACCTCCCCGACGCGGCGGACCCGCCCGCGGCGGGGCTCGCCGGCACCCGCGAGATGCTGGAGACGATCGCCGGCACCGCGTTCCCCGCGTCGTTCTCCGACAAGGACGCGCTGCTGATCGCCACCGGCCGGCGCGCGCCCACCGACGCCGAGCGGGCCGAACTCGGCGGCTCGGCCGCCAGGCTTCCGCTCTTCCTCGGCTGATCGCCGCCGACTTCGCTCCGGCCGCCGTCGCACCGTAGCCGGCGGCGGCCTCGCGCACTGCGGCGCGGCCGGGCATCGGGCCGGCGTGGGCACGCTTCGGTCGGTCCGCGGTCACCCGTGGTGATCCCGGCCCGTGGAGCAACTTCCTTCATCGGCAAACCACTTCCCTGAAAGTTAATGGTCTAGTCCACTTTGGTCCAGACCATTGACTTCCACGACTGCCGGCCTGTCTCATACCCCATGCCGCCATGCGACGCGAATCGGCGGTACGTCCCCGTATAGAGACTGGACGCACATGCGACTCTTGCGTACTTTCCGCGCGGCTGTGGCCGCGACCGTCACCACCGCTGCCGCGGTGAGCCTGACCGTCCTGGGTGGTGGCGCCGCCCAGGCCGCGACCCCGTTGCCATCGCACGTGTTCGCCCCCTACTTCGAGGCGTGGACCGGGGAGAGTCCCGCCGCGCTGGCCGCCCAGTCCGGCGCCAAGCACCTGACGATGGCGTTCCTCCAGACCGCCACCAAGGGCTCCTGTACGCCGTACTGGAACGGCGACACCGGCATGCCGATCGCCGCCTCGACGTTCGGCGCCGACATCTCGACCATCCAGGCCAACGGCGGGGACGTCATCCCCTCGTTCGGTGGCTTCACCGCCGACACCACCGGCACCGAGATCGCCGACAGTTGCACCGACGTCAACCAGATCGCCGCCGCGTACCAAAAGGTGATCACGACCTACGACGTCACCCGGCTCGACATGGACATCGAGATCGACGCGCTCGACAACACCGCGGGCGTCGACCGGCGCAACAAGGCCATCAAGAAGGTCCAGGACTGGGCCGCGGCCAACGGGCGCAAGGTGGAGATCTCCTACACGCTCCCCACCACGACCAGCGGCCTCGCGGCCAACGGCGTCGCCCTGCTCAGGAACGCCGTCGCGAACGGCACCAAGGTCGACGTCGTCAACCTCATGACGTTCGACTACTACGACAACGCCACGCACAACATGGCCACCGACACCGAGACCGCCGCGCAGGGCCTGTACAACACGCTCGCGCAGCTCTACCCGACCAAGACCCCCGCACAACTGTGGGGCATGGTCGGCGTCACCGAGATGATCGGCGTCGACGACTTCGGCCCGGCCGAGACGTTCAGCCTCGCCAACGCCCGTCAGGTCCTCGCGTGGGCCAACACCAAGGGCATCAACACGCTGTCGTTCTGGGCGCTCCAGCGTGACAACGGCAGTTGCGCGGGCGGCGCGGCCGCCGACAACTGCTCCGGGATCGCGCAGAACACGTGGGACTTCAGCCACATCTTCTCGCCCTTCACCAGCGGCACCACGACCCCGACCAACGACTTCTCGGTGAAGGCGACGCCGGCCTCCGGTTCGGTCGTCGCCGGGGCCTCGGCCACCTCCACGGTCTCGACCGCGGTGACGGCCGGTGCCGCGCAGTCGGTGAACCTCACCGTCAGCGGTGCCCCCGCGGGCGTCACCGCGTCGCTCAGCCCCGCGTCGGTGACGGCGGGCGGCTCCTCGACGCTCACCGTCAACACCACGGCGGCGACCGTGTCGGGCACGTACAACCTCACCGTGACCGGGACCGCCGCCTCGGGCAGCCACAGCACGACCTACGCCCTGACCGTCACCGGCGGGAACGGCAACCAGTGCACGGCCGCCCCGTGGGCGTCGGGCACGGTCTACACCGGTGGCCAGCAGGTCTCGTACCAGAGCCACAACTACAAGGCCAAGTGGTGGACGACGGGCGAGACGCCCGGCACCACCGGCCAGTGGGGCGTCTGGCAGGACCTCGGCGCCTGCTGAACGGGCAGGTGAGCCACACCTGAACCAAAGCGGTGATGCCCGGCACCCTCCCTGCCGGGCATCACCGTGCACACACCTTGCCCGGCGGCTCACCCGCCGGGCACCGGCGTCCGCCGGGCCCACACGCATCGCGAACACACCGCCCCGCGCCCGTCCGGCTCGGACAGGCGGCCTTCGTCGAGGCGCTGCGCGGCAGGGAGGTACGGGCCGGCGCCGACCCGGACGCGGCGCCCGACCTGCGGGTGT
>NZ_WWJX01000194.1 GCF_009865215.1 Streptomyces sp. SID3343 | reverse complement strand
GCTCGCCCCCGACCCGGCCCGCCCGACCTGACCCGTCGTCACGACCCGCCGGTCTCCGGTGGCCGCCGGGGGCCGGACGCCGTAGCGGAGACGCCGCTCGCGCGCCCGATCCACGGCCCGACACTCGGGGTCAGGGCCGACACCGCGGCCCGGCGTCGACAACGAGGCGTTGTGGCGCCGCCGCCCGACGACCTCGTCGCCGTGGGTCGACACCCGGGCGACCCGACCCCGGGCAACGGACACCGCGATTGGGGGGGGTGTGCGCCGGGCGCCCCGGAGAGCCCCAGGGCCTGCCGCGGATCGCGAAACGCTCCCAGATGCGCACGAGTTCGCGCCGTTGCGCGGAATCGGCGTCCCTGATCCGCAGGAACAACTCGTTGGCGGTCGCCTCGGCCCCTACGAGTTCTGCCCACTCGAGGTCGCACGCGGCCCGGGCGGCCCGCGACAGATCCGCGCGGAACGCTGCCAGAGCGGGCACGTCGTCCAGGCACCTCTCGTCGAGTTCGAGGTCGTAGTCGGGGTCCCCGGCCAGGTACGCGGCCCGGCTTCGGGGGTAGGCGCCCTCCAGGAACCAGCCGGCGTGCTGATCCGGCTGGTGGAGCGGGCAGTCCCCGGGCAGGGCCGGTCGGCGTGCGTCGCGGTCGTGACGCCCGCCTCGTCGCGGCTTACGCGTCGCAGGGCGTCGTTGTAGGGGATGCCCTCGCGGTTCGCGAGGGCCCGGGTGGCCTGCTTGCGCGCGTTGTTGCCGGACCTGGTCACGTCGATCTCCGTTTCGCGGCCCGCACCCCGCCGACGAAATCGTGGCGACATCAAGCGACTTCGTCGCGGGCCCGAGGGGTCTGGGCCGGGATCCGGATGCGGTGCGGGCGCGCTCTCCCGTTACGGCGCGGACATGCCCGCCGAAACCGATGCGCGTGCCGATGCCGCCCGGATCGCGCCAGCCCGGATCGGGGCGGCGCTGGGCGCGGCATTGGCCGCCCAGGACGCGCTGGGCGTACGCGCGCTGGGGATGCTCCGGGACGCGCGGTGCTTCCTGACCGAGCCGCAGGGCTTGGAGTATCCGGCGGCCCACGCGGTGGCGAGTTGCCGGATGGCCATCGACTTCCTCCTGCAACTGTCGAAGATGACTACCGGCCCGGGTCTCCTGAGCGCAGCCAGAGCGGTCCTCGGCGATGTCGACGCGCTCTTGGCAAGCGCGGATCCCGAATCCGACGCGTACGACCCGACCTCGGCGGCCCTGGAGAAGCTGCGGCTCGCACGCGAGGACCTGGCCGGAGAGCTCGGCGTGCCCGGCGGCTTCCACAACCGCCGCGCCCAGAAGATCGTGGAAGCCGCCCTGGGCCTCGCCCTGACGCCGGCGGGCGAAACGGCGCTCCGAGTGTGGTCCGACCTCTACAAGCGTGCCTCCGGCACGGTGCACGGTTCGTCCGTGACCGACGAGGTGGCGACCGCGTTGTTCAACGAACTGGTCCGGGCGACCGAGCAGGTCTTCCTGCCCCGGCCCGAACGCGCCGACCGCGTCGTTGCCCTCGCGCAACTGAGCGACCCCACGGCGGCCGACGCCGACGAAGTCGCGTCGTGGTCCGACCCGATCGCCACCAGATACTTCCTGGCCGCCGCGATCAGCCCGACCTGGCTGACATTCCTGCCCGAGACGCTCCTGCTTCCCTATGCCGAGACCTGGGACGCGCGCCCCTACCTCGACAAGGTCGGCGTCGGCAAGGGCGGCGGTCGCCTCGAGCAGGACGCGGTCCTGGTCGGCCGGGTCGTCCAGGAGCACCCCGGCCCGTGCGTGGGCGTATGCGCAGTCCTGAGCGCTCAGCGCGATGCGCTGCCCGGTGACCGGGCTCAGCGGGTCGACGCGGAACGGATCCGCCGTCGGCCGGTCGAATTCGGGGATGTTCGCGCGGGCGGGATGGTCGGCCATGTCCGCCACCAGGGCGGCGTTGACGCGCGCGGGCCCGGCGGCTCCTGCCCGATCCCGTGCGTGGACTGCGAGGAAGCTGAGCGCGCACATCAACTTGTAGACGATTTCGCCCGGTTCGGAGAACTGCGAGCCTTCACCGTCGTCGCCCCGGGAGTGGAAGGTGCGCAGGGGCAGGGCGATCGAGGCGCTACCGTCACGGTGGAGCTCCGCGCGCACGGCGTCGTTCCCCGAGGTTTCGGTCACGCTCAGTCGGCGCGGCCCCACGGTCGCACGTCCGAACATGCGGTGAGCCTGGCCGAGGTAGAGCTGTGTGACGAGGAGTTGTTCCCGGTAGAGGGCGAACCGCGCCGCGTCGATGATCATGTCCCCGGGATCCTCGGGGACGACAGTGACGATCGGGTGCGGCGTCGTGCGGACGGCCAAGGCGTCGACGAGCTCCTCCTCGACGTCGACCAGGCGCCGGTCGCGTTCGACGGCAGCGGTGTGCCGGGCGGTGGCGACGTCCGTCTGCGTGAGCCATTCCGTCTTGCTCACGCCGCGGCGAGGATAGCGCAGGGTGTGCTGGGACGGCCTGGTCGGCGGAGCGGTCACCGCGTGCGGTCCGTACGGGCTGCGCGGCACCACCAACAGCAGGAACCCCCTCCCCGGACTCTCGGGGTTGGCGACCCGAAACGCCTCGTAGCGCACCGGCGGCGCCGTGTTGCCGGCGATCACCCGGCGAACGTGCCGCAGGTGGGCGTCGTCCAGATCCACGTTGAACACCTTGCTCGGACCCTCCCGGTCTCGGCCATCCCGAGAACCACGACCCCTCCCGCTCGGTTGGCGAAGGAGGCGACATCCTTGGCCGGCTCCTCACGGCCCTTGTCGTCAGCGGTGTAATGCTCCCGTTGAAGTCCAAGTCCTCACTCTCGGCGGCTTCGAAACTGCCGACGAGCTCGGCGATGCGTCCCGTGGTCCACCGCGTCGAGACGACGACCCGGCAGCCCTTCTCGTCGAGGCAGCCGACGCGAACGGCCACCACCCCGCCCGGCTCCCGGCGCCCGTCCAAACAGCCCTCGACACCCACGAGCGCGCCGTCTTCGACGACGGCACCGTCCTGGCCTTCATCTCCCAGGCCAAAGGCGGTGCCGGACACCACGACCAAGCCGAGGCGTACAGGCAACGCGCACTGGCCCTTGTCCCACATACCCGGACCTCCAGACGAATCCGGCGCAGACCCTGCTGCGCCGCAACGCCCGAGGAGCACCCCGTCAATCCCTGTCTCAGGGTCTGTACAGGGAAGTCGGTTTCACAGTCCCCGCCTCGGCTGAGGATCGGGCGCGCGTGGCTCGACGAGCAGCCGGTGGGCGTTCTCCTGCGCCGGCCACCGGACACCTCCCGAGCCGTACAGCTGCCGGCGATGGATCTCCCGGACATGTCGCCCCAAGTGGTTGCTTCTTGGTGGCTCGGGGGTCCCTCCTGATGCCCCGGGCAATTCCACGGTGATGCGGAGCCCGCCGGCAGGGCATGGGGTAAGCGTGAGGGTTCCGTCGTGTGCCTCGGTGATGGTCTTGACGATGGCCAGGCCCAGGCCGACGCCTGCCTGGTCGGTGTGGATGCGCTCGGTGCCGCGCTGGAAGGGTTCGGTGAGAGTCGCGACCAGTTGTGGGGAGAGCTGCTCGCCGGTGTTCTCTACGGTGAGCACCACGGTCTTGGGGCGGATGCCGGTGTGGACACGGACGGTGCCCCGTTCCGGCACGTTGTGCACGATCGCGTTGTGTACGAGGTTCGTGGTGAGCTGCAGCAGGAGCGCGGGCGAACCGGTCGTGGGGGTGATGTTGCCGCTGGTCTCGAGGGTGACACCGTGCTTTTCCGCGAGCGGGTGGAGCGTTTCGGCTGCTTCCTCCGCGACGAGGGACAGGTCGACGTGCTCTCGGACGAAGGACCGCTGGTTGGCGCGGCTGAGGAGGAGCAGCGCCTCGGTGAGGTCGATGGCCCGGGTGTTGACGGTGTGGAGGCGGTCGACGAGTTCGCCGGTGTTGTGGTTCGGATCGGCGCGAGCGACCTCGATGAGTGTCTTCGAGATCGCCAGCGGGGTACGCAGCTCGTGCGAGGCGTTGGCGGCGAATCTCCGCTGCTCCGCGACATGTGTCTCGAGCTGCGCGAGCATCATGTCGAAGGCGTCGGCGAGTTCACGGAACTCGTCCTCGCGGCCCGGCAGACGGATCCGGTGGGACAGCGATCCGGCCGCGGCCGTGCGGGTGGCGTGGGTGATGCGGTCCAGGGGGGCGAGCATGCGTCCGGCGAGGAGCCATCCGCCCCCAAGACCGAACACCAGCAGGGATGCCAGTACGGCCGCTACCGCTGGGCCGAAGCCCTGCAGGAGGACGGTGTTGATCAGCATCCCCGATGGGTAGCTTCGCAGGAGGAAGACCCACACCGCCGCGAGCAGCAGGACGCCGGCCAGCATGAGGAATCCGACGTAGCTGAGGGTGAGTTTGAGGCGCACGCTCCATCCGGGCTGCCTATCCACGATCACCATCCCCATGCCCAGTGCCGCGCGTCGTGTCGATGTGGTAGCCGACGCCCGGCACAGTGGCGATGAACCAGGGTTCGCCGAGGCGTTTGCGCAGGGCGGAGACCGTGATGCGTACGGCGTTGGTGAACGGGTCGGCGTTCTCGTCCCACGCGCGCTCCAGGAGCTCTTCGGCGCTGACGACACCGCCTTCGGCGGCGACGAGGACTTCGAGGACCGCGAACTGTTTGCGGGTGAGCGCAATGTAGCGGTCGTCGCGGTAGACCTCGCGACGGAACGGATCCAGGCGCAGGCCCGCGATCTCTCGCACCGGTGGCCGGTTGTGGGCGCGCCTGCGATCGAGGGCCCTGAGCCTGAGCACGAGCTCCAGGAGTTCGAAAGGTTTCGTGAGGTAGTCGTCGGCGCCGAGTCCGAACCCGGATGCCTTGTCGTCGAGCCGGTCGGCTGCGGTGAGCATGAGGACGGGCATGCCGCTGCCGGCGGCGACGATGCGTCTGGTGACCTCGTCGCCGGAAGGTCCTGGGATATCGCGGTCGAGAACGGCGATGTCGTAGGCGTTGATGCTCAGCAGTTCCAGAGCGGTGTCACCGTCACCGGCGATGTCGGCCGCGATCGCTTGCAGGCGCAGGCCATCGCGGATGGCTTCTGCCATATAGGGCTCGTCCTCGACGATCAAGACACGCATGTGCTCAAGGCTACGAGTCGGCGAATATCGTCGGCGTATCGAAAACCGCATACGTGTCGGCAACGCCGGGGTGTTTTCACTGGCGGCATGCCTCGAACTCCAGCATCGGCACGATCGACGACGAGTCGCCGGGTTCGCTGGTGGCGTGGCTGAACCTGTGCGGCGGGCTGCTCGGCGACAAGTCCCATGCGGGCGGTGACCTCATCGCGGTCAGCCACGACGTCGCCGCCGAGAACCGCGATCCGGCCGGCACCGCTCGTTATCCGGTGGACCCGCCCCGGGCGGTGCGCACCACGGTGGCCGGCGAGAAGGGCCCGCCGGCGGTGTAGGTAACGCATCCGGGTTCCGTACGGGCGATGCCCAGGGGCGGCTGCCGGACGGACTCGCGGGACGCCGGCGCGACAAAGACGTTTCCGATGGCGCGGATCGACCGGATCCCGATCCGCGGTGTGGAGCCGAAGAACGCGTGGCTGCTGCCGGCTACGGGCAGTGACCACCGGCCGGTGGCGGCCGGCATCAGTGGTGAGCGCCGCGTGATGCGCCGGTGGTGACATATCGTCGACGTATCGAGAACTGCATACGCCCAAGCAACACCCCGCCGCCTTCACTGGCGGCATGTACTCCAGCGAACCAGCACGAGCAGCAGCCGGGAATCTTGTCGTCAGGCCGATCAGCGCCACCGAGCACGTGGCGTTCGTGCAGGCCCAGCGGTCGGTCAGCTTTTTGCAGACCCCGGCGTGGGGCCGCGTCAAGACCGAGTGGCGCAGCGAGTCCCTCGGCTGGTTCGACGGTCGGCGCCTGGTCGGTGCGGGGCTCGTCCTGCACCGCCCGGTGCCGAGGCTCGACCGCTTCACGCTGGCGTATCTGCCCGAGGGCCCGATCATCGACTGGAATGGCGAGATCGGTGCCTGGCTCGATCCGCTGGCGGCGTATCTCAAGGAGCGCGGCGCGTTCGCGATCCGGCTCGGCCCGCCGGTGGTCACGGACACCTGGAGCGCCGCCCAGGTCAAGGAGGGCATCGCCCACCCGGACATCCGGCGGCTGACCGACCTGCCGCAGCAGTGGGGCGACCCGGTCGGCGCCCGCGTGAGCAGCGGGCTCAAAGAGGCGGGCTGGCTGCTGCAGAACCCGCAGGACGGGTTCGGGGACGGGCATCCGCAGTTCAAATACGAGATCCCGCTGGCAGACAGGACCGAGGACGAGCTGCTCAGGGGCATGAGCCAACAGTGGCGCCGCAACATCAAGAAGGCGGCCAAGGAGCGCGTCGAGGTCACGGTCGGCGACGGGGGTCCGGAAGACTTGAAGGCGTTCCACGACCTCTACGTCCACACCGCCGAGCGCGACCGCTTCACACCCCGGCCGCTGCGCTACTTCGAGACCATGTACGCGGAGCTGAGCGCCGAGGACCCCGAGCGGATCACGCTCTACCTGGCCCACCACCAGGGCGACTTGGTCGCCGCCACTGTCCTGGTCCGCGTCGGAGCCCACGCGGTGTACGCCTATGGCGCCTCCGCCACCGAGAAGCGCGAGGTGCGGGGCTCCAACGCCTGCCAGTGGGCGATGATCCGCGACGCCCTCGCGGCCGACTGCGACGTCTACGACCTGCGCGGCATCACCCCCACCCTCCACGCCGACGATCCGCACGTCGGTCTGGTCCGCTTCAAAGCCGGCACCGGCGGCCGGGCGGTGCGGTACGTCGGCGAATGGGACCTGCCGCTGCGGCCGATGATCTACCGGGCCTTCGACCTCTATATGAGGCGGCGCCGACGCTGAATCACACAGCCGACTACGCGAGCGCGGCGGCGACTTCGTCGAGCCGCACCCCGCGGGAAGCCTTGACCAGCACCACATCGCCGGCGGCGAGGCGGTCGCGCAGCCAGTCGACGGCCGCATCGTTGTCGGCGAGGACCACCCCTTGCTCTCCCGCGCCGACGGCGATCGGCCGGGCCGCCTCGCCGACGGCGGCCACCACGTCGGCTCGGGCGGCGGCGTACGCCCCGACGGCGCGGTGCTCGGCCACGCTGTCGTCGCCGAGTTCGAGCATTTCGCCCAGTACGGCGATGCGGCGCCCGCCCTCGATGGCCATCAGCGCGTCGAGGGCGGCGCGGGTCGAGTCGGGGTTGGCGTTGTAGGAGTCGTTGAGCAGCGTCGCCCCGCAGGCGAGGCCGCGCGGCTCCAGCCGCCACGGCGACAGCGAGGCGGTGGCCAGCCCGGCAGTGGCCAGGTCGAG
>NZ_WWJX01000193.1 GCF_009865215.1 Streptomyces sp. SID3343 | reverse complement strand
CCCAGGACCACACCGAGCACCAGGCCCAGATCGCCGGGGAAGAACAGCGCGAAGAACACCGCCCACACCCCGGACCACAGGGCCAGTCGGCTGTTGCGCACCCGGATGTCCTTGGGGTCCGCGGGCTCGCGGGGCTCCCGCGGCTCGCGGGGTTCCCGCGGCCGACGGTCCTGGCCCTCGTGCCCCGGGCCGCCCCCGTTGCCGCCGTCCCCTCGCCCGTTGCCGGGCACGTTCCACGGGGCGGCCGGCGGGCGATCGGGCGTACCCTCCGGCGGCGGGGCGTAGGGATCCCGCTCGTCGGTCTCGTTGCCGGTACTCATCCTCTGCCTGCCCTCGTCGTGCCGGATCGCGGGATTCCCTTCCCAGGATCGTACGTGTGCGGGGTGCACCGTAGCCGGGCGGCGGCACCCCAGGGCGCACCCCTCGGGAACATCGTGCCCCGCCGGTTCGGTTCTGCTCGTGCCCTGACGCTATCGTTGCCGACGTACGGGCGCCGACCCGTGTTCCCACCTCCTGCCGGAGATCGGGCGCCGAACCCGTACACCTCCCCGCGAGACGCCCCGATTCCACCCCGGTGGCCCTCCCGCCCTTCCTCTCCGGAAAGAGCCTGAAAGCAGTGGCCGTTCACGCCCCGCGCACCCCCGGGCCGGCCCGGCTCGTCGTACTCGTCTCCGGCTCCGGCACCAACCTGCAAGCCCTGCTCGACGCGTGCGCGGATCCCGCGTACGGCGCAAGCGTGGTGGCCGTGGGCGCCGACCGCGATCACATCGCGGGGCTCACTCGGGCTCGGGACGCCGGCGTGTCCACCTTCGTCGAGCGGATCCCCGATCACCTCGACCGGGCCGCGTGGGACGGCGCGCTCGCCGACGCGGTCGCCGCCCACGAACCCGACCTGGTGGTCTCGGCCGGATTCATGAAGATTCTGGGCCCGCGCTTTCTGGCCCGCTTCGAAGGACGCACCGTCAACACCCATCCCGCACTGCTGCCCTCGTTTCCGGGCGCCCACGGTGTGCGCGACGCGCTCGCCTACGGAGCCAAGGTGACCGGCTGCACCGTCCACTTCGTGGACGCCGGCGTGGACACCGGGCCGATCATCGCGCAAGGCACCGTCGCGGTCGAGGACGGCGACCACGCCGACGGCGGCGACGCGTTGCACGAGCGCATCAAGACTGTCGAGCGCACCCTGCTCGTCGAGGTCGTGGGCCGGCTGGCCCGCGAGGGCTACCGCATCGAAGGAAGAAAGGTCCGGATCCCCGCATGACTTCCGCCGCCCCCACCCCCACCACCCGGGACGACGCCGGCAGGCGCCCGATCCGTCGCGCGCTGATCAGCGTGTACGACAAGACCGGCCTGGAAGACCTGGCCCAGGGACTGCACGCAGCCGGGGTCGAACTGGTCTCCACCGGCTCCACCGCCGGGCGGATCGCCGCCGCCGGCGTCCCCGTCACCAAGGTCGAGGAACTGACCGGGTTCCCCGAGTGCCTCGACGGCCGGGTCAAGACCCTGCACCCGCGCGTGCACGCCGGCATCCTCGCCGACCTGCGCCTGGAGTCGCACCGCGCGCAACTCGAAGAACTCGACGTGCGGCCGTTCGACCTCGTCGTGGTCAACCTGTACCCCTTCACGCAGACCGTGGAGTCGGGCGCGACCGCCGACGAGTGCGTCGAGCAGATCGACATCGGCGGACCGTCGATGGTCCGCGCCGCGGCCAAGAACCACCCGTCGGTGGCGGTGGTGACCAGCCCCGAGCGCTACTCCGACGTGCTCGCCGCGATCGAGACCGGCGGCTTCGACCTCGCGCAGCGCAAGCGGCTCGCGGGCGAGGCGTTCGGGCACACCGCCGCGTACGACGTGGCCGTCGCGTCCTGGTTCTCGGACACCTACGCGCCCGCCGACGACGAGGGCTTCCCGGCCTTCCTCGGCTCGGTCCGCCGGCGCGAGAACGTGCTGCGCTACGGCGAGAACCCGCACCAGGCGGCGGCTCTGTACGTGAATGTCGCCGGCGTGGACGGCACCGGCGGCCTCGCGGGCGCCGAGCAGCTCCACGGCAAGGAGATGTCGTACAACAACTACGTGGACACCGACGCGGCCCGCCGCGCCGCGTACGACCACGAGCAGCCGTGCGTGGCGATCATCAAGCACGCCAACCCGTGCGGCATCGCGATCGGCGACGACGTCGCCGACGCGCACCGCAAGGCGCACGCGAGCGACCCGGTGTCCGCCTACGGCGGCGTGATCGCGGTCAACCGCCCGGTCACCGTGGAACTGGCCGAGCAGATCGCGAAGATCTTCACCGAGGTCGTCGTCGCGCCGGCCTACGAGGACGGCGCCGCCGAGGCGCTCACCCGCAAGAAGAGCATCCGCGTGCTGCGCGCCCCCGAGGCGCCGAGCGCGCCGGTGGAGTCCCGGCAGATCGACGGCGGCCTGCTGCTCCAGCACACCGACCGCTTCCAGGCCACGGGCGACGACGCGGCGGCGTGGACGCTCGCCACCGGCGAGCCGGCCGACCTCGAGACCCTGCGCGACCTGGTGTTCGCTTGGCGTTCGGTGCGCGCGGTCAAGTCCAACGCGATCCTGCTCGCGAGCGGCGGCGCGACCGTCGGGGTGGGCATGGGCCAGGTCAACCGGGTCGACTCGGCGCGCCTGGCGGTGCAGCGCGCGGGTGAGCGGGCAGCCGGTTCGGTGGCCGCCTCCGACGCGTTCTTCCCCTTCGCCGACGGCCTGGAGGTGCTGCTCGCGGGCGGCGTCAAGGCGGTCGTCCAGCCCGGCGGGTCGATCCGCGACGAAGAGGTGATCGCGGCGGCCCGCGCGGCCGGCGTGACGATGTACCTGACCGGGACTCGGCACTTCTTCCACTGATCGCCCCGCGCACGGCCCGAGGGCGCGACCCCGACCCGGGGTCGCGCCTTCGGCGTTCGCACGGGACGTCAGTACTTCGAGACGACGATCGAGCCGCAGATCCCGTCGGAGAACGTCTTGTTCTCCGCGTTCCACGGCGGCCGCAAAAACCCGAACGAGAGCACGTCCACCACCTGCGTCGGCGAGCGCGGCGCCGTGGCGGCGACTTCCGGGCGCCTCGACGCGTCGCCCTCGAAACCGGAGCGAGACGTCTTGCCACCGCCCGGAAGCCCAAGGAAGGCGGCACCGTACAAGACGGCGGGAACACGCATCGGCCAAAGTGACCACGGTCACCTTCGGAGACTTGGCATTCGTTGCGAAACGTGCGTTGCATAGGGGGCATGCAGGCTGAGCCGACCTCCCAGGGGGCGACACCGGGACCCCGGCCCAAGCGCGCGCCGCTCGCGTTGCCGCCCGGGCCGTCGGCCGACCCGGCCGGGCCGCCGACGCTGCCGCCCTTTCCCGCCGTGCATCCCCCCGAGTTGGAACCCGACAACGCGATCAAGCCGATCGTGAAGCTCTCCGGCACCTTCACGTGGGCCGCCGGCGCCCGGGCCGCGCTCGGGATGGGCCTTCCGTTCGCGATCGTCACGGCCGTCCTGGGAATCGGCGACGCGACCTTCGCCGCACTCGGCGGCTACACCGTCCTGTACGCGGCCAAGGAGCCCTACGCGCGCCGCGCGATCACCCTCGCGCTGGTCGGCCTCGGCTTGGCCGCGGCGCTGGGCTGCGGCTCGCTCGCGGCCGGCTCGCCCCTGTTGTACGTCCCCCTCATCGCGCTCGTCGCCACCGTCGCGACGTTCTTGTGCGGCGCGCTCCAAGTGGGCAGACCCGGCGGCTACATGTTCACCCTGGTGTGCGCGATGGGCGCGTTCCTGCCGCACCAACCCGACCTGGTCCCGCAACGGATCGCCCTCGTGCTCGCGGGCGCCGCCGGTGCGTGGTTCGTGTCGATGTCGGGCTGGCTCGTGCGTCCGCGCCACCCCGAACACATGGCGCTCGCCGCGTGCTTCGAGGCGCTCGCCGACTTCTTCGCCGCGATCGGCCACGACGACCCCGCCGACATCGCGCGCCATCGCGCGTCCGAGGCCGTACACACCGCGTGGGTGACCGTGCTGCGCGCCGACACCAAGCGCAACCGCCGCACCGGCGAGGCGCGTCGCCTGCGGGTGTTGTGCCGGCGCGCGCTCGACCTGTTCCAGGCCGCGCAGATGCTCGCCGTGGAGCGTTCGCGGCCGATCCCTCCCGCGATCTCCGACACCGTGCGCGCGCTCGCCGGCGCGGTCGGCAAACCGAGACTCGTTCCCGTCATGCCCGCCGTCCTCGCCGACACCGAGACCGCCGCCGAACGCGCCCTGCGCACCGCCCTGCGGGCCGCCGCGAACGCCGCGGGGCAGCCCGCCGTCGCCGAGGGAGAGATCATCCCGGGCCGGCGCCCGACCGCGCGGGAGCGCCTGCGCGCCGCGTTCGACCGGGCCTCGCTCGTGCCGCCGACCGCGTTGCGCACCGGTCTGGGCGTCGGTTTCGCGACGCTCGCGGCCGCGCTGCTGCCGATCGTGCACCCCGTGTGGGTCGCCATCGCGGCCGCCGCCGCGTTGCAGGGCGGCAATGTCGTGCTCGACTTCGGTCGGGTCACGCAACGCGCGATCGGCACGCTTTTGGGCGTCGCGGTGATCGCGCTGTTCTTCCACGACCTCAAGCCGGGACCGTGGATCGTGGTGTGCTCGGTGGCGCTGCTGTTCGGCGCGACGCAGACGGTGATCTCGCGCAACCTCGCGGTCGGCGCGGCCTGCGTCACCCCGGTCGGCCTCTTCCTCGCGTCCGCCGGTCGACCCGACGCGCACGTGGGCGACCTCGCCTCGACGCGGCTGATCGACACCATCCTGGGCCTGACCGTCGGCCTGGTCGCGAGTCTGATCCTGTGGCCGCGCGCGTCCGCGACCCGGCTGCCGCGCCAACTCGGCCGGGCCGTTCGGGCCGAGGCGATACTGCTGCGGGTGATGGTCGGCGGGCAGACCGTCGACAATCCCGCGTGGGGCAGTACGCGGCGCGCGGCTCGCCGCGAACTGCTCGACCTGTGGAGCGTGTACGAAGGCGCACTGGGCGAGTTCACCGGTCGCCGGCACGACGCGGAACGGCTGTGGCCCGCGATCGTGGTGACCCAGCGGCTCGGCTATCGGGTGATGACCGCGCCCGAGCACTACCGCGCCAAGCCACCCGAACCGATCCCCGAGGAGGATCGCGAACTGCTCGACGCGTACCTGGGCGAACTCGCCTCCGCCGCCGAGGAACGCCGCACCCCGATGTTGCCCGAACTGCCCGACCTGTGGGGCCATCCGGTCCTGCGCCAGCACCTCAAGCGGCTCGGTCAGGCGATCACGAGCGCGGCCGAGCCGGTGCCCGCGTGGCACCTGCCGGAATTCGTCCAACAGCGCCTCCCCGCCCCACCCGCGTGGTTCCTGTACGGTGCCCGCCGCGCGCCCGCCGGGGATACGGGACAATCGCAGCGACCGGCCCCAAACCGTGGACCAGGAGACAGAACGTGAAGGCGCAGATCCTCGACGGCAAGGCCACCGCCTCCGCCATCAAAGCCGAACTGGCCGTACGGGCCGAGGCCCTCAAGGCCCGGGGCATCACGCCGGGTCTGGGCACCGTGCTCGTGGGCGACGACCCCGGCAGCCACTCCTACGTGCGCGGCAAGCACCGCGACTGCGCGCAGGTGGGCATCGCGAGCATCCAGCGCAACCTGCCCGCCGACGCGACGCAGGAGCAGGTCGAGGACGTCGTGCGCGAACTCAACGCCGACCCGGCCTGTACCGGCTACATCGTGCAACTCCCGCTGCCCCGCCACCTCGACGCCAACCGCGTTCTGGAACTGATGGACCCGGACAAGGACGCCGACGGCCTGCACCCGATGAACCTCGGCCGGCTCGTGCTCGGCCAGGACGCCCCGCTGCCGTGCACGCCGCGCGGCATCGTCGAACTCCTGCGCCGGCACGACATCGACATCAACGGCGCCGAGGTGTGCGTGATCGGCCGCGGCGTCACCGTCGGCCGCCCGATCGGCCTGCTGCTGACCCGCCGCACCGAGAACGCCACCGTCACGCTGTGCCACACCGGCACCAAGGAACTGCCGTTCCACGTCCTCCAGGCCGACATCGTCATCGCCGCGGCCGGCGTCCCGGGTCTGATCAGCGCGGACATGGTCAAGCCGGGCGCCGTCCTGCTCGACGTGGGCATCACCCGCACCGAGCAGGGCCTCGTCGGCGACGTACACCCCGAGGCGTACGAAAAGGCCGCGTGGGTCGCCCCGATGCCCGGCGGCGTGGGCCCGATGACCCGCGCGATGCTCCTCAGCAACGTCGTCGAGGCCGCCGAGCGGTCGGTCACGAGTCTGTGAACCGACCGCGATGAACTCGCGGTCGTGGGC
Source organism: Streptomyces sp. SID3343 (assembly GCF_009865215.1). Taxonomy (GTDB): domain Bacteria; phylum Actinomycetota; class Actinomycetes; order Streptomycetales; family Streptomycetaceae; genus Embleya. The sequence continues at coordinate 8,887 of NZ_WWJX01000193.1, read as the reverse complement.
CGTGGACCCGGGGCTTGAAGCCGAGGCCCGAGGCATGAGGCCCGGGGTCCGGGGCCGGGAGCCGCGGCCCACGACGTCGAGATCGTCGCGGCTTCCCATCCCGACGAGTGAGAGGTGAGAGCTGGTGGCGACGACTCGGGGGCGGCGCAAGGACGGCAGGAAGAAGCCGCCGGGGACCTATCCACCCGAGGGCGGCGGCTCGCCGCAGGGGCCCGGCGGCCTGCGGGAGTGGCCCGCGGTGGTGGTCTTCGGGTGTCTCGCCGCGGCGCTGCTGACCGCCGCGCTGGACGGTTTTCGGATCGCGACGGTCCTGATCGCGGCCACCTTCGTGGTGGCCGCCGCGTTGCGACTGTGCCTGCACGACGTCGGTGTGCTGGCAGTGCGCAGCCGGTTCACCGACATCGCCGTGATGCTGATGTTCGGGGCGGCCGTACTACTGCTCGGCCTGAGCATTCCGGAACCGGTGTTCGATCTGCCTTGGGTGCCCAAGCGCACCGGCTAGCGCCGGCCTTCGGTTCGGCGGGAGCCCGGTCCGGGCTCTCGCCGGACCTCAGTACAACCGCCGTGCCCGCGCCGCGATCTCGCCCGGGGTCAGGCCCTTCGCGAGCTCGATCTCCGCGCGCCGCACCGCCGTGACCGCGTCGAACAGGACCTCGCCGAGGGCCTCGCGCAGCACCGCGCTCGCCTCCAGGGCCTCCAGCGCCGCGGCCGGCGAATCCGGCAGCCGGCGTACCGCCTCGACCGAGGCCGCCGGATCGCCCGGCACCTCCGGCGGCAACCGCAGCCCTTCCTCGGTGCCGGCGAGCCCGGCCGCGATCACCGAGCCCGTGACCAGATACGGGTTGGCCGTCGCGTCGAAGCACTTGACCTCCGCGTTGGCCGTGTGCTGCCGTTCGCCCGCCATGCCGGTGACCAGGCGCAACGCCGCCTCACGGTTCTCCAGGCCCCAGCACTGGTGGACCCCGGCCCACTGGGACGGCACCAGGCGCAGGTGGCTCGCCGCGCCCGGCGCGCCGATCGCGAGCAACGCGGGCAACTCGCGCAGCACCCCGGCGAGGAACGCCTCGCCCTCGCGGGTCAGTCCGTGCGGTCCCTCGCCGCCGTGACACAGGTTGATCCCGTCGCGCCACGGCGAGAAGTGCAGATGCGCGCCGTTGCCCACCTCGCCGGGGACCACGCACGGCGCGAACGTCACGCTGTGCCCGTGCCGGGCCGCGACCGCGCGGATCGTCTCGCGCACGAGCACCGTCGTGTCGGCCGCGCCCACCGGGTCCTCACAGGCCACCGACACCTCCAACTGGCCCGCCGCGTACTCCGGATGCACCTGTTGCACGCTCACGCCCTGCGCGGCCAGCGCCAGGACCAACTCGCGCAGCTGATCGGACACCCGGATCAGCCGGGTCATCCCGTACGCGGCCTTGTCGAACGCCGGCACGAAGCGGCCGGCCGGGTCCTCGACACCGGTCGTCCACTCGACCTCGAAGCCCATCCGCAGGGTGAGCCCGCGTTGCCCGGCGCGCGCGGTCATCCGCCGCGCGAACGTGCGTTGGCAACCGTCGTACGGCACGCCGTCCTGCGTGTAGCGATCACCCGGCGCCCAGGCCCAGCCCGGTTGCGCCGCGAGCGGGCGCAGCGCCGTCAGGTCGGGGATCAGTCGCAGGTCCCCGGCCGGACCGCCGACCAGTCGGCCCGCGGTGATCGAGTCGTCGGCGAGGAACACGTCGAACACCGGCGAGAAGCCCACGCCGTGCGTGGCGACCGCGTCCAGGCGGTCGCGCGGTACGGCCTTGACCCGGGTCACGCCCGCGTTGTCGACCCAACCGATCACGACGGCGTCGATCCGGGTGGACTCCGTCCCGATCGCGGCCCCGGTGGGGCGTTCGGCGCTCGCCGCGTCGGGCGCGACCGGCGTGGCGAGGTCTGACGGCAGGGGCATGAAGTCACCCTTCGGAGGCGAACGGACGCGTGACGTCACGAACGTACCGTCCGGTTGCGTCCGGGCGGAAACCGTCGGGGGGCGAACCTCACACCGGTGGTTGGCCGAGAGTGACCGGGGGCGGGGGTAATGTGGCCGCGAAAAGTATCTCGATGCCGAGCTACCGGCGAACGCCATCGGCGTCGGATCCCGCCGTAGCAGAGGAGACCTGCGCGCAATGTCCCGTACCCCCGTCAACGTCACCGTCACGGGCGCGGCCGGTCAGATCGGCTACGCGCTGCTGTTCCGCATCGCCTCCGGTCACCTGCTCGGCCCCGACACCCCCGTCCGGCTGCGCCTCCTGGAGATCCCGCAGGCCGTCAAGGCCGCCGAGGGCACCGCGATGGAGCTCGACGACTGCGCGTTCCCGCTGCTCGACGGGATCGACATCTTCGACAACCCGACCGACGGCTTCGCGGGCGCCAACGTGGCCCTGCTCGTCGGCGCGCGTCCGCGTACCAAGGGCATGGAGCGCGGCGACCTGCTCGCGGCCAACGGCGGCATCTTCAAGCCCCAGGGCGAGGCGATCAACGCCGGCGCCGCGAGCGACATCAAGGTGCTCGTGGTCGGCAACCCGGCCAACACCAACGCGCTGATCGCGCAGCAGCACGCGCCGGACGTCCCGGCCGAGCGCTTCACCGCGATGACCCGCCTGGACCACAACCGCGCGCTGACCCAGCTCGCGAAGAAGGCCGGCGTGTCGGTCACCGACATCGCGAAGCTGACCATCTGGGGCAACCACTCGGCCACCCAGTACCCGGACGTCTTCAACGCGACGATCGCCGGCAAGAACGCGGCCGAGGTCGTGAACGACCAGGCGTGGTTGGCCGACACGTTCATCCCGACCGTCGCCAAGCGCGGTGCGGCGATCATCGAGGCGCGCGGCGCGTCCTCGGCGGCGTCCGCGGCCAACGCGGCCATCGACCACGTGCACACGTGGGTCAACGGCACGGCCGACGGCGACTGGGCCTCGATGGGTGTCGTCTCCGACGGCTCCTACGGTGTGCCCGAGGGCCTCATCTCGTCCTTCCCGGTCGTCTGCAAGGACGGTGCGTGGGAGATCGTCCAGGGCTTGGACGTCAACGAGTTCTCGCGCGGGCGCATCGACGCGTCGGTTCAGGAGCTCTCCGAGGAGCGCGACGCGGTCCGCGAGCTCGGCCTGATCTGAGTCGACGCGCCGGCTCGGGCAGATCCGAGTCGACGTGCGAGCCCGGTTCGACCGAGTCGACACGAGCAACGGTCGGCCGGAAGTGACCAGGGGCGGGCCCGCGGGCCCGCCCCTGTTGTGTGCCAGGATCCGGCTCGGCACGATCGCGCCCCGGATCGGTTCGCCCGGGCCGTCCGGTCGTACCCCCACCGGCCGGGATCACGGGCCGGTACGCCCGGGTTGCCCCGAACACGACCGCACGATGCAGCGGTCGGCGACCGCGTGCGACGGCGACGGTGGGCGCGTCGCGCGTGCTCGCGAACGCGCGGTTCGCCGCCCGCGGCTTCGACGTCGCGGCGGTCAGGCCAGTACGGCGCGCAGTTGGTCGAGGGACCACTCCAGGTCGTCCTTGGAGATGACCAGCGGCGGGGCGATCCGGATGGTCTGCCCGTGAGTGTCCTTGACCAGGACGCCGCGGTGCAGCAGGGCCTGGGAGACGTCGCGGGCGGTGCCGTGCGCGGGGTCGATGTCCACACCCGCCCACAAACCCCGGCCGCGGACGGCGGTGACGGACTGGCCGACCAGGCTCGTGAGTTCGCGGTGCAGGTGGTCGCCGAGGTCCGCGGAGCGCTGTTGGAACTCGCCCGAGCGCAGGATCTCCAAGACCTCCAGGGCCACCGCGCAGGCAAGCGGGTTGCCCCCGAAGGTCGAACCGTGCTCGCCGGGGGCGAACACCCCCAGGACGGCGCGCGAGGACACCACGGCGGAGATCGGTACGATGCCGCCGCCCAGTGCCTTGCCCAGGACGTACATGTCGGGGACGACGCCCTCGTGCTCGCACGCGAACGTGCGGCCGGTGCGGCCCAGGCCGGACTGGATCTCGTCGGCGACGAAGAGTACGTCGCGCTCGCGGGTGATCCGGCGGACCTCGGGCAGGTAGCCCGGCGGCGGGACGAGCACGCCCGCCTCGCCCTGGATCGGTTCGAGCAGCACCGCCACGGTGTCGTCGGTGATCGCGGCGCGCAGGGCCTCGGCGTCGCCGTAGGGCACGATGTCGAAGCCGGGCGTGTAGGGGCCGTAGTGCCGGCGGGCCTCCTCGTCGGTGGAGAAGCTCACGATCGTGGTGGTGCGGCCGTGGAAGTTGCCCGCGGCGACCACGATCCTGGCCTGTCCGTCCGGGACGCCCTTGACCTCGTAGCCCCATTTGCGGGCGGTCTTGACCGCCGTCTCCACGGCCTCCGCGCCGGTGTTCATCACCAGCACCATCTCCATGCCGGCCAACTCGGCGAGTTGCTCGCACAACGGCGCGAAGCGGTCGTTGTGGAACGCGCGGCTGGTGAGGGTCACCAGATCCAGTTGGCGCTTCGCGGCGTCGATCAGGCGGGCGTTGCCGTGTCCGAAGTTGAGGGCGGAGTAGCCGGCGAGCAGGTCGAGATAGCGTCGCCCCTCGACGTCGGTCATCCAGGCCCCATGGGCCTGTGCGACCACGATCGGCAGCGGGTGGTAGTTGTGCGCGCTGTACTCCTCGGCGAGGTCGATCAGGGCCGTGCTCGTGGCCCCGGGGCCGGCCGCGCGGCCGACACCGGTGCGGTGCTCGGGGGAGGGAGCGGGCGAGTGCTGCGTGCTCATGACGTCCTTTCGTTCACGGGGAACGGGAAATTCACGGGGAACGGGGAAAAACGGGCCGGAACCCGAAAGCCGCGCGGGTCACGGTGCCGGCGGGGATCCGCGAAACCGTGCCAAAGCCGCATTCGAGGTGATGTGTGGAGGAGATACCCGGTGCGACGTGATCGTCAACGGGCGGCTCGGAGTTCGAGTACGCAACTGCGCGCGCCCGCCCCGTGGGCCGCGAACTCCGACAGGTCGAGCTCGATCGGCCGAAACCCCCGACCGGACAACAGGGCGGCGAAGCCGGGCGTGCGGTCGCCCATCACCACGTTGCGCCCGTCGCACACGACGTCGAGACCGAATGCGAGCGCGTCGGACTCCTCGACCTCGATCCGCTCCGGGAACACCCGGGTCAGTCGGCGCAGCGCGCCGGGGGTGAACGCGCCGGGGTAGTAGGCCGCGGTGCGCTCCCCGAGCACCGCGAGGGCCGCGCCCAGGTGCGGAAATCGCGGATCGGCGAGTTCGAGCGCGACCACGGGCAGGCCGAGGAACGCCTGTGCCTCCACATGGGCCGCGGTCTCGGTCAGCGGACCCATCGCCGCGAGCAGTCGTGGCCCCGCCGGCAACAGGTCCCGCTCGCCCTCGTGCGCGAACACCGGCTCCAGGCGCGCGCCGAAGCCGCGCTCGGCGAACCAGGCCAGGACGGCCGACGTCTGCCCCTGCCCCCAGGGCTCCGCCGACCGATACCGCGCGCCCAGGACCCGGCCGCCCACCACCGTCGCCGACCTGGCCGCGAAGACCATGTCGGGCAGGCCGGGGCGCCCCGGCATCAGGCTCACTCGGTGGCCGAGCGCGATCAGCGTCGCGCGCAGCAGCTCCCACTGGCCCATCGCGCGGCCACCGCACGAACACATGGACGGGCACCCGGCCGGGCGGCGGCCGTCGGGTGAGGTGCGGTCGTGGCCGAGAGCACCGTACGAACCCCGCGGATCACCTGGTGAACTCCCGAGATCACCGTGCGAACTCCCCGGGTCACCGTGCGAAAACCCCGGATCACCGTGCCGGAACACCGGGGGGCACATCGCGTAGTGCCGCGGTTCGGCCGCGCGCGGCGCGACGAAGCCGCGTCGGCGCTGCCGGGGGACCCGCCCGCGTTCCGGCCCGGGAGATATCCGCTCCGACCGCGGGTCGAGGCGGCCCGGTCGACCGCAGCACGACGTGAGGCGCACGCGATAACCCCTTCTCGCGGACGGCGACGGACCGACGCGGGTGGGCGAGGCAGCCGCCGACCCGGGTCGGCCGTACCGTGCAGTGAAGGCCGAGCCGATCGTCACCCTCGATGTGCGGACGACGACCCTCCGCATCGGCCTGGGCCAGCCTAGGTCGCGTTTCGGGAGTGCGTAAAGCCGTGTGCGTTGTCCCCTGCCGCACGATCGTTGCGTATGTGTCCGGGCGCTCACCCGCTTTGTTGCGCGCCCGGCGCGGGGGTCGTGCGACTCCCCTGAGCGGAGCTGCTCCGCGCGCCTGAGAGAATGGCGGCATGGCAACGACGCGTCCCCGTGTTCTGTCCGGAATCCAGCCGACGGCGGATTCGTTCCACCTGGGCAACTACCTGGGTGCGATCCGTCAGTGGGTGCCCCTCCAGGACACGCACGACGCGTTCTACTGCGTCGTCGACCTGCACGCGATCACCATCGCGCAGGACCCGAAGGAGCTGCGCGAGCGCACCCGGGTGTCGGCCGCGCAGCTGCTCGCGGCCGGCCTCGACACCGACCGGTGCACCCTGTTCGTGCAGAGCCACGTACCCGAGCACGCGCAGCTCGCGTGGATCATGAACTGCGTGACCGGCTTCGGCGAGGCCGCTCGGATGACCCAGTTCAAGGACAAGTCGGCGAAGCAGGGCACCGACCGCACCACGGTCGGCCTGTTCACCTACCCGGTCCTGCAGGTCGCCGACATCCTGCTCTACCAGGCGGACGCGGTCCCGGTCGGCGAGGACCAGCGCCAGCACCTGGAACTCACGCGCGACGTCGCGCACCGCTTCAACACGACCTACGGGGACACGTTCACGATCCCCAAGCCGTTCATCGTCAAGGAGACGGCGAAGATCGTCGACCTCCAGGACCCCACGATAAAGATGAGCAAGTCGGCCTCCGCCCCCAAGGGCATCGTCAACCTGCTCGACGACGCCAAGGTCAGCGCGAAGAAGATCCGCAGCGCGGTCACCGACACCGGTACCGAGGTCCGCTTCGACGAGGCCGACAAGCCCGGCGTCTCCAACCTGCTCACGATCCACTCGGCGCTGTCCGGGACGTCGATCGCCGCGTTGGAGGAGCGTTTCGCGGGCAGGGGCTACGGCGACCTGAAGAAGGAGGTGGCGGAGGTGCTCGTCGAGTTCGTGACGCCGTTCCAGGAGCGTGTCCACACGTATCTGGACGACCCGGCGGAACTGGACAGGGTGCTCGCCCGCGGCGCCGAGAAGGCGCGCGCGGTGGCATCCGACACCCTCGCCAGGACCTACGACCGTGTCGGCTTCCTGCCTCCGGTGACCGGCACGTCGGGAGTCTGAGGCGCACCACATGGCGAAACGCACCATCGGCGTATCGATCGCGATCCCCGAGCCCTACGGCAGCGAGCTCCAGGCCCGCCGCGCGGGCTTCGGGGATCCGCTGGCCGACGCCATCCCGACCCACGTGACGCTCCTGCCGCCGACCGAGATCGCCGACGAGGTGATGGCCGAGGTCGAGGAGCACCTGCGTGCGGTCGCCGCCGCCGAGCACCCGTTCGACATACATCTGCGCGGCACCGGGACCTTCCGACCCACGTCGCCGGTGGTGTTCGTACAGGTCGCGCGGGGCATCCCGGAGTGCGAACGGGTCGAGGAGGCGGTGCGGTCGGGGCCGCTCGCGCGCGATCTGCACTTCCCGTACCACCCGCACGTGACGATCGCCCACCATCTGCCGGACGACGTGCTCGACCTCGCGTTCGCCGAACTCGTCGACTACGACGCGGTCTTCCCGATCTGGGGATTCAGCCTGTACGAGCACGGCTCGGACGGAGTATGGCGCCCGCAACGCGACTTCGCGTTCGGCCAGTCGTTGCCGGGGCCGCCGCCGGGGTGACGCGCCCGGACGCGGTGTGCCGCCGGCGGAATGTTCGTCGGGGCACGGGGGCGTGTGGGTAGGTCTTCGGTGGGGCAGCAGTCATCCGTGGCGATCAAGGAGCGACTCGGCAAGATCCCCGTCATCGGCCCCACGTGGCGGGCCTACGCGCGATACGGGGACCGACAGGGCAATCGGCTGTCGGCGGCCGTGACCTTCTACGGATTCCTGTCGCTGTTCCCGTTGATCACCCTCGCGGCGGCGGTCGTCGCCGCCGCGCTGGACGCGTCACAGGTGCGGCGCATGCAGAACAAGATCTCCGAGCAGATCCCCGGGATCGCCGACAAACTCGACCTCGACGCGCTCGTGCGCAACGCGGGCGCGGTCGGGGTGATCGGCGGCGTGCTGCTGCTGATGTCCGGCACGGGTTGGGTCGACGCGACCCGTTCCTCCATCCGGGCGATCTGGGACGTCGAACAGGAGCCCGGCAACGCGGTCTCGCGCAAGGTCGCCGACGTAGGCGTGCTGTGTGGTCTCGGTCTCGCGCTCGCGCTGTCGGTGGGCGCGTCCGCCTTCGCCACCGTCGTGATCCGGCGCGTCTCCGACTCGATCGGGCTCGAAGGCCAGCCGGTGGGCCGTGTGCTGCTCCAGATCGCGGCGTTCGCGGTCGCGGTCGGCGCGAGCCTCGTCCTGTTCCTCTACCTACTCGTGGGCCTGCCCAGGCTGACCATGAGCCGCGCCGTCGCGGTCAAGGGCGCACTGATCGGGGCGGTCGGCTTCGAGGTGCTGAAGCTGTTGGTGTCCGGTTACATCGCGGGGGTCGCCGGCAAGAGCGCGTACGGCGCGTTCGCGGTGCCGGTCGCGTTGCTGTTGTGGATCTACTTCGTGATCCGGCTGCTGCTGTTCTGCGCCGCGTGGACCGCGAACGCGCAGGAGGCGGCCGAGCAGCGGGAGAACGCGGAGGCCGCGGCGGAAAAGGCCGCGGCCGAGCCGCCGTTGGTGCTCCCCGACCGCCGGGCCGGTCCCGGCCGCACCGCGCGGGCGTACGGGCTCGCG
>NZ_WWJX01000192.1 GCF_009865215.1 Streptomyces sp. SID3343 | reverse complement strand
CCGCGGTGCACGTCGTCGCGCGCACCGGCCGGGTCGCGGCGGCGCTGCGCGACCAGGAGGGCGCGGTGGGCACCGACTGGCTGCCCTCCTCGGCCGCTCCGGCCCGTGACGTGGTGATCCCGGGCCTGCCCGGCAACGCGACCACCGTGCAGTTGATGCTGCTCGCCCCCAGCGGGGACAGCACCGACGTCGAGATCTCCGTCGCGGGCAAGGTCAGCACCTTCAAGCCGGTCGACAACGGCTCGGCGGAGGTCAAGGGCGGCAAGGTCACCGTGCTCGACCTGGGCCCGATCGCCCGCGGCGACGCGAGTGCGATCCGGCTCGTCGCCGGCCGCGCCGACATCGTCGCCGGCGTACGCGTGGTCCAGGGCACCGGCGGGGACGCCGAGGCGGCCTTCCTGACCGGGTCCCCGGTGCTCACCCATCGCGCGGTCGTCGCGGACAACCGCGCGGGCGGAGCGTTCACCAGCACCGTGTCGCTCACCGCGCCGCAGGGCACCACGAAGGTCAAGCTGACCTCGATCGGCGACAAGGGCGAGCCCGTGTCGGCCGACGTCGAGGTGCTCGGCGGAGCCACCGTCGCCGCACCGGTCCCGGTGCCGCCCGGCGCGACCGCCTTCGCGGTGATCGTCGAGCCGCAGCCGGGCTCACCGCCCGTGCACGCCGCGCGCACGATCACCGAGCTCGTCGGCAAGTCGCCCACCTTCACGGTCCAGACCCTCGCCCCCACGGTCGAGACGGCCGTGGTGCCCAACGCCCACGCGAACCTGACGCTGCTGGTCCCACAGAAGTAACCGCCCGCCCGCCGCTCGGTGGCCGGACGGACACCGCGACCCGGGCCCCCTCGACGGGGGACCCGGGTCGCGGCATCTTGCGGGTGGTTCAGTCGTCGGGGTCGATCGTGTCCGGATCCATGCCCAACAGATCGGCGACCTGCTCCACGAGCACGTCGTTGACCAACATCTCCAGCTCGGCGCGGCCCTCCGCGCGAAGTTCGAGCGGACGCCGGTACAAGATGATCGTCGCCGGCACGTCCTTGGACGCCGGCACGAGCCGGCCCAGCGCCACCGCCTCGTCGCCGTTGACCGCCGTCTCGGCCTCCGGGACGTCCAGGACCGCGAAACGGACCTCCTCCAGTTGCGGCCAGCGCTTCGCGAGCCGTTCCACGACGTCGGCGGCGAGGTCGTCGAACCGTTGTGCGCGCGTCAACGCGATCGGCACGGGGGGCGGGGCGAGCGGACCGCGCATGCCGCGGCCGTGCCGGTCGCGCCGACTGCGGCGGCGCCGGTCGCGCTCGCGAGGAGAAGAGGGGACAGAGTGCTCGTTGTGCACGGCAACGAGCTTAGGGCGTGCGGCTTCGCGGCGGACCCGGCGCGCCGCTGCGATCCGCGCCCGACACCCTGTGAGGAGCGACACGTGAGTCACACCCGACCGGTATACGAGGCGGCTCGCGTCCGCTTGCGGTACCGTCCATCGTCGTGAGCCCTGTACGTCGCTGTTCGCGGACCGCCTGCGGTCGAACCGCAGTCGCCACGTTGACGTACGTCTACGCCGACTCCACGGCCGTCCTGGGACCTCTGGCGACCCACGCCGAGCCCCATTGCTACGACCTGTGCGCCGAGCACTCGGAGCGGCTGACCGCGCCTCGTGGTTGGGATGTGTTGCGCCTCGCGCCGGATCCGAGCGCGGGCAAGCCGAGCAGTGACGACCTCGAGGCACTGGCCAACGCCGTGCGCGAGGCCGCCCGCCCGCCGCAGCCCCCGCCGCCCCCGCCCGAGCCCACCGACCGCGACGGCCGACCCGAGTCCGGTCGGCGCGGCCATCTGCGCGTCCTGCGCTCGCCCGAGAGCTGACCGGATCCGGCCCGACACGACCCGACCCACCCGCGTTCGGTGATCCACGTGTGCCCGCCCGCGGCCGATAGGGTCTGACAAGTCGTCCGCGGGGCAGGGACGACGTCGACGGGCAGCCGGCCGCCCCGGCCGACAACGGTCGAACAGCAGCCGGCAACGGTCGAGCAGCGGCCGACAACGGAAACCAAGCGAGTGGAGTCCTCGGTGCGCGACCTCTCCCAGATCGTGAAGGCGTACGACGTGCGGGGTGTCGTCCCCGACCAACTGGACGCCGACACCGCGCGGGCCCTCGGCGCGGCGTTCGTCCGCGTCACCGAGGCCGACGCGATCGTGATCGGCCGGGACATGCGCCCGTCGTCGCCCGAACTGTCCGACGCGTTCGCGGCCGGTGCCGCCGCGCAGGGCGCCGACGTCACGCTGATCGGCCTCGCGTCGACCGACGAGCTCTACTTCGCCAGCGGCAGCCTGGACCTGCCCGGGGCGATGTTCACCGCGAGCCACAACCCCGCGCGATACAACGGCATCAAGATGTGCCGCGCCGGCGCCGCCCCGATCGGGCAGGACAGCGGCCTCGCCGACATCCGCGCCCTCGTGGAGGCAGGCGTACCGGCATACGACGGCGAACCCGGCACGATCACCGAGCACGACGTGCTCGACGACTACGCCGCGCACCTGCTCGGCCTGGTCGACCTGACCGGCATCCGCCCGCTCAAGGTCGTCGTGGACGCGGGCAACGGCATGGGCGGCCACACCGTGCCCACCGTGCTCGGCGCCGGCAGCAAACTGCCGCTCGACGTCGTCCCGCTCTACTTCGAGCTCGACGGATCGTTCCCCAACCACGAGGCGAACCCGCTCGACCCGAAGAACCTGGTCGACCTCCAGGCGAAGGTCCGCGAAGTGGGCGCCGACCTCGGTCTGGCCTTCGACGGCGACGCCGACCGCTGCTTCGTGGTCGACGAGAACGGCGACCCGGTGTCGCCGTCCGCCGTCACCGCGCTCGTCGCGGTCCGCGAAATCGCCCGTGCCCAGGCCGCCGGCGAGCACACGCCGATGATCATCCACAACCTGATCACCTCCCGCGCCGTGCCCGAGATCGTCCACGAGCACGGCGGCGAGGCGGTGCGCACGCGCGTCGGACACTCGTTCATCAAGGGCGAGATGGCCAAGACCGGGGCGATCTTCGGCGGCGAGCACTCCGCGCACTACTACTTCCGCGACTTCTGGCGCGCCGACACCGGCATGCTGGCCGCCCTCCACGTCCTCGCCGCGCTCGGCGGGCAGGGCCTGCCGCTGTCCGAGTTCGCGAGCGAGTACGACCGCTACCCGGCGTCCGGCGAGATCAACAGCGAGGTCGCCGACCAGGCCGCCGCGACCGCGAAGGTCCGCGCGGCCTTCACCGGCCGCCCCACGGTCACCATCGACGACCTCGACGGAATGACCGTGGTGGCCGACACGTGGTGGTTCAACCTGCGCGCGTCCAACACCGAGCCGCTGCTGCGCCTCAACGTCGAGGCCGACGACCAGGCCACGATGACGGCGATCCGGGACGAGGTTTTGGCACTGGTCCGAGGCTGACTCGCCTGGGCTGGGTAGTGTGATGGGTTCAATCGGACGGCCGCGTCAACAGGTCTGGACGAACAAGTACCTGCTCCCCGCACCGGCGGGGACGGTCCCGGTGGGAGAAGTCATGAATCTGGAACCGTCGCAGTTGGCGATTTTGACCTGCCCGGTCTGCCACGGCTCGCTGCGCCGTGACGGGGACGTCGAGCTGGTGTGCGACAACCACGCGTGTGGGCTCGCGTATCCCGTCGTCGACGGAATCCCCGTACTGCTGGTGGACGAGGCGCGCCGCCCCGACGCCGCCCGGGCATGAACACCCTCGACGAGGTCCTGCTCGACGACCCGGACGGCATCGCCAGGGCCGACGCGGCGGACACGCTGCGCGCCCTGGCCGGCGCCGGGGCCCAGGTCCGGCGGGCCGTGCAGGCCG
>NZ_WWJX01000191.1 GCF_009865215.1 Streptomyces sp. SID3343 | reverse complement strand
ACCCGGTCGGGACTCGGACGCTGCGAACCTCGGGTACCCGGCCCGGACTCGGACGCTGCGAACTCTCGGTACCCGGGTCCGGACTCGGACGCTGCGACTCTCGCTGCCCGGTCGGGACTCGGACGCTGCGAACTCTTGGTACCCGGCCCGGAGTCGGCCGCTGCGAACTCTCGCTGCCCGGCCCGGAGTCGGCCGCTGCGAACCTCGGGCACCCCGCCGGGCTCGGACGCGCCGAAGCCGTGCCCCCGCGACGGATCGACGCGCGAAGGACACGGCTCGTGCAGCGGATCCCGGAACCACGCCGGTGTCAACGCCCCGGCGGGCAAGGTCGCGCCCCGGTGCCACCCCCACAGCGCGCCCCGGCGGCAACGGCGCGCCCCGGTGCCACGCCCGCAATGTGCCCCGGCGGCAACGGCGCGCCCCGGCGGCAGCGGCGACGGAACCCGCGAAGTCCGGTGCTAGAGCGACAGGTTGCCGCTGCCCTGGTGAGCGCCGAGCGGCGAGTCGCCCAGCGGCAAACCGCCGAGCGGACCGCTGACGCCGCCCTTGGACTGGCCGCCCTTCGCGGACGCCTCGTCGGCCATGGCGGTCATGTGGTGCTCCATGGTGTGGGCCGCGCCCTCGGCCACGTGGTCCAGCGGGCCCTGGCCCGGGGTGAGCACCTCGCCGACGGGGAGCTTGTCGGTGACCTGGGTCAACGGGAACGTCGCGTCGGATGCCGACGGGAGGGCCGACCGGGCGTGCGACACGGTCGGGACCAGACCTGCGGCCGTGTCGGTCACCGGGGCCGCACCGGCGGCGCCCGCAGCGCCTGCCGCGAGTGCCACACCCAGCCCGGCCGTGACGGCCGCCTTACGCGTTACCGATCGCATGTGCATCCTCGGTTCTCGATTTCGGGCGGGGCGAAGCACACCCCGTAACGAAGTGAGACCGCAACGTAGCGACTCTCGGTGGAATGCGCAAAACGACCTCTATGGGTCGGTCGCGACCGTTCGTGCGGGTTGTCGACGCGACCGATCCCGCCGCGACCCGGCCGGTGGCCGATCTGGCCGGCCGGGTCGGCGACAGGTCAGTTGCGCCCGAACAGCCATTCCGATTTGAGCGCGGCGTAGCCCGGCTTGATCACCTCGTTGATCATCGCGAGGCGTTCGTCGAACGGCAGGAACGCGCTCTTCATCGCGTTCACCGTGAACCAGGCCAGGTCGTCCAGGCCGTAGCCGAACGCCTCCACCAGGTGCTCGAACTCGCGCGTCATCGAAGTGCCGCTCATCAGGCGGTTGTCCGTGTTGACCGTGACCCGGAAGTACAGCCGGCGCAGTAGGCCGATCGGGTGATCGGCGTAGGACGTGGCGGCGCCGGTCTGGAGGTTGGAGGTGGGGCACATCTCCAGCGGGATGCGCTTGTCGCGCACGTAGGCGGCGAGGCGGCCGAGTTCGACGCTGCCGTCGTCCTTGACCGTGATGTCGTCGATGATCCGTACCCCGTGGCCGAGCCGGTCGGCGCCGCACCACTGGAGGGCCTGCCAGATCGACGGCAGGCCGAACGCCTCGCCGGCGTGGATGGTGAAGTGGTTGTTCTCGCGCTTGAGGTACTCGAACGCGTCCAGGTGGCGCGTGGGCGGGAAGCCCGCCTCGGCGCCGGCGATGTCGAACCCCACGACGCCCAGGTCGCGGTGACGGTTCGTCAGCTCGGCGATCTCCAGGGAGCGGGCCGCGTGCCGCATCGCGGTGAGCAGTGCGCCGACCCTGATCCGGTTGCCGGCGGCCGCCGCGCGGCGCTCGCCCTCGCGAAAGCCCTCGTCGACCGCCTCGACGACCTGGTCGAGGGTGAGGCCGGCTTGGAGGTGCTGCTCGGGGGCGTAGCGGATCTCGGCGTAGACCACGCCGTCGGCCGCGAGGTCCTGCGCGCACTCGGCCGCGACCCGGAACAGGCCCTCGCGGGTCTGCATCACGGCCACGGTGTGGTCGAAGGTCTCCAGGTAGCGCTCCAGCGAGCCGGAGTCGGCGGCCTCGCGGAACCACACGCCGAGCGCGTCGGGGTCGGTCGTGGGGAGGCGGTCGTAGCCGACGGCCTCGGCGAGTTCGATGATCGTGGCGGGGCGCAGGCCGCCGTCGAGGTGGTCGTGGAGCAGGACTTTGGGCGCGCGCCTGATCTGCTCGACGGTGGGCGAGACTGCGGGGGTGTTCCGGTGACTGCTGTACATGAAAAGACTTTACTGCCTACGCGCGTAGATCATGTGTCGACGACGTGAAGATTCGACGGACCGGTCACGTCCGGGAGGTCCCTCCCGGCATGGGCCGCTCAGCCGTCGACGCGGCCCGCGGACAGCAGGCTGCCGCGACGACCCAGCACGAATTCGCGGAACAGCCGTACCGGCGTGGTCTCCGGGCGGTTGGGGAGCCAGGCCAGGCCGATCGTGCGAAAGGCTCGGGGCGCGGTGACGGCCAGTTGTACGGTGCCCGGCCGAGGCGCTTCCGGGGCCGGCAGCAGGGCCACGCCGAGGCCGGCCGCGACCAGACCACGCAGGGTCTCGGCCTCTTCGCCCTCGAAGGCGACCTTCGGGGTGAACCCGGCCTCGGCGCACAGCGCGTCGGCGATCCGCCGCAGGCCGTAGCCCGGCTCCATACACACGAAGACCTCGTCGGCGGCCTCCGCGAGCCGCACCCGCCGGCGGGTCGCGAGGCGGTGGTCGGCCGGGACCACGAGGTACATCCGCTGCTCGTCGAGCGCGCGCACCGCCAGGTCGGGGGCGTCGGGCAGCGGCGCGGTCAGGCACAGATCCAGTTCGCCGGCCCGCATGCGCTCGACCATCGCGCCCGCCGAGTCCTGGACCAGTTGAAAACGGATGCCCGGGTGGTCGACCCGAAAGGCGCGCAGCAGCCCGGGCACCGCCTCGGGGCCCATCGTGTGCAGGAACCCGAACGCGACCTTGCCCCGAGCGCCACCCGCGTCCGCGATCACCTCGTCGAGGCCGCGCTCCAACAGCGCGAGGGCCTGCTCGACGTGGCCGAGCAGGGCGTGTCCCTGTCGGGTCAGCGTCACCCCGCGCCCGGTGCGGGCCAGCAACGGCACGCCGATGTCGGCTTCGAGCCGGGCCATGGTGCGGCTGAGCGTGGGCTGCGGGATCCCCAGGCGAGCAGCCGCGCGGGTGATGTGCTCCTCGCGCGCGACCGCCGCGAACTGGACCAGGAGCGGGGCGATGGACGCGGAAACCTCCGCTGAGCTGCCTTCATACGACATGGCATCGATTCTGGCCGAAACATGCATTGGACGCATGAAAGAACCGCGCCTAGTTTGCTTGACATGCCTGCCTCGGACGTTGTCCCAACCGCCCCCTCGCCGACGCGCCACGTGCGTGGGTCGCGCGGATACCGCCGGGTGAACCTGGCGCTGTTCGCGGCGGGCTGTTCGACGTTCGCGATGCTGTACGCGACGCAGACGCTGCTGCCGGACCTGTCCGACCGATTCCACCTCGACCCCGCGTCCGCGAGCATCTCCGTTTCGGTCACCACCGGCGGGCTCGCGCTCGCGGTGATCCCGGTGAGCATGCTGTCCGAACGGTGGGGCCGCTCGCGGGTGATGACGGTGTCGGTGTTCGCGGCCGCGCTGCTGGGCGTACTGGCCGCGTTCGCACCGGACTTCACCACCCTGGTGGTGCTGCGCGCGATCCAGGGCGTCGCGCTCGCGGGACTGCCGGCGACCGCGATGGCGTATCTCGCGGAGGAGGTGGACGGACCCTCGCTCGGTTCGGCGATGGGGCTGTACGTCGCGGGCAACAGCATCGGTGGCATGGCCGGCCGGCTGGTCACGGGGTTGGCCTCCGACCTGGGCGGGTGGCGGGTCGCGCTGGTCGCGGTCGGGCTGCTGTCGTTGGGCTGCGCGGTGGCCTTTCGGGTACTGCTGCCGCCGTCGCGCAACTTCGTGCCGTCGACCATGACGGCCGGCCGACTCACCGGCGTGCTGCGCTCCCACCTCGCGGACCCGGTGCTGCGCCGGCTGTACCTGCTCGGCATGGTCTTCATGGCGGCGTTCGGCACGGTGTACAACTACCTCGGCTACCGGCTGCTGGCGCAGCCGTTCGGGCTGCCGCAGGCGGTGGTCGGCGCGATCTTCGTGATCTACCTCGCGGGCACGTTCAGCTCGGCGGCGTCGGGCCGGCTCGTCGGTCGGATCGGGCATCGCGCGACGCTGTGGACGGCCGCCGCGGTCACCGCCGCGGGCGCCGTGCTGACCCTGCCGGACAACCTGGCTCTGGTCGTGGTGGGCCTGATCGTGCTCACGGCGGGCTTCTTCGCGGGCCACTCGGCGGCGAGTTCGGCGGTGGGCCTGCGGGTCACCGAGGGCCGCGCACAGGCTTCCGCGCTGTACCTGGCGGCCTACTACTTCGGCAGCAGCCTCGGCGGTCCGGTCGGCGGGATGGCCTTCCACGGCACCGGCTGGGTCGGCGCGGTGGTGTTCGTCCTGGCCCTGATGCTGACCGCGGGCGGCGTGGCGGCGGGCCTCAAGGGCCGGGTCGCGGCCCCCGCGACGGCGCCGGCCGGCCGCCCCGACCACACCCGGCTGAGGTCGGCCGCGTGAGCGCCCCCCGGCCGGGCGATCGGGACGACTTCGGCCGGACGTACCACCCGCACACCGCGGCCGACGGCCTGAAGGTCGTCGGTTGCCTGATCGGCTGCCTGCTCCTGTTGGCAGCGGGCATCGTCGCGCTCTACGCACTGATCGGGTAGCGGGCCGGCGCGTGTCGCGCGCCGGACGCAGGCGGGGCCCAGGCTCGCGTCGGCGTACCGCCGCGTCGCTCGCCGACGCGCCGTT
>NZ_WWJX01000190.1 GCF_009865215.1 Streptomyces sp. SID3343 | reverse complement strand
CAACGTCATCCCCGAGGCCGATCGCGTCGGCCAACCTGCGCGCGGCGTCGAGGTTGTCGGCGACCGGCTTCTCCAGCAGTACGGCCTTGCCGGCCTGGGCCGCGCGCTCGGCCAACGCGGGCTGGGCCTCGGGAGCGACCGCGAAGACCACGGCCTCGCACCGGTCGAGCAGGTCGTCGTATTCCGTGCACGCGACCGCGTCGTATCGCTCCGCGAGTCGCTGGGCCGCGTCCGGGCGCCGCGCCCACACCGCGGCCAGCCGCGTCTGCGGCCCGGCGGCGAATACCGGGGCATGCACCCGCTCCGCCCAAGGTCCTGCGCCGACCAGACCCACCGCGACCGGCTCGCCCATCGTCTACTCCCTGTGGCTCGGATCTTCGTCGCTTGCGGCCGCCCGCAACTGCAAGGGCGGTACGGGCCGAGCGTATCCGCGCCGGGAGCGGGAGCGACGCCGTCCCGCAGCACTGGTGTGTTCGCCGACGCGACGCGACGCGACGCGACCCGGTCACGCGGGTGCGGTCCGGCCCGGTGCGGTTCCGGAGCGCGCACGGGGGGCGCGCCCGTTCCGTCCCGTCCCATCCCGCCCCGGACCCGGCTCGGACTCGGCGTCGAAGCTACCGGGACACGAGCGCGCGAAGGGCCGCGACGACGTCCGCCGGGGCCTCCTCGGCCATGAAGTGGCCGTAGGGCGCGGTCGTGTGCCGCAGGTCGGGAGCCCACGCCCGCCACCGGGCGGCCGCGTCGAAGCCCAGCGCCTGCCCCCAGTCCTGTTGGACAACGGTGACGGGCATCCGCAGCCGGTTGCCGGCCGCGCGATCGGCCAGGTCGTGCTCGACGTCCACGCCGGCCGACGCGCGGTAGTCGGCCACGATGGATGTGACCGCCTCGCGCGACGCCCGCAGGTAGGCCGCGCGCACGTCGGCGGGGATGGCTTGCGGGTTCTGTGTCCAGGCGTCGAGGAACCAGCCGAAATAGGCATCCGGGCTGCCGTTGATGAGCTGTTCGGGCAACCCGGGCGCCTGGGCCATCAGATACAGGTGAAAACCGACCGCCGCCGACGTGCCGTGCATGACGTCCCACATGTCCAGGGTCGGCAGCACGTCGAGCGAGGCCAGGTGGGTGATCACGTCCGGATGGTCGAGCCCGGCCCGGACGGCGACGAGGGCGCCCCGGTCGTGCCCGGCGAGGGCGAACCTGTCGTGGCCGAGCGCCCGCCCCAGCGCGACGATGTCGGCGGCCATCGTGCGCTTGGCGTAGGTCTGCCCGTCCGCGTCGGCCGGCTTGTCACTGGCGCCGTAGCCGCGCAGGTCCGGGCACACCACGGTGTGATCGGCGGCGAGATCGGCGGCGACGTGCCGCCACATCAAGTGGGTCTGCGGAAAGCCGTGCAGGAGAACGATCGGGCGGCCGACACCACCCACGGCGACGTTGAGCGCGACACCGTCGGCCACCTCGACGCGCCGATAGTCGAAGCCGGGGATCGTCGGTTCCATGGTGAATCCTTCTTTCGGTGTGCGGGTGCGGGTACCCGGGACGGCGGCGGCCGTGGTCCGACCGCACGACAGCAGCGTGGCGCCACGTGATCAGCAACCGATGAGCGCCGAATGAGCACGCGGTGAGTACGGGCTGAGCACGGGCAGAGCATCGAGCCGAGCACGCGACGGGCAAGCGATGGCCGGGACCGAGCCGGTGATGGGGCGCGGCGGGCGCGGGAGGGCTTGCCGTCGGCTTGGCGAGTCCGCGATGACACGTGCTGGGTCCGGTGGGTGCGCGGGGCAGTGCGGTGCGCGCGCGGTGGGTGCGGTTTGGGTGCGGGAGGGCTTGCGGTGGGCACGGGTCCGGAGCGCGGCGGGTGCGCCTGGTGGGCGCGGGGCGAATCGCGACGGCGCACGGTGGGTGTGGTTTGGGTGCGCGATGGGCTCGGCGAGTTCGCAACGACACTCGGTGGGTGTGATGCCGTGCGGGGGTGTGCGGTGGGCGCGGGCCGAATGTGCGACGACCCGTGATGAGTACGGGTCGGGTGCCCGATGGTGTGCCGCAGGTGCGCGAAGGCTGCGGTGAGCATGGGTCGGTGTGCGGTGCGGATTGCGCGTAGCCGATGACATTCGTTGGGCGCGATGGGTGTTCGGGTGAGGGGCCCTACTGGTGATCGCGTAGACGGTCTTCGTCCCGGCCTTGCCGGCCTTGCGGTGGGTGCGGCGGCGCTTGATCTCCGGGGCCTGGACGGCGTGCGGGAAGAGTAGACCGGGACGGACGGTGCGGACCTTCGAACGGCGGATCTCACGGCGGCCGTGCCCGGCCTTGATGGTGCGGTGCTGCAGCGGGATCTGCTGCCAGGGCAGGCGACGCAACTGCTTGCGCAGCTTCTTCTGGTTTCCTTCCCTTGACCGCCGGGAGGTAGTGGCCGCCGGCGGTGACGACATGCTCGGCGTGGGCGCGCCGGGTGTGCATCGCATCGGCGGTGACGACCACGCCGCGCAGGTCGATCCGGTCCGGCAGCGGGGCGAAGGCGGGTATTTCGTTGCTCTTCGCAGCGATTTGGCGCCGGGCGATCACGGTCTGGAGGCGTGGAGCGCGGCGGCGAGCAGGTGCACGGCGCCGATGTCGGTGCGGGACCCGCGTACGGTCTTGCCGTCGACGGCCGGGCCGATCAGCCGGTCGCCCGGTTCGTCGACCGGGTCGGCGGTGTACCGGGCGAGCCAGGCGGCCACCGCGTCGTCCAGGGCGTCGCCGTCCAGGCGGGCCGGTGCATCAGCCCTGGCTGCTCATGTCGCGGTGAACCGTTCGGCGGCATCCCAGAGTTCGCCTTCTCGCCGCGGGTCGTAGGACTCCGGCGACGAGCGGTCCGCACGGCTGCGGTCGACGTAGGAACCGGTCGGCGCCTGGGTCGTGCCGAGGACGACGTCGGCGAGGTGGCGTCCCGCGGCGTTGCGGCCGGTGGCGAACGGGGTGAGGGTCATCGCCGGCAGGATGCGGCGCATCGCGAACCGGGAGACGGGGTCGGCGTTGCGGGCGAGGCCGGTGCCGGGTACGAAGCCGGGGTTGTAGGCGACGGCGTCGATTCCGGCCGGCAGGCGGCGTGCGTACTCGTGCACGAGGTAGATGGCGGCCAGTTTGCTCGTCTTTGCTCGTCGAGTACGCGGTGCGCCCGGCGACCGCGGTGTCCGGCTTGGGGAAGGCGCCCGTGCGGGCGAGGACGTCCGGGGACTTCCAGGCCGGGCCGGGCACCATGCCCAGATTGTGCTTGAAGTCGCCGAAGTGGGTGTCGCTCGCGGTGATCACGATCCGGGCGGGAGCGGCGAAGCGGTCCTGGAGCAGGCGGACGAACAAGTGGTTGGCGAGCACGTTGACCGTGAAGGTGGACTCGAACCCGTCGGGTCCCTCGGTGAGCGCGTTCGTGTACTGAATGCCCGCGTTGCCCACGAAGCCGCGCAGCGGCGGCAGGTCACCGCGGTCGAGCCGGTCGCGGATCTCGGTGGCGGCCGAACGGACGCTGTCCAGCGAGCCGAGGTCCGCCGAGACGTGCGAGACCGTGTTCCCGCTCGTGGCGAGTTCCGCGGCGAGCTGTGCGCCGGAGGATCCGCGGGCGACGACGAGAAGGTGCACATCCGGCAACCGGCGCAGGATGTGCTCCGCGGCGACGCGGCCGATCCCGCGGCTCGCGCCCGTCATCACGATGGTGTGCTTCATGGAAGGCTCCTTCACTGGTCAACCGAGGGCGCCCGGCTTGGGCACAGCCCCACGTTCGCCGCTTGCGCCACCGCCGACCAGTGCCGTCCCCGTCACTAGGACCGGCAGTACCCAGGCTGATGCGGCGCCGCGCGGCGAGAATGAACCCATGGCTGCCTCCCGCTCCGATTTCGCTGCACTCCTGCGCGCCTGGCGCGACCGCCTCTCTCCGGCCGACGCCGGCTTCACCGTGACGGGCGGCCGTCGGGCCCCGGGACTCCGCCGCGAGGAGCTGGCGCAACTGGCCGGGCTTTCCGTCGACTACGTTTTGCGCCTGGAACAGGGACGCGCGACCAGCCCCTCGGCCCAGGTCGTCGGCGCCCTCGCCCGGGCCCTTCAGCTCTCCCGCGCCGAGCGCGACCAGCTGTACCGAAGTGCCAGGCTCCTGCCGCCACGGGACGGGACGGTCAGCCACGTGCCCCCGGGGATTCAACGGCTCGCCGCGCGCCTCGGCGACTTCCCGATCGGCGTGTTCACCGCCGACTGGACCCTGGTGTGGTGGAACTCGATGTGGAGCGCCCTGCACGGCGACCCCGCCGTCCTCCCGCCCGCCGAACGAAACCTTGCCCGCGCACTCTTCGGCAACGGCGCCGCCCACGCCTCGATGCTTCCCGTCCGGTCCGAGCGCGGACCGGACGCCTTCGAGGCATCGGTCGTCGCCGACCTCAAGGACGCCGTGTCCCGCTATCCCGCGGACGCCCAGCTCGATCGTCTCGTGCAGGAACTGCGAGAAATATCCGACGCCTTCGCCCATCACTGGGCCACGCAGACGACCGCCGTCCCCCACACGACCGACCGCAAGACGATCCGGCATTCGGAGATCGGCGACATCCTGCTCGACTGCGACGTCCTCATCGTCCCCGGCGTGGACCTGCGTATGGTCACCTACACGGCAGCGACCGGAAGCAGCGACGCGGGGAAACTGGACCTCCTTCGCGTCACAGGTGGCCGCCGTACCGCCACCGCACTCCCCTGACCGGCGGCTGCCGGACGTTTTCGCCAAACCGACTGGGCGAACCTCACCGCTGCCACCGGCCACTATCGGTCACGGACCGAGCACGCACTCGACCTGCTTCATCTCGCAGGCTGAGAACGCATCAGCCCTGTCTCGGGGCGCGGGGTGGGGACTGTGGGTGGGGGATGACGTTCGGTGGGT
>NZ_WWJX01000189.1 GCF_009865215.1 Streptomyces sp. SID3343 | reverse complement strand
GTCGAGACTGCCGATGCGGAACGTCAGTTGTCCTCCGCTGACACAGTGCTTGGCCGTGAGAATCCACGTGGGCGCGATGATGGTCGAGGTACACGTCTGTTGGCCGGCCGAGAACAACCGGGCCGCCCAGGGGGCGTTCTGCGCGTATCCGCCACCGATGATGGGCCGGGGGCCGTCGGTCGACGGAGCTCCGACGGAAGCAGCGGTCGCGGTCGTGCCGGTGGTGGTGGCGCCGGCCGTGGAGCCGGCGGTGAGCACCATCAGCGCAGCGGCTGAAAGCGCGGCAATCATCCTGGGTATGCGCAAGGGTTTCCTCGTTTCCGAAGACACGCGGTATCCCACGTGTGGCGTCCAAGGGGTACCAGCATCCCCGTAGCCACCCGCCCCGAGGTAATAGCATTCACCCATAACACGAGGGCCGCACCGACCGTGTCGGGGGACGCGCCCGGCGGGTCGGGACCGGAGCCCGCCGCGCTCGACTGTCGGCGCAGGCCGACCCGCACCGCGCCCGGCACCACCCGAAAGGTCCGTCGGGCCGATCAACCGCCGACGCGGTGCTCCGCCCAGAACGCGGTCAGGTCGACGCGGGTGGCCGCCTGGGCGGCGGACTTGAACTCGGCCGGGGTCGAGACGCCGTACCAATGGTCGGCGGCGTAGCCGCGCATCAACGCGTCCATCGGAGCGTCGCCGATCAGCCGCCGCAGTTCGTGCAGCGTGCACTTGCCGTGCTCGTAGACGACGGCCTCGTAGCGGGCCGGATGGGCGTCCCAGTAGCGCATCGAGGCGGTGAGTCGCTCGGCGGGCGAGGCCCACGAGAAGCCTTGCCGGCAGTCCTGCCCGGCCTTCGCGAGTGCCAGGTCGGTTGCGTACTCGGCGAACGCCTCGTCGAGCCACGGATCGGTGTACTCGTCGTTGCCGACGATCCCGTACCACCACTGGTGCGCGATCTCGTGGGTGAGGGCGACGACGTCGACCCGGTCCAGGACCAGGCCCGGGTACTCCATGCCGCCGAACCACAGATCGCCGGCCAGGACGACATCCACCTCGGTGTACGGGTAGGCGCCGAACCGCCGGGAGTTGGCGTCGACGGCCGAGACCGCCACATCCAGCATGCTCCGCGCGTCCGATGGGCTGATCCCGTTCTCCGCGTAGACGTTGATCCGCACTCCCGCAGGGGAGGTCCGGGAGATCCTGACATAGGGTCCCGCGGCCCACGCGAAGTCGCGGACCCGGCGCGCGGTCGCGGTGGTGACGGTACGGCCGGCCGCCCCCGGGGAATCGACCGAGGTGCCGGTGGCGGGCACGCGCAGGTGCGCGGGGTGGTCGAGGACGACGTGGAAGTCGGCGGCCGGGGAGTAGAAGGACTCGCCGTGGTTCGTGTAGGGGTCCAGATGCCAGCCCGCCGCGTCGCGGATCGCCAGGACCGGGAGCGCGTTGCCCAGGAAGCTGTAGCCGTCGCGGTGGCCGAACCGGTCGGCCCCGTCGGGGACTTCGATGCGCAGACCGAAGCGGATCGAGCCGCGCCGGCCTCGGCTCAGGGGCGTGGGCAGGACGATGCGCAGAGCGGTGCAGTCGACGGTGAGCTCCCCGGGGACGCCGCCGCCGACGTCCGACACCGTGATCGGCGGCGCCGCGCAGGTGCCGTGCGCGTTGTCCCACAACCGCAGGTAGACCTCGCGGAGCGGATCGGCCGAGGTGTTGACGAAGCTCACCTGCTCGTTACCGGTCCATACGCGTCCGGTGGCGTCGCCGCTCAGCTCGACCGTGTAGGAGGGCGCGGCGGGCGTACGAACGGGGCCCGGGTGCACCGGAGATCGTCGAACGACGCCGGGCCCGCCGTCGGCGGGCTCGTCACCGCGCGCGGAGGCGGAGCCGCCGCCGACTCCCGCGAGCAGCGTGGCCAGGGCGGTGAACAGGGCTGCGGCGATTCGCATCGGATCGGCTCTCGGGTCGGCTCTCGGATCGGCGACGTGGGGCATCGCTCGGGGGTGTCGGCCTTCGGGAGGCAGCAAGCAGCAGGAAGCGCGCGGCAGGAAGCGGAAGTGGGAAGTCCCGAGCGCCAGGCGGCAGGTGGCCGACCGCGAGTGCGGCCCGGCCACCCGCCGGTACGGCGGCGCGAGTCACGCCGCGCGCGTGGTCTCCCGGTGACGGGTCACCGCCCGGTGCAGCGCACGGTCGAGTTCGGGCAGCGCCGCGGCGACGTCCGTGTACTCCACGTACTCCACCGTGGCCACGGTATGCAGACCCTGGACGAGGAAGGTGTACTCCCGCCCTCGTTCCAGCATCAGCACGATCGGCTTGTCGAAGGCGCTGGCCCAGCCCACCTCGATGTGCGTGCCCGGCGACGGCGGGAAGCCCGGGAGCGCGACGAAGACGTCGGCCTTGCGGATCTCGTCCTGGTCGAGCTTGGTGCACTGCTCCGGCCGCATCAGCTCCGCGCCCCACGCCTCCCGGCGGTGCGCGTTGTGGACGGAGAGCCCGCGGCCCTCGAAGTGCTTGATCAGGATGTCGAAGGGGGTTCGCGCGTGCTCCGGCATCTCGCCGGTGACCGGGTCCAGGAGTTGGATGAAGGGTCCGGCGAGGAACATCGAACCCACGTCGAGGTCGGCCAGGGAGTCGGTGGATGGGGCGATGGTCATACGGCTACCTCCGGAATGAGGCGATGGGACGGCCGGAACGGCCTGGGACGACTGGGGACGGCTCGAAACGCCGCGGAACGGCTTGGCGAAAGCGCCGGCGCGCGGTCAGGTCCGGGTCTTGACGAAGCATTGGATGTAGGCCTCGCCGGTGGTGCCGTAGGTGTACTCGGTGGTGTCGTACGCCTCGTACGGGTGGGACTCGACCCGGATGCTCCGGAAGTGCGGCAGGTACTGCCAACGCAGCTCCGGCTTGGTGCTGAAGAAGGGGATGAACACCCCGCCGGGCCGCAGTACCCGAACCACCTCCGGCATGGTCCTGGCCCACAGGGCCTGGTCCGTCCAGACGTCCATGTCCAGTGCCGGGTCGAAGAACATTCCGTCGATGCTCTCCGACGGCAGTTCGAAGATCCGTTGGAAGAAGTCGCCGCGTTCGATGGCGAGATTGTCGGGCAGCGTCGGGTGACTGCTCCGAAACAGCGCCTCGACCTCGTCGAACAGTTCGAGCACGGTGTGACTGCGAGTGGCCGGATTGCCCGCGATTCGCAGTGCGGACAGGCCCAGGCCGAGCCCGACCTCGTAGAAATCCCGGCCGTACTCGCACAGCATGTCGGCGCTGGCCCACATCAGATCCCGCTCCCAGGCCTGCATGGCCTGTTCGCCTCCGATGCTCAATGTCACCTCGCCGTCGCGCTCGACGAGTTCGATCTCAGGCTTGGACCGGGTTTCCATGGCAACCGTCCTTCGTGGATTCGAGTGATGTGACACAAACGGGTCGTCCTCAGCCGCGGCGCGGGACGACCCCGAAGTGGCGTCGGGCCGTGGAGACGGCGAGGTCCTGGACGGCGAAGACCGTGAAGTAGTACGCCTGCGGCGCGGTTTCGGGGGCGAACCGCACGCGGAAGGCGACCTCTTCGGGCTTGCCGTCACCGCCGCGGACCTTGACGGTGGTCGGTTCCACCGTGGTGTCCCCGCGCAGGTAGGTGGGCACGAACAGGCCCAGGCGGACCGGCCCGGGGCGAGCCGCGGTGAGCGAGGCGCGCACCTCCAGCACGCCGCCCTGCTCGACCTCGTCCTCGGCGTAGGCCAGCAACGCGGGGGCGTCGGGGACGCGGAAGGTGACGTCGCCGCAGCGCATGCAGACCGCGCACACGGTGTCCGAGACATGCGGCAGCAGCCCGCGCCGGGTGAACTCCTGGGCGGGGCGCCCGCAATGGCAGGTCACCTCGCGGACCTCGGGGTCCAGCGAACTACGGTCCCCGAAGAACGCGGGGTAGTTCATGATCTCGTTCTCGGGGTTGGCCGCGACCTGTTCGGCGATCACGTGGTCCAGGGACTGGAGGTCCGCCGTGAGCGAGCCACGGATCTCCCCGGGCGACCGGTCGGCCAGGTGGGTCGGACGCGACACCCACAGGTCCACCTTGCGGGCGAGCTTGACCAGCCTCGGGCGCAAGAGGTGGTTGTGCGGCAGCAGGTCGGAGGTGAGCAGCGTGGTGAGGCGTCGTCCGACGGTGAGCACGAGCGGATCGGGGCGGTGCGCGGCGGGTTCCGGCGCGGCGCCGGCGTCCTGCCCGGCCTCCGGGAGCCCGAAGCGCATGAAGGCGGGGTAGGGGTGCGACCCGGCGAGGCTCGCGTTGAGGGTGTCCACCGAGTCGGCGCCGGTCAGGGCCGCGCGCATCCACGCGACGTTCTCGGGCCGGTCGGAGTCGTGCACCGAGACGGCGGAGACGATGGTGCGGGCCGGGCCGTCGAGCGCGTTGAGCAACAGTTGATACTTGGGGTCGTACAGCGCGAGATCGGCGAGCGGGCCGCTGTTGCACGCGCTGAGCACCACCTCGACGGCTTCGACGCGGTTCAGCGGTACGAGCTTGTCCTCGGGCTTGTAGCACGGCAGTCCGTACGCGCACCGGGGGCCGAGCAGTCCGGCGCGCGAGGGGACGGACGGGTTGAGTCCACAGATGGTGAACTCGCCGAGGTTGACGCTGTCGTCCTTGCCGTGGCCCTGGAACGCCACCCGGCGCCAGCGGGTGCCGAGGATCTCGGCCCGGATGTCGGCGCGGTCGAAGTCGCGGTCGTCGAAGACGCGGACCCCGGGCACGGGCGCCGGGCGGTCGGTGTCGGTGAACAGGCCGACCGCGTCGACACCGGGGGTCGGCGTGGCGTACTGCTTGGCCACGTTCCAGGCCACCGAGGCCGCGTCGCGGCCGCTGAGCAGGGTCAGCGCGTGTTCTCGGCTGCGGTAGGTCGCCAGCAGCAACGCCCGGACCGGATCCAGGTTCAGCCGGTCGTAGCAGCCGACGATCAGCAGCGTGC
>NZ_WWJX01000188.1 GCF_009865215.1 Streptomyces sp. SID3343 | reverse complement strand
GACCGCATCGAAGCCGTAGCCGGCCGGGCCGAAGGTGCCGGTGACGGCGTGGCGGGCGAAGTCCACGATGCCGGCGTGCCGGATCTGGCGGACCAGCAGTTCGGTGAGGAACGCGTCGCGGGCCGGCTCGGTGTGCCGCAGACCGGTCGGGGTGATCAGGAGCGGAACGTCCTGCCAGTTGGTGAAGGGCAGCAGGGCGTCGCGCAGCAGGACCATCTGGTGCAGCCACTCGTTGTAGAGCTGCATCGTGACGGGCCCGCCGCGCCGGCCGAGGAGCAGGTCGGCCGCGGAAGGGGTGAGCAGGTGGCCGTAGCAGTGGCTGCGCACGACCAGCGGTCCGGCGGGCAGCGGGATCCGGTTGACGAGCAGCCTCTCCAGGGCCGAGGCGGCCCAGGAGGCGAGCTCCCGGCCGATCGTCTCGGCCTGCCCGCCCAGTTCGCGCGCCGCCGAGGCGCTGTCCGGGCCGATGCCCAGCGGCAGGGAGGTCTCCCGGGTGCCGAGTGCAAGTGTCGCGCGGACCTGATCCTCCAGCACCTTGCCGTCGGCGCCGGTGAGGGCGTTGTGGTCGATGATGCCCTGCAACAGCGGCTCGGTGGCGGCGAAGAAGTCGCGGGCTGTCAAGGTGGTACCGGCCGCGGGAAAGGTGTTCCAGCGGCTACCGCCCAGAACGGGCGTGCTCGGGATGGGTGCGGGGGGCATGCGTCCTCCGGAGTCGTCGATTGGAGCAGGGCGGGGTCGCCGGATCCCGTGTTCGGGCGGGTAGGCGACTTTTCTGGATCGTCTGATACAGATTGCGGTCATGGAAAAGGGATCTGTCCCCGAAAGCGTGAACGATCTTCGAGTCGCGGGATCAGACGGGGTGAACCAGGCCTGGAACAGCGCCGATTCCGCGCCGCCGTCACCAAGCAGCCGCGGCGGCCCGGGAATTCACGCTTCCGGATACGGAGACCGAGAAAATCAGTCGAGGGCGGCCAGCGCGACCTCCACGAGAGGTTCGAGGGCATGGGCGTCCGGGGTGATCTTCGCGGAGACCAGCAGTCCGTTGAGGAAGGTGACGAGAAAAGCGGCGAGGGTGTGCGGGTCGTGTCGCGTCGCGATCTCGCCCCGCTCCGCCGCGACCCGCAGCACCTCGGCGAGCGCGTCCCGACCGGCGTCCTGCATGTCCCGCACGGTGCGCCGGATCGCCGCATCCTCCGGCAGGCGCTCGCAGGCGGCATTGACCACCAGGCAGCCCCGGCCGTCACCTTCCACGGCGATCCGGATCCGCGCGACCAGCATCGTGCGGATCGCCGACCGGGCGTCCGTCCCCTCCTCCAGGTCGCGCAGGGCGGCCGCCGCCAGGGTGGTGCGGTAGTGCTCCAGCGCCGCCCGGTACAGGCCCTCCTTGTCGCCGAACGCGGCATACAAGGACCCCTGCCCGATCCCCAGCCGCTGGGTCAGGTCGCGTATCGAAGTCGCCTCGAAGCCACGCCTCCAGAACAGTTCCATGGCGCGGCTCACCGCCGCCTCGGTGTCGAACTCCCGGGTCCTTGCCATGCCCCTACCGTACCCAATCTGGATCGATTGCTCAAGAAAAGAGGTGGTGTCCTGACCACACGCCGACGCTCGGTCCGCCCCGGCGTCGGCTTGGTCGCCCGACACGTCGCCGAACGCGCCGACGACGTCGGTCTCCGGGCAGTGCCAGACCGATCCGCAGTCGACGACGAAGTTCGGGGCGCTGTAGGCGAGTCCGAGGCCGTGCACGCGGTCGACGCAGGCCCACGCGATGTTCTCGGGCGCGGTGATCGACTGGTGGCGGCAGGTGGGCGGCGCGCTGCGGCAGTCGAGTTCGTCGTGGGTGATAGCGGCCTCGAACGCGGTGTCGCCAACCACCGTGACCCGGGCGTCGAACGCTCGGTCCTCGACCAGGGCCTGCCTGGAGGTAGTGGACGGTTCCCGCGATGCACGTCAGGTCGTCGCCGAGGCGGACGCGGGTGGTGGGGACGAAGGTGGTGTGCCGCTGGGTCAACGCCATGACCACGACCCGGCCGGGCCTGTTGCGCCGGTCGGGCCGGTCGGCGACGACCGAGCGGGCCGCGTCCGGGTTGGATGTCGGCAGCGTGTCGGGAACGGTGAACCCGACCCTTGCGGTGGCCGCGAGCTGCGCTGGTCGCTCAACGCCGGTGCGGGGGGCTCCGAGATCACCACCGTCGGTGCGGTCGTCCTCGACGACCTGGGCCGCCCCGGAGCGGCATTGGTGATCAGCGCCCCGACCAGCCGGCTCGCTCCCACCCCGCCGGGCCGCCGCCACGCACCTCGGCGGTCGTCGCGACGAGCGGCCGTGACGACACCCGGCACGGCGCGCCGGCTCGGGATCGAACGGCGGCCCGTCGCTGCCTCCGACAACGAGGTTCACACTCCGGCTTTCGCTGAACATCGCCCTGTACGTCGACCCGACCGCGTTCGCGAACGTACCGCCGAGCCTGGCCTCCCAGGAGCAACCAACGCGGCTTACCGCACGCTGAAATGCGGCGCGGTGAGGGGGCTCCTCGACTCGGTGGCCAAACCGATGACATTCGGGCGCTTCCGGAAAACCTGACGGGCGCGTACGACCGGACAACGCTACGGATCCCGGCCGATCCCGGCCGATCCCGTGCGGGCCGAACACAAGTGCTGTGACTGGTACTCCAGTTGCACTTCTCCATGGGTGCTGGTCGGCGGGCTGTTTCAGAACCTGTTCGGCTGACGGCCCGTCAGAGCGGTGCTTGTTCGTGACTCATCCGATCGGGTCGCGTGCGGCGCCGGTAGTGGAAGTGACGGGCGATGGCCTGGTGTCGTCGACGCCGGCACGACCAGCCAAGCCGGTGTGCGGGTGACCGGTGCCGGATCACGGGGGGATGAGCAACGTCCGGGAGCCGTCGGATTTCTGCCACGGGGAGGGGGGTGAGGCTGAGCCGGGCGAATTCACGCTTGAGGCGGGTGTCTCCCGCTCCTGCGGATCGGCCTTCGGCCTCGGATGGGCTGCGCATGATGTCCGACCTCACCGGCAGTCGGGTCTACCGAGTCGTGCCGGCGCACTGCGAGGGAGCCCTGTCGGGCGATTCCGGGCTCAGGGACGTCTGCATGCGGATGAGCAGGGAGGTCTCGGCGGCCCGGGCGGCGGCGGGGAAGCGACACCACCGTTCGGCGAAGGCCGTCGGAAAAAGACCCGGCAATGGGCACCTCGCCGGCGGCCTACCCAACCGAATACCGGTGGCCGAAAGGCAGCGGAAGAACCGGGATCCGTCTTTCCGGCACCTTCGCCGGGGGATCTCGCACAACTGACCGCATAGGGGCTGATACCCCGACCCGAAGGGTGCTGACGTGGGTCTGGTGAGCCTACGAAGACCGTGACCGATGGCGCCGGAATCGAAGGGCGAGTCGGACCCCATGACGACACACATGGCCGGGCCGCCGCAACCTGCCTCGGTCGTCGGCATGGTGAACGGACCGGAGGGCGTCCCCACCGACTGGCGCGGACTGCGTCCTCGGAGCTCGCGCGGCGAGCCCCGCCGAAGTCCGCGCGCGGGCAGGGATGCCTGCCCGATCGGGCAGTCGGCGTGCGCCGCCCGATCTTGGAAAGCGCTCCATTGACACCACTGTTGGTCTAGTCCAATGTGGTGAAGCAAGGTCATCCACATGAGTGCGGCGGAACCCCGCGCCCCGGCACCGGCACCGGCACCGCTCGGGACTCACCGACCCACTCGACTCGACTACATCACCGCAACTTCGAGGAAGTCATGCGGCGTTGCCATGCTTCGATCCTCGGACGGGCACCTGGATCTGACGTTCGATCGGAGACGCCGTATGCGCAGAACCTGTTCGGCCTTGCCGACCAGCCGGGCCCGTCCTGCCACGATCGCGGCCATGGGCAAGGGGGCCGCAAACGCGGCGGGGGAGTTCGGGGCGTGGGTCCGCCTTCCGATCCCGAACTCTTCGGACGATGCCGCCTTCACCGGCCACGCCGGGACCGTTGGTGAGCTTCTCCCCGCTCCGAACGGGTACGAGCGAGTACGGCTTCCGCCGGCATCCGGGACTGTCGGCGGCGACCACTACCTCCTGGGCGTCGTCCGCCATGCCGCCCTGATCGGCGTCGCGCTCAACCGACTCGTCGTCGAGCACCGCACACCGAAGCGCCGCTCGGGCAGCGGCTTCGTCACCCACCAGGTGCGACTGACGAAGCTCCTGCCCTCGATGCTCTACTTCCACCCCGTCCGGGGCGAGGTGACGGGCATCGGCGGGAACCCACCCGGTGGGCTCCACCGCGTACATGCCGACGCGATCGGCGAACGCGGCGCCGGCGGCGACCGGGCGCGGAGCGTCCGCCGACTCGGTGTCCTCGACGCGTCCTGTCGCAGATCGGGCGGCAGGTACGCCGGGTTCGCCGACCGTCCGTCGCTTCCGCGGGAGTGTCTGCTCGGTGAGGCTCGGGCCGACGAGGAAGGCGCCCGCCCGCTCCGGGCCAAGGGGGCTCTGGGCGAGGCGGCCCGGACGGTCGGAGGTACCGCGTCGACGGACGGCGACGTCGGCTTCCGGCTGCCTGCCGGGGACGCCGGGGACGCCTGGGACGCCGCCGTGGCACTGGCGTACGACACCTACCGGGCCGACGGGCCCTCCGAGGGCCGGGAGGCCCTCCGGGCCGAGGGCCGGCCCTCTCCCGGAGACCGCTTCGCAATGGAACACCCGGGTCGGGTCCGCGACTTCCTCCTCGGCCTGCCGTATTCGCTCCGCCGCTGCCCCGACCTCGGCGAAGCGGAAGAGGCCGCGGCGGGGGCGCGTTCCACCCCCGCAGGGCCCCGCCGTGGCTCTCCGACCTCACCAGCGGCCTCGTCCGCGGTGGCGCAACAGGCCGGTCAAAACCGTCGTCCTGGACCCCACTCTTCGCTCAACCGACAACTGCTGTAACGGATCCGACGACCAGACGGAGAATCCACACCATGCAACGAGTCTGCCTCGCCCTGCCCACCATGCGTGCCTGCCCCGGCACTATCGTGGACCTCGCCGAGGAGGCGGCCTACGCCGTCGCGACCTTCGGGGTCGAGGTTCACCTCCTCGTCCTCGACACCACCGAAGCCGCCGAATTCGCGAAGAACGCGGACGCCGTGGCCTCACTGGCCCCCACTCCCGGCGTGTTCGTCCACCACCTCGGCGAGGCGCAGCAGCGGGAGTTCCTGCACGGGGTGGCCGAGCGCTCCGGCGCCGCCGACCCCGAGCTGCTGCTCGACCTGATGCTCCCGCAGGGCGTCGCGTACGGTTCCTGCGTCAATCGGCTCTTCCTGGGCGCGGCTGCCCTGGGCTGCACCTCGGCGCACCTGCGCAACGACGACTTCGACTTCCAGGTCGTCGACGGTCGGAAGATGTTCCCGATCCACCACGAGTTGCTCTCGATCGGCCGGCCGGCCGGCGAGGCGGTGGCCGGCGTGTCCCGCTCCGAGCTCGACCCGGCCGACGCGGACAAGCCGGTGATGCTGGTCAGCGGCTCCTTCATCGGCGAACTCAACGTGGACATCGGCGAGATCCAGGAGATGGACCCGGCCGTCTACCGCGACCTGGTGCGCCTGTGGACGCCGCCGGTGTGGTCGGAGGAGGACAGGGACGCGATGGTGGACGTCTCCTTCAAGGGTGCCGGCTCCGAGCCGTTCGGCACCGACGACTCCGTCCTCGGCGTTCCCGACATCTGGGACGTCTATATGTGCAACGTCGCCCTGGATCACCGGGCTTACGAGGTGCTGCCGTTGCTGCCCTCGGTCCAGACCATCGGCAGCGATTACGCCCTGCTGCACGCCCTGGTCCATGCCCGGCTGCCCGGCGTCGTCCACAAGCGCCACATCGTCAACTACTACACCCCCGAGCGCCGCATCGGCGCCGGCTTCATCTCCTACCAGATGCGGTTCGTCAAGTTCCTGCTCTCGATGCTGTACCTGTATCCGGTCTACGGCGGGATGATCGATCTCGGCCGCGGGATGCTGGACGAGCGGAACGAGCTCAAGGTCGAGCCGATCCTCGACCTGGTGCGGGGCAGCGTCGGCTGGGACCGGGCCGGGAACGAGCACTGCCTGGACGTCGTGGACCGCTCCTACCGCAAGCTGGGCGGCAAGTACGCCGAACTCGCGGACGTGGTGGCCGGGCAGCGGCAGCAGCTCTTGGACGAGGCTCAGGAGGACGCCGAGCGCTGGGCGGTGCTGGTGGAGGCCTGGGCCGAGATGGTGGCCGCCGCCCGCGCGGAGGGTCTGGGCGTGGACGGAGCGGCCGGGTGAACGGGGAATTCCTCATACGGCAGTTGATCGACGACGACTGGGACGCCGTGATCGCGCTGGAGCACGAAGCCTACGCGGCCGACGGCCTGTCGGAGGGCCGGGAGGCACTGCAGTCCCGCGCCCTCGGCTCGCCGGGGACCTGCTTCGTGCTGGAGCAGCGGGGCACGGTCCGCGGCTACCTGTTGAGCCTGCCGTACCCGCCGCTGCGCTGCCCGGATCTCGCCGAGGCGGAGGGCACCGCGTTCGAGTCGGGCAACCTGCACGTGCACGACCTGGTGCTCGCCGAGGACCTGCGCGGTCGGGAGGTCGCGGAGGACTTCATGGGGTATCTCCGGGCGCGGGCAGTGGAGTTGGGCTTCGAGGAGATCTCGATGGTCGCGGTGCGCGGCACGGACATCCTGCTGCGGCTCCTCGGCTACCGCGCGCACCGGGAGGTGGCCGTCCCCGCGTCCTACGGGCGGCGTGCGGTTTACATGTCGATGCCGGTGCACTGACCTGCGGGTGGCACCTGGACGGATCACCACTGCTTCGGCCTGGATGAACGAGCCTGATGTGCTCGGTGATCGGATGCGATCAGTGAGCGGGTGACTGGTGCTCGGATCCGGTTGCCGTGCCGGATTCCGGCAGCCGACGCGGGGATGCGCCAGGTGACCGGGATCGCGACGCCCTCGAAGGTCGGCGCGCCGTGTTGTTCCAGGCGCGGTTGCCCTTCGGGGGCGTCGTCTACCGACTCGGTCCGTCGGGCGCAGGCCCCGGAGGAGCCGGGAGTGGGAACGCGCAGGAGCCGGGAGTGGAACGCGCTGGAGCCGTAGCCGGCCTGCGAGGCACAGGACGGTCAGGAGGGCCTCAAGGTCGTGCGTGTACGACCGGGGGACGCGCCCGTGACATGGCGCCCCCGGCCGTACGCGGTGTCCGGCATCGGCGGCCGAGGCGTCTGGTCCTCCGTACCCGCCGCCGGCCGACCGGCGGCGCGCGCGTACTGCGGGACAGCGGGCCTGCACAAGCCGTCGGCGGGCGGATCAACCGTCGTTCCGGCTTGCCGGGGCTGTCGATCGGGGAAGCTCAGGGCAGACGCGGGGCAACCCAGCTGCGGTGACGGACCGCAAAGGGCTGGTCCAGGTCGGCAGCGACCGCCGCGCGGAACGGGCCTGGCACCGTGACGTCGGACAACCACAGGGGGCCGGGCCCCAGCGGGCCCGCGTCGGCCAGGCGCAGCGGCGAGGGACCGGTGAGCGAAAGGCCGAGGCCCTGAGCGAGCCGGCCGCCGTGGACCTTGACGCAGGCCTCGCGACGGCACCAGAGCCGGGTGAAGCGGTCGGCGCTGTCGGCCGGGGTTGGTGCTTCGAGGACGAGCGCGGCGTCGGGGGTCGGGAAGTGGCGGCGGGCGATCCGC
>NZ_WWJX01000022.1 GCF_009865215.1 Streptomyces sp. SID3343 | reverse complement strand
GTGGGTGCGGGAGCGGCTCCGGTCCCGGCCCGGCATCGCCCTGCTTCGCCGGCGTACCGCGCCCGTGGTCGGCCGCCGCGAGCAGCGCCGCCAGGGCGGTGGTGACCGGGACCGACGCGACCAGGCCGATACTGCCGACCAGGGTTCGGGCGATCTCCTCCGCGACGATCTCGCTCGACGCCACGGCCACGACGTCCTGGCGCGCGATCGAGAACAGCAGCATCAACGGCAACGCGGCGCCTGCGTACGCGAGTACGAGGGTGTTGACCGTCGAGGCGATGTGGTCCCGGCCGATCCGGATGCCCGCGCGGTACAACTTCCGGGCCGACATGGTCGGGTCGGCCTGTTTGAGTTCCCACACGGCCGAGGTCTGGGTGACCGTCACATCGTCGAGGACGCCCAGCGATCCGATGATGAAGCCCGCGAGCAGCAGGCCCTGGGTCTCGATACCCGGATACAGCGCGTGGACCAGGCCGGTCTCGTCGGACGTGTTGCCCGTCAGGTGCGCCCAGCGGATGAACACCGAGCCCAGCAGCCCGATCAGCGACAGCGACACGAGCGTGCCCACGACCGCGACCGAGGTCCGCGCGGACAGGCCGTGACACAGGTACAGGGCGACGAACATGATCGCGCTGCCGCCGACCACCGCGACCAGGAGCGGATTCGACCCGTGCAGGATCGCGGGCAGGATGAAGAACGACAGTACGACGAAACTGATCCCCAACGCGATCAGCGCGGTCAGCCCACGCAACCGGCCGACCAGGATCACCGCGAACGCGAACAGACCGGCCAGGACCAGCATCGGTGGCCCGCGATGCACGTCGATGGGGGTGTAGCGCAGATCCTCGGGCGCGTTCGGCGCATACGCCAGCACGACACCCTGGCCGACGGTGAACTGGAGCGGCTGATCGGGGCGGACGACCTCGGTGACCCGATGGCCCTTGTCGGGACCGGTCTTGATCTCGAACGTCACCCGGCGGCACTGCGGCGCGGCGCCGCCGCCCGGCGAGCCGGGCCCGGGCGGTGCCGACGCCGCCGACGGCGGCTCGGGCGCGGCGTCCGGTGTGGCGTCCGGGTCGGCA
>NZ_WWJX01000187.1 GCF_009865215.1 Streptomyces sp. SID3343 | reverse complement strand
CCGCCCACCGCGCGTCCGGTGTGGCGCGGCGCGTTCGCGGTCGCGCTCGCGGCGGTGATGGTGGTGGCCGTCGTCGGCCTCGGCGCCTACCTCGCGGGCCGATCGGGGCGGAGCCCCGCAGCCGTGCCCGAACCGCCCGCGGCCCGGGCGGGGAGCGTGCAGACGCCGGTCTACAACACGGAGATCCCGTGCCGAACCCAGCGCACGATCGTGTGCTCCCTGGGGGTGTTCAAGGAACCGAAGGTCTCCACGCGGATGGCCGACCTGACCGCGCGCGTGTGGCACGGTGACCGGGTGCTCCTGATCTGCATGCGCGCCGACGGTCCGCTCGTCAACGACGAGACCGGGGTCGGCTCCCGCCACTGGTATCGCATCGTGGTGAGCGACACGGGAGTCGAGGGCTGGCTGCCCGCGGTCCGCACCCGCAACGAGGCCGAGGTCCCGGACTGCTCCGACTGAGCCCGTCGGGCCGCGGCGCGTGGCCGGGGAGCAGGACGATCTCCACTCCCCGGCCACTCGACCACCCGGTCACCCGATCACCCGGCAGCCCGGTCACTCGACCACCCGATCACCCGGCAGCCCGGCCACCCGGTCACTCGACCACCCGGCCACTCGACCGCCCGGTCACCCGGTCACCCGGTCACCCGGTCACCCGGTCACCCGGTCAGCAGTGCCGCATGCCCGGCATCGGGTCCTGCGGCGTGAAGACTCGCTGCGCCGGCAGGAATCCGTGCCCGCCGTCGTCGCCGTTCGTGTAGTACCAGATGGTGTTGCCGCCGCTGTGCGGGTCTCCCGAGGCCCAGCAGCTGAACCAGCTGTACGTGCTGGTCAGTCGGCCGACCGCGGGCGCGGAGAAGAAGGGCGCGGAGCGCAGGTCGCTCGTGCCGTTGGCGCAGTGCAGGGTGCCGTCCTCGTCCACGTAACAGGTCGCGGGCTGCGGGGCACCGGCAACGGCCGGCGCCGTGCCGGACGCGGCGAGGGCGACTCCGGCGACGGTGCCGGCGAGCAGGGTGCGGAGCTTCATCGGGTTCTCCCGATTCGGTGAGGCTGCCGCGAGGGCAGCGCGAGGTTCACGACTGGTCGACCCGGCGGAGGCGTCCCCGCCGTGCACACCCCGCATACGATCCGCTCGCCCTGTGCGTATGACACCTCACGCCGGGTATCTCCGGCCCGGATGTCGTCGGCCGATTCCAGTCGCTAGCGTGGTCACCATGCAGGACACGCGCCTTGGGCACGACACCACCGGACCGCGCGCATGACGCGCGTCATCGCCGGCGCCGCACGCGGTCGCCGCCTCGTCACACCGCCGGGCGAGGAGACCCGCCCGACCTCCGACCGGGCCCGCGAAGGGCTCTTCTCGTCGCTGATGTCGCTGCGCGGCAATCTCCACGGCGCACGCGTGCTCGACCTGTTCGCCGGCTCCGGCGCGGTCGGCCTGGAGGCGCTGTCCCGAGGCGCCGCGGCCGCGCTGCTCGTCGAGTCCGAGGCCAAGGCCGCGCAGGCCGTCCGGGAGAACATCGCGATCGTCAAGGAACCCGGCGCCGAACTGCGCGTCGCACGCGTGGAGAAGCTGGTCCTCGAACCGTGCCCCGGCGCGCCGTTCGACGTGATTTTCCTCGACCCGCCCTACGCGACCACGGACGGTGACGTCGCCGCCCTGGTCGTCGCATTGGCCGAGAACCGCTGGACGGCGCCCGACGCGCTGATCGTGGTCGAGCGATCGACGCGCGGCGGGGCATTCGCGTGGCCCGCGGATTTCGAAGAGATCAGGTCCCGTCGCTACGGCGAGGGAACGCTCTGGTACGGTCGCGCCGCGCACGCCTGACCAGGCCCGCGACCCGGCGGTGCGAACCCGTCGGCACCCGATTTCGAGGGGGAACCTCCGTTGCGTCGAGTCGTCTGCCCTGGTTCGTTCGACCCCGTCACCAACGGTCATCTGGACATCATCGGACGGGCTTCCAGCCTTTACGACGAGGTCTACGTGGCGATCGGCTTCAACCGAGCCAAGCCCTCCGGCCTGTTCACGATCGACGAGCGCATCGAGATGCTGCACGAGGTCACCGAGCAGTACAAGAACGTCAAGGTCGAGGCGTTCGAGGGGTTGCTGGTCAACTTCTGCAAGGAACGTGGCATTCCGGCCATCATCAAGGGCCTGCGCGCCGTCACCGACTTCGACTACGAGTTGCAGATGGCGCAGATGAACTACGGTCTTACCGAAGTGGAGACATTGTTCGTCGCGACGAACCCCCTCTACAGCTTCCTTTCGTCGAGCCTGATCAAAGAGGTCGCGACGTACGGGGGCGATGTATCCGGTCTCGTGCCGGAGACCGTGCTTCGCCGGCTCACGGAACGGCTCGCGCAGGGCTGACGCAGCACGCACCATCCCCCTCGGGCCGACCGCCCGCGGTGGGTAGGTCCGTCGCGCGATGCCGTCGAATCCGACGGCGAACGTCGGTTTCAGGAGAGAGAGCAAGCCCGTGGACGTGCAGCCCAAGCTCGACGAACTGATCGCACTGGTCGAGAGCGCCCGCTCGATGCCGATGTCGGCATCGTGCGTGGTCAACCGTGCGGACGTGGTGGCTCGGCTGGAGGAGCTCAAGAACCTCCTGCCCGAAGAGTTCAACCACGCGCGCCGAGTTCTCGGCGACCGCGAGTCGGTCATCGAGGAGGGGCGCCGCGAGGCCGAACGCGTCCTGGCGACCGCCCGCGAGGAACGCGGCTCGCTGATCGCCGACACCGAGGTCGCCCGCGAGGCGTACGGCGAGGCCGACCGGATCCTGAACGAGGCCCGCCGCGAGGCGCAGCGCATCCGCGAGGAGGCCGACGACTACGTCGACCAGAAGCTGGCCAACTTCGAGGTCGTGCTGACCAAGACCCTCGGCGCGATCGGCCGCGGCCGTGACAAGATGCGCGGCCGCCGCCCGTCCGACGAGCTCGGCGAGTACATGCAGGCGCAGGAGCTGGCCGACGCCCAGGGCAAGGGCCGCCCCGGCAGCCTCCAGGCGCAGCTCGACGGCCACGAGGAGGCCTTCGCGGCCCAGCCGGCCCAGCCCGCGCAACCGGAGTACCCCGCGCCGCCCGCACAGCAGCCCGTCGTCCCGGCCCAAGCCGGCCCCTACGACCAGGGCGGCTACACCCAGGACGCCTACGGGCAGCCGGTCTACGCGCAGCAGGGCAACGGCCAGGACGTCGCCTACCAGGGCGGCTACGAGGGCCAGTACGACATGCCCCACTACGACCAGCAGGCGCAGCAGCCGTACGCGCCCGCCCCCGGGCACGACCCGGCGAACACCGGACAGCAGCCCGCCTACGACCCGCAGGCGCAGTACGCGCAGTCGCTGGACGAGACCAGCTTCTTCGACACGAGCCTGATCGACGTCCGCCAGTTCCAGCAGGACGGCGGCCGGCAGCAGTAGGCGCGCGCCGCCCCCGGCCGCGCCTTGGTCCCGTCGCTCGAAAGGCCCCGTTTGGGGCCTGGCGCGTGGGCTGCGATACTCTTACGGACCGACCCTGCCTGAGGCGCGTTTTTCGCGTGCTCCAAGGGATCGCGAAACCCTGACCGTTGAGCCCCCCGCACCACGGGGGGTGGCATTGCATGAGGTAGGACACCCTGGACCGCTTGGATCACCGCAAACCGCTCGTCATCGATACACGCGAGCTGGGGCGTCGGCCTGGATCCATGCTGAAGGTGTCCCGCTCCGTGCCGGCCCCGGCGGACATGGGCGTGGCAGAAGTGATCGGCGCTCCGCTCGGTGCACCCATCCAGCTGGGCATCCGGCTGGAAGCGGTCATGGAGGGGGTGCTGGTCACCGGCGTCGCACAGATGCCGCTGACCGGCGAGTGCGTTCGGTGCCTGGAACCGCTCGAGCGTGAGCTCACGGTGCGCTTCCAGGAGCTGTACGTCTACCCGGACGCGGAAGCCGACGAGGACGCCTTCCGGCTCAAGGACGACCTGTTCGACCTGGAGCCGGTCCTGCGAGACGCGACGGTGCTCGCACTGCCGCTCTCGCCGCTGTGCCGGGAGGACTGCCCGGGCCTGTGCTCCGAATGTGGAGCGCTGCTCGCGGAGGACCCCGACCACAGCCACGAGCTCGCCGATCCCCGGTGGGCGAAGCTGACCAGCATCTTCGACGGACCTTCCGCCGAAGCCGACGTTGACGGCGCGTCCCGCGCCGACGAGAACCAGGAGAAGTAGCCGTGGCTGTTCCGAAGCGGAAGATGTCGCGCTCCAACACCCGGCACCGCCGGAGCCAGTGGAAGGCCACTGCCCCCAACCTGGTGACCTGCGAGCGCTGCCGTGAGCCCAAGCTGTCGCACATCGCGTGCCCGAGCTGCGGTACCTACAACCGCCGCCAGGTCCTCGACGTCTGATCCGGCCGGTGGTCGTTCCGGTGACGGAATCCTTTGCGCAGTACGCGGAACTGGAGGGGCGGCTCGGCTGGTCGCTCGATGCCGCCCTTCTGGAACGCGCCCTCACCCATCGCTCGTACGCGTACGAGCACGGCGGGCTCCCGACCAACGAGCGCCTGGAGTTTCTGGGCGACTCGGTGCTCGGACTCGTCGTCACCGACACGCTGTACCGCAGGCACCCCGACCTGCCCGAAGGTCAGCTCGCGAAACTGCGGGCCGCCGTCGTCAACTCGCGCGCCCTCGCGGGCGTCAGTCGACAACTGGACCTGGGCGCCTTCATCCGGCTCGGCCGAGGTGAAGTGGGCACGGGTGGGCGAGACAAGTCCTCGATCCTCGCGGACACACTCGAAGCCATCCTCGGTGCGGTGTATTTGGACCAGGGCCTCGATGCCGCGACCGAACTGATCCACCGGTTGTTCGATCCCCTGATCGAGCAGTCGGCGAATCTCGGTGCGGGTCTCGACTGGAAGACCAGCCTCCAGGAGCAGACCGCCGCG
The DNA here is from genome assembly GCF_009865215.1 of Streptomyces sp. SID3343. Taxonomy (GTDB): domain Bacteria; phylum Actinomycetota; class Actinomycetes; order Streptomycetales; family Streptomycetaceae; genus Embleya. The sequence continues at coordinate 2,484 of NZ_WWJX01000187.1, read as the reverse complement.
GCGGGTATCGGAGTCCCCGAGTATGTGGTCTCCGAGACCGGTCCCGACCACGAGAAAACCTTCACCGCGCTCGCTCGCGTCGCGGGTGTCGACTACGGCACCGGTGTCGGGCGAAGCAAGAAGGAGGCGGAGCAACAGGCCGCCGAAAGCGCTTGGCACTCGATCCGCGCCAAGTACGGGGACGGTTCCGGCACGCCGCCGGCGACCACCTAGTCTCCGAGCCAATGCCTGCCGACAGGTGGGTTCGAACCGGGAGCGGCCTTGTGCCCACTCGGCACGACCCCACCTACCGGCAGGCATTTTCGCGTTTCCCCGTCCTCGTACCGAATTCGAAGTCCCGTCTTCCCGTCCCGCGTGCGAGACGGTTCTTACAGGGAGAGTGCGCGCGTGCCCGAGCTGCCCGAGGTCGAGGTCGTCCGCAGAGGTCTGGAGACGTGGGTGGTGGGCCGCACCATCGCGCACGTCGAGGTCACCCACGAGCGCGCCGTGCGTCGCCACCTCGCCGGTCCGCTCGACTTCGCCGACACCCTGGTGGGCAGCCGTGTACACGCCGCCATGCGGCGCGGGAAGTACCTGTGGTTGCCCCTGGTGGCGCCCGGCGCCGAAGAGCCCGAGGACGCGCTCCTGGCGCACTTGGGGATGAGCGGGCAACTCCTGGTCGAGCAGCCCGAGACGCCCCGGCAAAAGCACCTGCACGTACGCCTGACGTTCACCGACGGCGGCAACGAACTGCGCTTCGTCGACCAGCGCACGTTCGGCGGCCTCGCGGTCGAGCGCGGCGGTGCGACCCTGCCCCCGTCGATGGCGCACATCGCGCGTGATCCGCTCGATCCGCTGTTCGACGACGTGCTCTTCCACGCGGCGCTGCGCCGCCGAAACACCGAGGTCAAGCGCGCGCTGCTCGACCAGAGCCTGATCAGCGGCATCGGCAACATCTACGCCGACGAGGCCCTGTGGCGCTCGAAGTTGCACGGCGCCCGGCCGACGGGCAAGCTCACGCTGGCACAGACCACACTGCTGCTCGCTTCCGTACGCGACGTGATGACCGACGCGCTCGCGGTCGGCGGGACCTCCTTCGACAGCCTGTACGTCAACGTGAACGGCGAGAGCGGCTACTTCTCCCGGGATCTGGACGCGTACGGCCGCGAGGATCAACCCTGCAACCGCTGCGCCACCGCGATCCGCCGCGTCTCGTTCATGAACCGCAGCAGCTACTTCTGCCCTGCCTGCCAACGGCCGCCTCGCCTGTCGGCGGCAGCGGGTCGACCGGCACCGCAGCAGCACTAGCGCACAGGGAGCGCGTCGTGGGATTCAACGGTGACATCGTCGTCGTGCGCGCGGCCGCGCCGCTGTCCGAACTCGCCCCGCACGTGGACACCGAACGGCACCGGGCCCGCCTCCTGTGGGAGGCCGGCGACGGTTGGTTCGCGACGCACGTGCACCACGCGGACGATCCGTACGCGTTCGAGCGCCCGTGGATGACGGCCCTGGCCGCCAAGGCCGCCTCGCCGGTCCTGGTCTGCTGGGTCTTCGAGACGCATGTCGCGCACGTGCAGGGGGTGAGCGACGAGGGCGAGTGGGAGGCGTGGCTCAATCCGGGGGACGCGGCGGCGCACCTGGCGATGAGCCGCCTCGAACTCGAGTCCGCCCGTTCCGGCGAGGACGTCTTCAGCGACCGCGGCGAACTCTCGCGCCCGGAGCGCTACGCGGAACTGCGCGACGAGGTCGTGGCGGGCCTGGGTCGGGCCCGGCCCAGGGTGGCCGCGGCGGCGGTGCGGTGGGCCGCGGCGGCAGGTCGGATCGCGTTCGCGGCTCCGATCGAGGACGTACTCGCCCGCAACCAGGGCGAGTCCGGGCCCCACGTGTTCGGCCTGCTCGCGGCGTGCCTGGGGGTAGGCGCACCACGCTTCGTGTGACGCGCGGGGTTCCCGACGCAAGGGGCTTCGAGGCGAGGGGCTTCGAGGCGCGGGCTTCGAGGCGCGAGGTGTCGACACGCGAGGCTTGACGCGTGTGGGGGACCGCCGAGCGGGTGACGTACGGCAGGAGCCAACGGTCTAGCGGCCGAAGTCCTGGGTCCACCACGGTCCCCCGGCGCCCTCCTGGATGCCCACGCCCAACGTGGTGAGGCTGCAGTCGAGGATGTTGCGGCGGTGGCCGGGACTGTTCATCCAGGCCCGCATGACGGCGTCGGCGGTCTTTTGGCCGCGCGCGATGTTCTCGGCGCCCAGGTTGCTCACACCCGCCTTCTCCGCGCGGTCCCACGGGGTCAGACCCTCGGGCGTGTTGTGGTCGAAGTAGTTGCGCCGGGCCATGTCCGCGCTGTGCGCGCGGGCCAACTCGCGGAGTTTGGCATCGGATTTCACCGGTGCGCAGCCCGCCTTCGCGCGCTCCTCGTTGACCGCCGCCAGCACCTTGTCCTCGTCGCTGCTCGGCGCGCTCGCCCGGGTCGTGGTGGGCGTCGTGGCCGGGCTGCCGGTCGTGGTC
>NZ_WWJX01000186.1 GCF_009865215.1 Streptomyces sp. SID3343 | reverse complement strand
GGACTCGCTGGACTCGCTGGACTCGCTGGACTCGCTGGACTCGCTGGACTCGCTGGACTCGCCGGACTCGCCGGATTCGTCGGTGCGTATGGACGCCCGGGTGGGCTTTGCCTGCCTGGGCGTTCGCGTGGGCGGTGGGGACGGGCGTCGATGGCATGGTGAGCTTCTGCGTTTGTGGGAGTGACGCTCTGTCGCATCTTTGGTCTCCCACACCCGGTGAGCCGAATTCCTTGACGGCGATCGGTCGGCTGTCCGATCGCGCCCGCCCAAGGGCCCGGCCGCGCGGGTGCCGGGACGGCCCGCGTGTCAGGCAGGAGTGACGTCGCCGAGCTTCCAGGTGCGGTCGAAGTACGGCTCCAGGGGGCCGTAGAAGCGGAAGTAGGAGAACCAGTGCTTGCCCGGCAGGGTCTGTACCCAGTTGGACTCGTCGCCGACGGGCGGCTCGGGGCCGAAGTACAGGTCGACCGACCCGTCGGCGTTGTGGACCAGATCGGGGTCGCGTGAGCCGCGGTCGCCGCGCTGCTGGGGGTTGTCGATCAGGCAGCGGGTGGCGGTGTCGTACACGGTGGCCGACCAGAACAGCTTCGCGGGGACGTCGGCAGGCACGTGCAGGGTGTAGGAGCGGCCGCCGTCCAGCCACTGGCCGCGGCCGTCGGTGTAGGTGGCCAGGTATGCCTGGCCCAGGCCGGGGGTCCGGCTCTTCATGGCTGCGGAGAAGCTGACGGCCTCGTAGAACCAGGCCGCGCGTTCCAGGAGCTGGTCGTGGTGCTCGGCCCGCTGGTCGGAGCGGTCCAGCATCAGCACCAGGTCCCATTGCCGGTCGGGCCAGTACCGTGAGCCGTCGAACCGCTTGGCGAACGTGTTCGCCCGGGCCATCAGCTCCCCCGCAGCGCTCGCCTGGCCGAGGATGCGAACCAGGCGCTCGTCGGGGGCGAAGGGCTTGCCCTTCTCGATGCCGAGCTGCTTGAGCATGGCCAGATAGAACCGGTCGCGTTCGTCGACGACCTCGTCCTGGTAGACGGCGTGCAGTCGCTGCCAGTACTCCAGCCCTCGGGGCTGGTCACCCGACCACGGGCGGCCCTGGGGCGAGACGATCCGGGTGGCGGGTGCGCTCTCGCGCTGCCCGTACGGGTAGAGCCGGACCGCGTCCACAAGCTCCTTGGAGCGGGCCGGGTCGGGGTCCAGGGTGCGGAACCCGAACATGATGTTGGTGCCGGTGGAGGTCAGCACCCGCAGGTCTTCGGTGTCCGCCGGAGCGTCCTGGCCGGGGGCGAGGACCAGGTAGCGGCCGCCCTTGCCCCGGTCGGGGCCCATCTCCCCCATCACCGCGATCTCGCGCTGCCAGAAGTCGGACACCCCACCCGCCGTCGGGCCGGCCGGGAGCTCGATCACCAGCGGGCCGGTCGCGGAGAGGTCGACGAAGTTCAGGATGTACGGAGTGGTGGCGTTCGCGGTGATCAGCCCGAGCCGGTCCCGGTAGGTCTCGTAGTGCACCAGGTCGCACGCCCCCGCGCCGAAGACCTCCCGGTGCACCTTCTGCCACTGCGCGTACGACACCAGAGGCAGCGCCCACAGGTACGCCTGACAGGCCATCTGGTAGTCGAGTTCGTCGAAGACCGCACCCAGGTCCGCCCGTTCCGGGAGCTCTCCCGCCATCCGCACCGCGCCGAGCCTGCCGGGAAGCCGCACATCGTCACCCATGCCCAGACGCTATGAGCGATCCCCCGCCCACGCATCCCGAGACAGGGGGCGCGCCTGCCGTAGGTGTTCCGGCCCCGGCCGACCTGCGCGCCGGTGCCGCGTCCTCCGACAGCAAAGGTATAAATAGGTGGATTTCTACATTTAGGACGGAAGCACATGGGTGGCGCGAATCCGGTCACGGTGCGGGAGACGGCGGCGCAGGGTTGGGTGTACGGGCACCCGATGCCGGAGAACTACCGGACGTTGTACGCGCAGGCCGTCGACGCCGACGACCACCGCTATGTCGGCGGGTTCGGGACGTTCCGGCCCTACCCGCAACCGTCGCGGCCGGAGAACACCGACGTCGTGACGTCCGACAACGACACCCCCTGCTCGTGGGCCTGGCCGGACCTGCGATCGGAGCCGTGGGTGGTGTCGGTGCCGGCGATGGACCGCCTGCGGGGCAGCCTGACCCTTTATGTCCGGCACGCCCGTCCGACCGACCCGGACCAGGCCGCGAACCGGCTGCCCGTGCCGCAGGGGCCGTTCGCCGTCATCACTCGGATCCACGGGCCCGACACCGCGGTCCTGGACGGCACCCGGACGCTGCCCGCCCTGACCGCGGGCGCCTGACGTGGGGGACGCGATCGGGCAGATGCTGCCCTCCGCCGTCGGCATCGCCATCAGCCCGCTGCCGCTGATCGCCGTCATCCTGATGCTCGCCACCCCCAAGGGCCGCGTCAACGGCATCGCCTTCGCCGCCGGCTGGACCCTGTCCCTGGCCACAGCCACCGCACTGCTGGTCCTACTCGGCTCCGGTGCCGACGCCGCCGGCGCGGACGGCACCCCGGCCACCTGGACCGGCTGGGTCAAACTCGTCCTGGGCGCCCTGTTCGTCCTGTTGGCCGTCAAGCAGTTCACCGGCCGCCCGCGGGAGGACCACGTGGCCGCCCCGCCCGGGTGGATGAAGGCGCTCGACCGGTTCACCCCCGCCAAGTCCGCCGGACTGGCCGCTGCCCTCGCCGTCGCCAACCCCAAGAACCTCGTACTGGTCGTCGGCGGGGCCCTCGCGATCGCGGGCAGCACCGCCGGCACCGGCGGCAAGAGCATCGCAGCCGTCCTCCTGGTCGTCGTCGCCTCGCTCTGCACCACCGTGCCGTTGGCCGTCTACCTCCTGGGCGGCGAACGCTCCGCCAAGACCCTCGACAGCTGGAAAGCCTGGATGTCCGCCCACAACGCCGCCATCATGACGACCGTTCTCGGCCTCCTCGGCGCCAAATACATCGGCGATGCCATCAGCACACTCGTCACCTGACACCCCCGCAGACCCCGACACCCGATGAGCACCCCGGCTCCGGACGACTTTGGTCAAGCCCTTCAGTGCCAACGGCTGTATCGCCGGCCCCCATGGCCGGACAGGATGCCGATCGCGACCGGCGTGCCATCCGGATGCCGGCGACCCGTGAGGACCGCACGCCGGTCGTGCGCCTACGCGTCGGTGCTGTCAGGGCCGGCAGCGGTCGGCCCGCCGATCAGGGCGTGGGGTCGGGTACGGCGCGCGTACCGCTACCCGCGGATCGGAACGGCCGACGGGAGGGTGATTGACAGTTCTTGACCATGGAGGTAGATCTGACGGATCGTCAGATGTAGGGAGTGGTCATGGAGCGCGACTTCGAGAACCGGACCGGGGCGGCCGTGGTCGTCGGGGCCGGGGGCGGCATCGGCGCCGCGATCTGCCGCATGCTCGCCGAACGGGGCGCGGATCTGGCGATGACGTATCGCAGCAGCGCCGACGCGACCGAGGCCATCGCCGAGGAGGCCCGCGCCAAGCACGGCCGCCGGGCCAGGGCGTGGCGGGTGGACCTCACCGACGCGGACGCGGTGGCGGCGTTCGTGGACGCGGCGGCGGCGGAGTTCGGCGGCGTCCACACGGTCGTGTACGCGTCGGGCCCGCACGTACCCATGCTGCACTTGAGCCGCGTGACGCCCGCGCAGTACCGCGAGCAACTCGACGGCGACGCGGCCGCGTTCTTCAACCTCGTACATCCGTCGCTGCCGCACCTGCGCACGGCGCCGGGCGGCGGGAGCCTGGTCGCGGTCACCACGGCCGCCACGAGCCGCTTCCCGGTCCGCGACGGCCTCTCCTCGTGCACCAAGGGCGCGGTCGAGGCGATCGTGCGCGGCATCGCGGCCGAGGAGGGCCGGTTCGGGGTCCGTGCGAACAGTGTGGGCCCGGGCATGCTCACCGACGGCATGGCGGCCCGCCTGATCGGCAGCGGCGACCTCGACGAACGCGCCCTCGACGTCGCCAAGCGCAACATCCCGCTGCGGCGATTCGGCGGGGCGGGGGACATCGCCGAGGCGGTGTGCTTCCTGGCCTCGGATCGGGCCGGCTTCATCAGCGGCCAGAAACTGGACGTCGACGGCGGGTACGGGGTCTGACCGCCGGGCGCACGCGGGTACCGTCCGGTTGCCGCTTCCCGCCTACCGCCGGGTGCACACGTGTCACCGGACGAAGGCGCACGCCGCGCCGCGCGTTCCCGGTACCGCACTCTCCGCCTACCGCACGCTCCGTCTACCGCACGCTCCGCCTACCACCCGTTTCCAGGACTGCCCTTCACATACCGCTCGTTCACGGCACCGATCTCGGAGGAGCCTCATGTCGATTCCCGACACCAAGCAACTGCTGCACTGGGCCGACCAATACGTCGCTCTGTGGAACTCCGGCGACAAGGAGGCCTGGTCGGCGAACTGGCGCGCGGTCGCGCCGGGCGACTTCCGGATGCTCGACCCGGTCGGCACGCCGGAGAAGCAGGGCTTCGAGCACTGCGCCCTCGATTCGTGGGACCTCTTCCAGCCGACGGTGCGCTTCCGGATCCAGCCCGGCACCCTGTTCGTCTGCGGCAACGAGGTCGCGTGGGTGATGGAGAACCACTTCACCGACAACGGCGTCGAGGGCAACGTGGTCAGCATCGAGACCTACCGCTTCGAGGCGGACGGCTCGGTCGTCATCCGCACGTACTATCGCGTCCCGGACCACCAGGACGGGGCGATGGGCGAGATCTTCCAGACGTACCTGCCCTGACGTCCGCCGTCGGCTTGGTCGGTGCGGTGATACGAGAAACGCGACGGCGGTTCCCGGAAGTTCGGAAGACCGCCGCCGTGTGAGGTCAGGAGACCTGTGTGCCACCCGCAGAATCGCGGTTGTCACACTCCGACGATGCGTACGTCGGCTTTGGGTAGCGTGTCGAGATACGCGCCGATGTCGCCGGCGTCGGAGGTGAGGATGGACGCCTTGCCGTGTTTGACGGCAGTCAGGACGAGGAGGGCATCCACCACGTCAGGGCGCTTCTTCGCGGGGAGAAGAACGTCACTGAGGATGACGCCGATACGTTTGTAGTCGTGTTCGGTGTAGTCCGTGTGTACCGAGCATTCTCGGAGGTAGCGACCCAGGATGTAGCGCGTGGCCGGATCGTCACGCCAAACCTGGGCCAGCACTGGGCCCGGCACAATGGGACGGGCATACCGGATGATCTGCTGGTGCTGATGCTGAACGAGCCCCTTCCGGCGCACCAGAGCGATCAGCATGCCGCTGTCGTATACGACGACGCCGGTCACGCCACCCCCTTGTGGTCTTCGCCGGCGGACTGGCCTGCACCGAAGAACGCCTTCCAGTCGGCCGCGATCTCGGCGACCTGCTCGCTGTCGAGATCGCCGTCGGAAGCGGCCGGGGGCCATGGCAGGGAACCGACCGCTTCCGCATCGGCGATCCGCTCGTCGATGTCGGCGAATACCTCGCGGGCTCGTTCGTCCCGTTCCACGGCTTCCAAAGCGGCCGAACTCATGTAGGCCGATACATCCATGCCGACTTGCGCGGCAGCGGCTCTTATCCGCAGGGCATGTGCCTCGTCCAGGGAAATGGAGAACCTGACCTTGCTCATATGCCCAATGTAACACGGCGTGTGACGATGCGGTGCGAATACCGGTGAGGCGGCTGAGCGAGTGCCGGGGCTATGAAGCCGAGTCGGTCGTTGGGCGCCCGCGTGATGTGGCAACCCGGTGGCAGGCCGGGCCGACCGAGCCGGTCACCAGACGAGTGGCCGCCGCTGGTGTGGGTGCCGGCCGAGTCGTGGCTGTGTGGGGTGACCACGTGGGAGCAGGTGTGGGCGGATCCGTCGGCGTACGTGCCGGCCGTGGCGATGTCCCCTCCGCAGCGCGCCTATCCGGCTACCGGCGAGGTGTCGGCGGACGGTTCTCGGGCGTTGTTGTACTCGGCTGTGCCGCTGAAGGACGCGATCGAGGCGAGTGGGGCCGGCGAGGCGAGTGCCGCGAGCCCGTGAGCGGCTTGGCGCCGGTGCGGGGCTCGTCGCATCGGCGCCTGCGCGGTGGTTGTCGGGCGTTCGGTTCTCGGGGGCGAGGGGCCCCGGGGGTGTGCTCGGTTCACCATTCGGCGCCGGCGACCTGGTGGGTGGCGATGTTGATGCGGTTCCAGACGTTGACGGAGGCGATGGTCAGGAGCAGGGCAGCGAGTTCCTGCTCGTCGAAGTGCTTGGCGGATTCGGCGTAGACCTCGTCGGAGACCGGGTCGGGGCGGTCGGCGATGCGGGTGACGGCTTCGGTGAGGGCGAGGGCGGCGCGTTCCGCGTCGGTGAACCAGGGGGTGTCGCGCCACCCGGCGACGGTGTCGATGCGCTCGTCGCTCTCGCCGTTCTTGCGCAGGTCGCGGGCGTGGCCGTGGACGCACACGCCGCAGCCGTTGATCTGGCTGGCGCGCAGGTTGACCAGCTCGACCAGGATCGGCGAGAGGCCGACCTTGTTGACGACTTTGCCCAGGCCGAGGAGGGCCTGAAAGGCACCGGGAACGACCATCGCGGGGTTGCCCATGCGAGCGCTCATGACTGGATCTCCTTCAGCGTGACTGTGACTTCGGGGTTTCGGGGATGTCCGGGCCTTCGGGCCTTCGGGGCCTTGGTGAGGCGCCCGGATTTGGTCTGTCACAGCACTGACGGAGCTCGCGGACCGGATGTGACAGGTGCGGGGGAACGGATTTCGGAACGTGTTTCTGGGCGGGGATCTGCTCTGGGCGGCGGTGGGCCGCCAAGCGGGCGTCAGGTGTTCGGCTCGGTGGTGCCTGCGGTGCCTGCGGTGCCTGCGGTGC
>NZ_WWJX01000185.1 GCF_009865215.1 Streptomyces sp. SID3343 | reverse complement strand
GTGGTCGGGGCGTTGGGGGCCCGGGGGCGGTGCGCGGCGGTGGGGCGCGGTTGTTGGGGGCGCGGTCGTTGGGAGCGCGGTCGTTGGGGGCGGGTGTAGTGAGGCGGCCGTGGAGACGCGGTTGTTCGGGGGCGTGGTGGGGTGGTTGGGGCTGGTTGTTCGAGGCGTCGGCTGCGGCAGCCGAGACTCGGCGCGTCGGCGCGGCCGAGGAAGGCCGGAGGGCGGTAAGGCGCACCCTGGGCGGCGGCCGGGGCGGGGTGGCGACACGGCGCACCCGAACGACCACCGGAGCGGGGTGGCGGTACGACGCACCCGAACGACCACCGGGGCTGGTAGCGACACGACGCACCCGCGCGGGCGGCCGGTCCCGTCCGGGCTCAGCTCGCCTTGGCTTGCGGGGGCGTGGCGAGCGCGCGCAGTACGGCCATGGTGGTGACCCCGTGGTCGGCGAGGACGTCGGCCACCACGCCGGGCCGGGCCGTGAGCGCGAGCAGGATGTGCTCGTCGCCGATGTGCTTGTCGCCGCGGGCCAGGGCTTGGCGCAGCGACTGTTCGAGGACCTGTTTGGCCCCGTCCGTGAAGGGCGTGTGGGTGAGACGCGTGCCGAACGGCCACAGCCGCCTGCGCCGGCCGGGAACCGCCAACGCGCCCTCGCCGTGCGTCTGTTCGACCCGCGAGACGATCTCGCCCACGTCGATCCCGAGTCCGGCGAGGGCCTCGGCGTCGGAGCGGGAGATCCCGCCCCGCCGACGAGCCTCGGCGAGTGAACGTTCGATCTCGTCGCGACCGGCGGCGATCCCGATCGCGGCGAGGGCCATGGCCGCCTGGGTGCCCTGCGCGTCGAGCAGCGCCGCGAGCATGTACTCCTCCCCTACATCGGCCTCCCCGGCCTGATCGGCCCGCTCCGCGGCCCCCCTCACGACATCGCGCGCCGGGCTCGTGAACTTTTCGAACATCAGTTCCTCCCGTGCTTCTTGTGGACCGCCTGGCGACTCACGCCCAGTTCGGCGGCGATCTCCTGCCACGACCAGCCCTGCACCCGCGCACTGCGCACTTGCACGGCTTCGAGCTGTTCGAGCAATCGTCGAAGTGCGGCGACGGCCCGCAGGCCGACCCGAGGATCGCGATCCCCCGCACGAGTGGCGAGGTCGGTGGCTTCCGTCATGCCCGTCAATCTACGTTGACATCCGACAGACGTCAACCTTGATTGACACGCTTCCCAACGGCCCGTGCACGACCACGATTGCGGAGGGAGCTGCGTAGCGAGAACGACTGGGGGCAGGCGCCATGAAGTACCGATTCGACACGTGGACGCCGCAGTCCGCTCTCCGTCGCCGACCGCCGCCGTACGGAGTCGTCGAAGTCCCTCCACCGGAAGGCATCGGCCATGGCCAAGAACTCTGCTCGGACCGGCAAGAAGGCAGCCTCGGCTGCGGGCAAGACCGTCAAGAGCGACAAGGCGACCAAGCAAGAGAAGGCGGCAGCGGCGAGCGCACTGTCCCAGGCGCCCGAAAGCACCGGGCAGACCGGCAGGAAGGCCGCTTCCGCCGCGGGCAAGACCGTGGCCGGCAAGGAGGCCACGAAGGCGGAGAAGTCCGCTGCGGGCAGCGCGTTGTCCCAGACCGCCGCGACCGGCGGAAAGGCGGCCGGCGGTAGTACGGGGAAGGCATCCGGCAAGGCCGGCGGAAAGGCTTCCGGCAAGACGGGTACCAAGGATTCCGCCAAGACCGGCCCGAAGGCTTCGAGCAAGACCGGCCCGAAAACCTCGAGCAAATCCGGCCCGAAGGCTTCGAGTAAATCCGGCACCGGAGCCGGTGGCAAGGCTTCGAAGAAGAGCGGCCCGAAGGCTTCCGCCAAGGCGGCTCTCTCCGCCGCCGCCAAGACGCTCACCGACAAGAAGGCCGCCAAGGCGGAGAAGTCCGCTGCCGCCAAGACCCTGGCGCGCGCCGGCAAGTAGTGACCGGCCGGCCTCGGTTCGCCACGGCTGAGCGGCGCGCGCGAGACGTCACGGCACGATGGAGTCCACGTACCCACCGTCGACGCGAATCGCGCCGCCCGTGGTGGCCGACGCGAGCGGCGAAGCGAGGTAGACGACCATGTTGGCGATCTCCTCCGGCTCGATCAGGCGTTGGATCAGCGACTGCGGGCGGTGCAGCCTCATGAACTCGCGCTGCGCCCGCTCCCACGACAGGTCGCGGTCCACCAGTTCGTAGACGAAGTCCTCGACGCCGCCGGTATGCGTGGGCCCGGCGATCACCGAGTTGACCGTGACACCGCTCCCGGCCGCCTCCTTCGCGAACCCGCGCGACACGGCGAGCAGCGCGGTCTTGGACATCCCGTAGTGGATCATCTCGGCCGGGACGACGAACGCCGAGTCGCTCGCGATGTTCAAGACCCGCCCCCACCCGCCTTCGCGCATCCTCGGCAGATACCCGCGCGTCATCCGTACCGCCGTGAGCACATTCACCTCGAAGTACCGACGCCATTCGTCGTCGTCGATCTCCAGGGCCGGCCGCGCGCCGAAGATGCCGAGGTTGTTCACGAGTACGTCCACGTCCGGCACCGCGTCCAGGACCTGCCGCGTGCCGGCGTCGGTGGCGATGTCGCCCGGCGCGGCCACGAACTCGGCGTCCGCCACCTCGCCGCGCAGCCGCTCCAGCGCCGCGTCGACCGACTCCCTGCTGCGCCCGTTGACGGCGACGCGCGCGCCCGCCCGGCCCAGACCGGTCGCGATGGCCGCCCCGATGCCCTGGGTCGAGCCGGTGACCAAGGCGGTCTTCCCGGTGAGATCGATGCGCACTAGATCACGCCTTTCCATCGGGCGCCGGCCTCGCCCGCACCCGCCGAGTGGGTCGTGTCAGTAGATCATCCGGGCCCGAAAATCCCGGGACCCACGACCCGTGCGAGTCGTCCCCACACGCGACAAGGCACACAGCCCACGGCCCGTAACTCTCAGCCGAAGCACTCAAGCACTCAAGCGCTCCGGCGCTCCGGCGCTCCGGCGCTCAAGCGCCCGAGCGCTCAAGCACTCAAGCGCTTCGGCGACGCAGGAACAGACTCGTCGTGAACGGGATTTCGACGTCGTCACCGGCAAAGTGCAGAGCCAACACCGCCCCGATCGCCGCCCGCGTCTCGGCCTCGCCAAGCTTGCGCACGACGGCGTTCGTCTTGCTGGACGACAGCGCCGTACCGACGAACTCGTCGCGGGTCTGTCGGCGGCTCCACCCGAACCGGTAGTCGTCGCCCATCCCGAACGCCGCGTCCAACTCGTCCGACACCGGGAAGTGGCGGTAGTCGCGCGAGTAGTCGTCGTTGTGCCGCTCCAGCAGATCCTCGTACGCCTGCAGAAACGAACTCGCCGCCGTGTCACGGTCGTTGACCAGAACCGCAATCACCCCACCGGGCCGCAGCACCCGCGTCGCCTCGGCATAGAACGCCGGCCGGTCGAACCAGTGCAGCGCCTGCGCGGTCAACACCAGCGACGCGCTCCCGTCGGCAAAGGGCAGTGCCTCGGCCGGCGCGGCCACGTAACGCACGTCGCCGGCCACGTTCTCCGCCTGCGCCCGCATGCCCTCTCCCGGCTCGACTCCGACCACATCGGGCCCCGCCCCGAACGTGGCCCGCAGGGCACGCGTCGCAATCCCGGTACCGGCCCCGACATCGACCAACAGTTCGACATCCGGCCCGACGTACCCGCGCAGCGTCTCCCACGCCGCCTGCGGATAGTCGGGCCGGAACCGCTGGTACCCCTCGGCCAAGTCGTCGAACGCGCGCGTGTCACCCATGCCGGCCATCGTGACACGGCGCCGCCGCACACCGGAGTACGACCGGCCGATCCCCTATGCGCGCGTGGCCCATTCGGGCGCGACCATACCCCCACCGCCGTAGGCCGGCAGGCGAAGGTTGGCACCGTCCTTGGCGATCTGGGCCCACGGCCGATTGAGGCCGGCCGTGCCGTACGTCCTCACCCGCGTGACCGCGTCCAGGTCGAGCGCGTCGACCAGTACCTCCTCGCCGCCGCCGGCTTGCTGGCGCACCATCCCCTCGGGGTCGACGATCAGGCTCTCGCCGACGCCGGCCGGGTCGGCGATGTTGAGGTTGACGACGTAGACCTGGTTGCTGAAGGCGTTGGCCCGCGCGCAGACGCGCTCCATCTCGCGGTCGCGGGTGGTGGTCAGTACCGGCTGGAGCACCACCTCGGCGCCCATCCACGCCAACTGCCGCACCGTTTCCGGGAAGGAGCCGTCGTAGCAGATCGCGAGGCCGACCCGGCCGACGTCGGGGATGTCGAACACCTCGAAGCACGTGCCGGGTTCGGCGTCCTCGTAGGGCTGCCAGGTGAAGACCTTGCGATACTTCGCGACCACCTCGCCGGTGGGCGAGACGGCGATCGCGGTGTTGAAGATCCGCCCGTTGTCGTCCCGTTCGAAGAACGACCCCGGTACCAACCAAAGGCCGGTCTCGCGCGCCAAGTCGCACACCCGGCGCACGGTCGGGCCGTCGATCGGCTCGGCGGTATCGGTCATCCACGACGCAGGCGACTCCAGCATCGGCGCGGGGGCGGCGAGCAACAGCTCGGGCGCCAGCACGAGTTGTACGTGCGGGAAGAGGCCGCGGACGGCCCGTACCTGGTCCGCGAAGCGCAGCCAGGTGGCGTCGACGTCGAGCGGTACGGCCGCGGTCTGGATCGCGGCGATGTTCAGGATGCGCATGGGGTTCCCTGGTGAGTGAGGCTTTTGCGGGGAGGGGGTGAGTCGGGGACGGTGCGTCGGTGGGCCGGCGGGGCGGCGGGGCGGTGCCGGGGCGGCCGTCGGGCGTCAGCCCGCGAGCGCGTCGTCGGTCACCGTGACCCGGACGACATCCTCGCGGCCGTGCGCGAAGAACCGTCGGGCGCGTGGTCGATAGGCGAGCATCACCACGACTCCGAGCAGGATCGACCCGATCCCGAGCAGGAACACCCCGCCGACGCCGAACAGCGAGGTGTTCCCGTAGTCCGGCTGCCACATGTCGTAGGCGCTGCGCCCGAAGGCGGCCAGCATCATGCTCGCGCCGATCGCCGGCAACAGACCCTTGAGCCACAGATCACGCGGCCCGTTGCGCAGGTCGCGCCGGAAGTACCAGACACACGCGAAGCCGGTGATCGCGTAGTAGAAGGCGATCAGCAGCCCGATACAGCCGATCGCGTCACCCAGGAAGTCCCCGGACAACGCGGACAGCGCCACCAGTCCGAGCGCCGCCGCCACGCCGAAGAACGCCGTCCCGAACCCGGGGGTGGCGAAGCGCGGGTGGATCCGCCCGAATCGCTCGGGCGCCGCCCCGTGGGTGGCCATCGACAGGGTCGCGCGAGACGTGGAGACCCCGCACGTGAGCAGCGCGGCGATCGCCGAGATCGCCACGGACAGCTTGAGCAGGGCGGCCGTCGCCGACCCGACCAACCCCGGCGCAAGGGTCGCGACCACGTCGGCGGCGTTGTCCTCGTTGCCCAGACCGAGCGCGTCGGTGCCCACGCCGGCGTACGAGATCGCGGCGTACGCGGTGAACAGGTAGGTCGCGAGCAGCACGACGGTCGAGATCACGGCGGCCTTGCCGGGCGTGTTGGCGCTGTCCTTGGTCTCCTCGTTGACGGTGATCAGGGCGTCCCAGCCCCAATAGATGTACAGGCAGAGCAGCACGCCCTGCGCGAACACACCCCAACTGTCGAATCCGAACGGATTCAGCCACGACAGCGAGGGCGTCATCGCCCCGGCCGCCTCGCCGTGCTGCGCGAACGCGGCGATCCCGAAGGTCAGCAGCGCGACGAGCTGCAGGCCCAGGAGCAGGTACTGCGCGCTCGCGGCGATGGAGATCCCGCGATAGGCGACGAACGTGACGAGGGCAAGGATGAGGACGCCGGTCAGGGCCACCGCCCACGTCTGGTCGGTGAGCGAGTCGAGGCCGACCACATCGAGCAGGTAAGCCGAGGCCACCTGCGCGAGCGCGGTCATCGCGATGACCGTACAGATCTGCACGACCCAGCCGCCGGACAGCCACCCGAGGTAGGGGCTGAACGCGCGGGTCCCCCACACGAACGTCGTGCCGCAGTCCGGCATCGACCGATTGAGCTCACGAAACGCGAACGCGGTGAGCAGGATCGGTACGAACCCGACCAGGAGGGCGGCGGGAGCGAGATCGCCGGCGACGAGCGTCACGAAGCCGAGGGTCACGGCGATGCTGTAGGCCGGCGCCACGGACGCGAGACCGAGCGCAACGGTACCGAGCAGCCCGACCGACCCCTGCCGCAAACCCTTGTCGGACGATGCCGGGGACGCCTCGGTGGTGCTCATGCGTACTCCAGGTGCGGTGATCCGTTTCTTTGAACGCACATTCAAATAACTCGCACGGTCAAGGTCAAGAGCCGCTTTCCGGACGGGCGAGCCACGGAGCGTAATAACCTGAAGATCCTTCAAAGAACCCGCACCAGACGAACCACCAGCAAGCCGCAAACCCCGAGCCGCACCCGGCCCGACCGACAGCGATGCGAACGCAGGCGCGCCACTCGCCCCGCACCGAACCACGCCCAAACCCGAATAGCGCAAAAAGGACAGCCGGCCGCGACCGAGACAGGGACCTGTGGGGGCGGCGGGCGGGCAGGCCCCTGCCACGGGGCGAACGGCGTGAACGGCGCGAAGGCGGCAACCGCGCAGAACCCAGCCACGACCGCGACCGGTACGAGGGAACGACCGGCCGGGGCCAAGCCCCGGGTCCGCGCCAAGCCCAGCCGTCAGGCGCGGGGCCAGACGGCGCCACCGACTCCATACCCGGGCGCGCCGAGCCACGCCGAGCCAAGGCACACCGAGCCGAGCCGACGCTCGCCCAACAGCCACCGGCCCAAGACACCAAGGCCGCTCGGG
>NZ_WWJX01000184.1 GCF_009865215.1 Streptomyces sp. SID3343 | reverse complement strand
CAGCTTCGTCGCCCGGCGGGCGCTCGCGACCGTGCCCCGTACGGCGCGTCCGCCGGCATCTCGGCGCGCCGGGCCCTCGCGGGCTACACCACCGAGGCCGCCTACGCCGCCGGCGAGGAGGCGATCTCGGGGCGCATCGCGATCGGCCGGTACGCCGACCTGACCGTCTTCGGCGGCGACCCACTGACCTGTCCGCCCGACGACCTGCCCGAACTACCGGTGGCGGCGACCGTGGTGGCCGGCCGCGTGGTGCACCGGGCCTGACCGAGCACGGAGACGATCTCGGGATCGGGTGAGGACGATCAGGGGAAGGACGTCACCCGTGGGGGCCCTTCGACCCCGAGATCGCTTCCGTGTCGTCGCGCAGCAGAGCCGGGAGGGCGCGCATGTCGTCGAACAGCACGGCGTTCGTGCCGGCCAGGCGGGTCGGGCTGGTCAGGCCGCCGACGTAGCCGAAGGACCGCATGCCGGCCGCGCGGGCGGCCTGCACGCCGTAGGCGCTGTCCTCGATCACCGCACACCGGCTCGGGTCCACGCCCATTGTGCGGGCGGCGTGCAGGAACAGGTCCGGGGCGGGCTTGCCCTCGGAGACGTCCTGGGCGCTGAAGACGCGTCCGTCGAAGTGCTCGTGCAGACCGGTCAGCGCGAGGTTGCGCTCGATGCCGTGGTGCGGGCCGTTGGAAGCGACGCACGTCGGGTGGTCGATGCCTGCGAGGGCTTCGAAGACGCCGTCCACGGCGGTGAGTTCGGCGTCGAACGCGGCACGGTACAGGTGCGAGAACTCCTTGTGCCAGTCCTCGGCGAGGCTGCGCCCGAGCCGTTCCTCGACCAGCGCCGTGTACGTCTCCACCGAACTGCCCACGAAGTGTTCGACGATTTCCTCTTCGGTGAACTCGCAGCCCAGTTCGGCCATGATCTGCGCGTCGACGCGAACCGCGATGCGTTCGCTGTCCACGAGGACGCCGTCACAATCGAAGATCACCAACTCGAACCCGGTTCGCGTCATGGGCACGAGCCTACGATCCGGGCAGGCGGGCGGACTCGGCGGGGCGGAGCGGACGGCCCGAGGCTCCCCGACCCCGGACCGTCGACCCGCGAACACCGTCCCGAGCCCGATACCGCCCTACCGACGAGGCCGGCCCGAGACCGCCGAGCCGCGAACGCCGGCCTCGCGTCTCATCGTCCTTCGAACGGCCAATCACCCGAGTCCAGTTCGCGCCGCTCGTACGCCGCGACGATCTCCTTCTCCGCCGCGTCGCGTCCCGCCCAATGCGACCCGTCCACCGACTTGCCGCGTTCCAAATCCTTGTAGACCTCGAAGAAGTGCGCGATCTCGTTGAGCTGATGCAGGGGAACATCACCGATGTCCTGTATCCCCTGCCGGCGCGGGTCGCGGGCGGGAACGCACAGGACCTTCTCGTCGGGACCCTGTTCGTCGCTCATCACGAACATGCCGATCGTGCGACAGCGGATCACACAGCCGGGAAACGTCGGCTCGTCGAGCAGCACCAGTACGTCGAGCGGGCCGCCGTCGCCGCCCAGAGTGCGGTTCACGAATCCGTAGTCGGCTGGATAAGCGGTTGATGTGAACAACATACGGTCGAGCCTGATGCGTCCCGTGCGCCGGTCCATTTCGTACTTGTTCCGACTACCCGCAGGAATTTCCACGACGACGTCGAACTCCACGACGGCTCCTTTACGGCCCAATGGATCAAGACCCGATATGCGCGGCATTCCGCATTCCTGACGTACCGACGTGGACCTTCCCACGCCACCGGGCCGTTACGCACGCCGAACACGGGACAACGGCCCGACAAATACCGAGCGAACACCACATCACGCCCCAACCCTTGACCCGGTCAACTAAGTAAGGTTTCCTGTCCGTCGACGCGGAATCCCACCCGAGGGCCCATACCGACTCGATCCGCGCCGCCCACCCCGGCCCCGGGCCGCCCGCCCCGCCGCCCCACACCGACGCCATAGGAGCCGCCGTGATCCGGATCGAGGACGCCGACCGCGTCAGGACCATCACGCTCGACCGCCCCGAAGCGCTCAACGCCTTCAACGAAGCCCTGTACGACGCGACCGCCGAGGCACTGATCGACGCCGCCGCCGATCCCACCGTCGCGGTGGTCGTCCTCACCGGCGCCGGGCGGGCGTTCTCCGCCGGAACCGACCTGATCGAGATGGCCCAGCACAACAGCGGGACCAAGATCAAGGGCACGTACGGCTTCGGCGGCATGATCGACCAGGTCCAGGCGTTCCCCAAGCCGCTGCTCGTCGCCGTCAACGGGCTGGGGCTGGGCATCGGGGCGACCGTTCTCGGCTTCGCCGACCTGGCGTTCATGGCCGACACCGCGCGCCTGAAGTGCCCGTTCACGTCGCTCGCGGTCGCGCCCGAGGCGGCCAGTTCGGTGACCTTCCCGCAGTTGCTCGGACGGCAGAACGCGATGTGGGCCCTGCTGAGCAGCGAATGGCTCAGCCCGACCGAATGCCTCGACATGGGCCTGGTGTTCAAGGTCTGCCCGGCCGACGAACTGCTCGACGTGACGATGCGTCACGCCCGAATCCTCGCCGCCAAGTCGATCTCGTCGCTGATCGAGTGCAAGCGGGTCGTCCTGGAGGCGATGGGCGATCAGGTGACCGCGGCCCGCCGCCGCGAGGACGCCGCGTTCGGTCGCCTGCTCGGCAAGCCCGCCAACATCGAGGCGCTCACCGCGTTCGCCGAACGCCGCGAGCCCGACTTCGCGGCGATCGACGCGCAGGACGGCTGACCCGGCGCGGCACCACGGACGGGACTCCGGCCCCCGGCCGGGGCTCTGGCACTCCACGGCCGGGGCTTTGAGGTCGAGCCCACCGACTCCGGCGACGGCCGGCTTGTCACGGTTTGCGAAGCACTGCGCGATACTGCTTCGCACCACCGTTCCCGTCCCCAGGATCAGCGCCGCCGATGACCAGCTCAGCGACCCCCGACAGCCCGCCCGATCCCGTCGCCCCCGACGACGCACCACACCCCGGCGACGCGATTCGGCTCGGCCACACGCTCAAGCCGCGGCACATGACGATGCTCGCGCTCGGCGGCGCGATCGGGGCCGGGCTGTTCGTCGGCACCGGAGCCGGGATCCACACCGCCGGGCCCGGCATCCTCGTCTCGTACGCGCTCGCGTCCGTGCTCGTGCTGCTGGTCATGCGCATGCTCGGCGAGATGGCCGCGGCCGTGCCGCGCAGCGGCTCGTTCTCGGAGTACGCCCAGGTCGCGTTCGGGCCGTGGGCCGGTTTCACGGTCGGCTGGCTGTACTGGTGGATGGTCACCGTCGTGCTCGCGGTGGAGGCGTCCGGCGCCGCCGCGATCGCGCACGGTTGGGCGCCCGGCGTACCGATCTGGGTGTTCTCGCTGGCGATCATGCTCGTGTTCACCGGCGCGAACCTGCTCACCGTGCGAGCGTTCGGCGAGTCCGAGTTCTGGTTCGCGACCGTCAAGATCGCGGCGATCGTGGCGTTCCTGGTGCTCGGCGTGCTCGCGATCGCGGGGTGGCTGCCGGACACCGAGGCCCCCGGGCTCACCAACCTGACCGGGCACGGCGGCTTCCTGCCCAACGGATGGGACGGCGTGGTCGCGGGCCTGCTCGCGGTCGCCTTCTCGTTCGGCGGTCTGGAGATCGTCACGATCGCCGCGGCCGAGTCGAACGACCCCGCGCGCAACGTGGCCCGCGCGGTGCGCACCGCGGTGTGGCGCATCCTGCTCTTCTACATCGGCTCGGTCGCGATCGTCGCCACCCTGCTGCCGTGGGACTCGGACCGCCTCGGCAGTCCGTACGTCTCGGTCCTGGAGGTCGTCGGCATCCCCGGGGCGGCCGACGTGATGAACGTCGTCGTGTTCACCGCCCTGCTGTCCGCGCTGAACTCGATGCTGTACGGCGGGTCGCGGATGGCGTTCTCGCTGTCCCGACGCGGCGAGGGCCCGCGGCCGTTGTCCCGGGTCGCCCGCAACGGCGTGCCGCGCACCGCCGTGCTCGCGTCCTCGGCGTTCGGCTTCGTGGCCGCGCTGCTCAACGTGTGGTGGCCCGAGCAGGTGTTCAAGCACCTGCTGAACTCGGTCGGCGCGATGCTCGTGTTCGTCTGGTTCGCGATCACCGCGTCGCAACTCGTGCTGCGCCGCCGGTTCGAACGCGAGGATCCCGAGCGGCTGATCGTGCGGATGTGGGGCTTCCCGTATCTGACCTGGTTCGTGCTGGTCGCCCTGGGCGTGGTCTGCGTGCTCATGCTGTTCGACGCGGACGCGCGCCCGCAGTTGCTGTCGTCGGTGGTCGTCGTCGCGATCGTGTCGGCCTTCGCGCTGGTGCGCGAGACCCGCCGCCGCGCTCCGCGCAAGCGCGCGGCGGGCCGCTTCTGACCTCGACCGCCGTGCCGAACGGACAGTGCGGTGCCCACTCCTCCGGCGCCTGATCCGGTCGGGTCGCCCGCGCCGTCGCCCACGTCGAAGGGCTGCGTCGACAGCGGTACGCCGTTGCCCGGTTGCCCGGGTACGTCGTGCCCGGACGGGTCGAAGTCGGCCGCGGTCGGTCCGTCGTCGAGGGCGGATCTCGCCGCACTGTTCGGTGCGGCGGCGGCGATTCCCGGCCGGCCCTCGATCCGGCCACCCCGCGATGCGGCGAGGGCCGGTCTGCGCGTACCCTGCGTCCGACAACATCCCAACCACTCGTACAGGGGCACTCGTGCGCGTTGTCGTCGCCGGAGCCGGTATAGGCGGGCTGGCCACAGCCCTGAGTCTGCACGCGGCGGGTATCACCGATGTGACCGTGTACGAGGCGGTCGAGGAGATCCGCCCACTGGGCGTCGGGATGAGCCTGTTGCCCGACGCCGTCCGCGAGTTGACCGAGTTGGGTCTGTACGACGACCTCGCCGAGATCGCGGTGGAGAGCGTGGAGCTGGCCGGTTACGACCGCTCCGGCGGCCGGATCCGGACCGAGCCGCTGGGCTTGGCGGCCGGCTACGCGTGGCCGCAGTTCTCGGTCCATCGCGGCGAGTTGCAGATGCTGCTGCTGCGCGCGCAACTCGCCTGGCTGGGCGCCGAGTCGCTGCGCACGGGGCTGCGGCTGACCGGCTACGCGCAGACCGCCGGCGGCGTGACCGTCGAGTTCAGCGACCCCGCGGGCAACATCGTCACCGACGAGGCCGACGTGTTGATCGCCGCCGACGGGATCGATTCGGCCGGGCGCGCGCTGATGTACCCGAACGAGGGCCCGCCGTCCTGGAACGGCCTCGTGTTGTGGCGCGGCACGTCGCCCGCGCCGGCCCCGGTGGCGGACGGCTCGACGACCGTGGTGGGCGACGACGAGCAGACGTTCGTCGCGTATCCGATCCGGGCGGCCGAGGGCGATCGGCCCGCGCTGTTGAACTGGGTCGCGGCTCGCCCGTCGACGGACCAGCCGACGGAGTTCGGCAACTGGCACCGACCGGTCGAACTGGACACGATCGCGCGGCACTTCGGCGACTGGGACTTCGACTGGCTCGATGTGCCGTCGGTGATCGAGAACGCCGATGTCGCGTACGAGTATCCGATGGTCGACCGCGAGCCGCTGCCCAGTTGGTCCGACGGGCGGGTGACACTGCTCGGCGACGCCGCGCACGCGGCGTTCCCGATCGGCTCGAACGGCGCGTCGCAGGCGATCCTGGACGCGCGGGTGCTGGCGCGCGCACTCGCTCGGCACGCCGACCCGGTCGAGGCGCTCGAAGCGTACGAGGAGTTGCGCCGGCCGGCCCCGGGTGCGCCGCGATCGGCCGAGCGCGTCGAGGTCGCCGCGTCGTACCGGCTCGCCGCGGGCCCGGACCCACAGGAGCTGAACGAGCGCGAGTCCTACTCGGTGGACGGCGTCGACCGCACGGAGCGGTGACCACCCGCCGGGCAGGCGCGCTCGGGACCACCGCGCACCGACTCGGCGAGCACTCGCCCGCCCGAAACTCCTACACCGGCCACGGACACACCGAGCCACTCGCACACCGAGCGAGCGTCGAACACCCGGCGCACCGAGCCTCTCGTGCACCGGGCACGGAGCACCGAGCACCGAGCACCGAGCACCGAGCATCGACCACCGGCACACCCAGCCACTCGCACACGGGCATGGTGCGTGGCACGGTCGCGATGGTCGAGGGCGCGGGACACTGTCCGCAGGTCGACCACCCGGAGCAATTCGTCGCGGCGGTCGAGAGGTTCCCGGCCGCGCTGCCCATCGACGCTGCCCGACGGTGCCGCGTTTCCCTCTCCCGACAGGCAGCGCCGACAGCGCCGTCCTTCGTCACGGCAACAGTACGACCTTGCCCGTCGTCCGTCGCTCCAGCAGCGCGGTGTGCGCGGCAGCGGCCTCGGCAAGCGCGAACGTCGTGACGATCGGCGTCAGTTCGCCCGCCGCGGCGGCGGCGACGGCGACCTCGGCCAACGCCTTGAGACCACCCGGGCGGTTCGCCATCCGCGGCCCGAGCGGGTTGAGCACGGCGACGTCCGCGGCGGCCGCGACCTCGTCCAGGTCCGGGATCGCCCCGCCGGACGACCAGCCGTACGTCACGAGCCGGCCGCCGCGCCCGACCAGGTCCAGTGCGGCCCGGCCGTTCGCGCCGCCCACGCTCTCCAGGGCCACCGTCACCGAACGCCCGCCGAGTCCGCGGCGGATCGTGGCGGGCCAGTCCTCGGCCGTGTAGTCCACCGCGAGGTCGGCGCCCAGCTCGGCCACCGCCTCGACCTTGTCCGGGCCGCCCGCCACGCCCACCACGAACGCACCCGCGGCGCGCGCGGCTTGGACCAGCAGGGTCCCCAGCCCACCGGCGGCTGCCGTGACCAGCACGACGTCCTCGGCGGTGACCGCCGCGACCTCCAGAATGCCCAGCGCGGTGCGGCCGGTCCCGACCATCGCCACCGCGACCTGCGCCGACAAGCCGTCCGGGAGCGGGATGAGCGCCGTGTCGTCGGTGAGCGCGAACTCGGCGTAACCGCCGCTCGCGTGTCCGAGGTGGGCCACCACCCGCGTGCCGACCAGCGCCGGGTCCACCCCGGGGCCGACCGCGTGCACGACGCCGGCCACCTCCCGGCCGAGCGTCGCGGGCAACTGCGGGACCGGGAAGGGACCTTCCACCCTGCCGCTGCGCAGCGCCGTGTCGACCAGGTGAACCCCGGCCGCCTCGACGGCGATCCGTACCTGTCCCGGCCCCGGCTCGGGCGTCGCCACCTCTTCGAGGTGGAGGTTCTCCGGCGGGCCGAACTCGTCGAGGACAATCGCGTGCATCGAAATCTCCAGGGGTGCGGTGGGTCGCCTTGCGTGCGAACAGCTTGAAACCTCAAGGGCACTTGATGTCAAGGACCGCACCTGCCGCCGACGAACGTCCGCCGGCCCCCTCGGTGAGGCCGTGCGCCGACCGCCCGGGAACGACGCGACGCGGGCGCGCCGATCGGGCACCATGTCCCGATGACGATTCACCTGGTGGCCATGGGCGGCGGCGGATTCTCGACCAACGAGGGGGTCTCGGCGCTCGACGCGTACGTCCTGGGCCTGGCCGCACGGCCGCGGCCGACGGTGTGCTTCGTGGGGACCGCGTCCGGCGACTCCGCCAGCTATCTCGCCAGATTCCACGCGTCGTTTCGGCGCCTCGACTGCGACACCACCGACCTGAGTTTGTTCAAGCGCACCGGCGCGAAGCTCGTGGACACACTCGACGCGGTGGACGTGGTGTACGTCGGCGGCGGCTCGACCGCGAACCTGCTCGCGCTGTGGCGCCTGCACGGTCTCGACGCCGCGCTTCGGGTGCGCGCGGCGCGCCGGAACCTGGTCGTGTGCGGGATCAGCGCGGGCGCGCTGTGCTGGTTCGAGGGCGGTGTCACCGACTCGTTCGGGCCCGGGCTGCGCGCGCTCGCGGACGGCCTGGGCTGGGCCCAGGGCAGCGTCTGCCCGCACTACGACGGCGAGGCCGAGCGCCGCCCCGCCTACCACGCGGCCGTCGGGGCAGGCGAGTTGGCGCCCGGCTACGCGCTGGACGACGGCGTCGCGGTGCACTTGATCGACGGCGACGTGCACGGGTTCGTCAGCGAACGCCCGAACGCCCACGCGTATCGCGTCGAGCGCGGACCGGCCGGGGCACGCGAGACCGTACTGCCGACCATGTTGCTGTGACCTCGCCCCGGGCCTCCGTCGCCGCGCGCGCCCGGGGCTCGACGCCGCGGTGATCGAGAGCGTCGAGTCGGTCGTGGGCCGCGCCGTCGCGCGGGCGCACGGCCGTGCCGGCTTCGCGAGCACGATCGAGGTC
>NZ_WWJX01000183.1 GCF_009865215.1 Streptomyces sp. SID3343 | reverse complement strand
ACGCCAGACGCCCGACGCCGAGCGGTCGGCCCCGAACGCCCGGCGCCGGCCCGCCGGGATCGTCACGTGGCGGGCCGGCGTGGCCGGGTCGGGCCCCCGCTTCAGATGCGGACGACGATCTTTCCGCGGGTGCGTCCGCGCTCGGCGTGCGCGTGGGCGTCGGCGATCCGCTCCAGGGGATAGCTCTGTTCGACACGGGGTGTGTAGCGGCCCTGCCGGCCCAGCTCCGCGGCCTCGGACAGCAGGGTGGAGTCGTTCTCCGCGTTGACCACGTGTGTGCCCAGGCGTTGCCCGCCCGCGTGGTCGGCGACCGTCGCGACGCGTGTCGGGTCGCCCGTGATCGCGACGAGGTCGTCCAGGGAGCCGGAGGCGGCGGTGTCGAGCACGACGTCGACGCCGTGCGGGGCCAGGGCGGAGAGGCGCTGGGCGAGGCCGGGGCCGTAGGTGGTGGGAACGGCGCCGAGGGAGGCCAGGAACTCGTGGTTGCGTTCGCTTGCCGTCCCGATCACGGTGGCACCTCGTGCGACGGCGATCTCCACTGCCGCGCTGCCCACGCCTCCGGCGGCGCCCTCGACGAGGAGGGTGCGCCCAGCGAGGGAGCCGAGCGCGTCCAGTCCGCGCATCGCGGTCACGGACGCGAGGCCGGCGCCCGCGGCCTGCTCGTCGTTCCAGGTGGCGGGGACGTGGGCCCAGGCCGAGAGGACGAACAGTTCGGCGGTCGCGCCGGTGACACCGCCCAATCCGAAGACGCGGTCGCCGATGCCCACCCCCTGCACTTCCGCACCGATCTCGTCGACCACTCCGGCGGCGTCGCGCCCGGGAACGGCGGGCAGCTCCAGGGGGATCACCCCGTGCAAGGCGCCGGCGCGCAGCTTCCAGTCGATGGGATTGACGCCGGCCGCCGCGACGCGGACCCGGATCTCACCGGGTCCGGGGTGGGGGTCGGGCACCTGCTCGATCACCAGGCCCTCCGCCTCGCCGTACGTGTGGAAGCGAGCTGCACGCATGATGTCCTGCCTTGCCTTGACGGGTCGAAACGACGTGTTCCTTCGACGCCTGCCCACTCTAAAACCTGACATTGACGTGAGGTGCAAGTCGGCACGCCGAGACGGCCACCCCCGCCGAGGGAGAACCGGTACGGATCGGTGCAGGCCGCCGCCGAGTGGGCGGGGCGAGCGCGAAAGCCCTGCGCCGCCACGAAGAACGGCGCCGGCTCCCCGCCGACCACCGTGCCGACGGCCGACGGCCCGCCGCGGGTACGCGAACCGCATCCACGCCCTTGCGACCACCGCCGGGTCGAAGATCGGTCTCGGCGCCGACCACGCTTCGATCGGTCCCCGGGGCCACCGGCGTGGGCCCGTTCCTCGACGGGGCGCGCGTCGCGCACGAGACTCGTCTCCCTCAAACTACGGGAGGCGAGTCTCGGCCTGTCGGGGTCAAGGGGTTCGTCGCCCCGGCGCAGACGGCCGTACGGAGCGCGCGGACCGCTCGTGCGGCGGCAGTCGGCGTCCGCCGATTCTCGGGCCCGCAGGGTCCGGATCGCGGAGGCCGCGACGGGAACGTCCTTGCCCACGACAGCCGTTCGTTCGCCGTCGGTGACGATACGATCACCGAACGAACAGGAACACCCGGTAACCTCCATCCCGGGAGGCCCGAGGAGCCGCCCGTGGGCTCCTGCCGTCTTCGTGGGTCGAAAGGTTCGGATGCCAACACACAGGGCCTCCTCGGTCGCTTCGGGCCCGACCGCGGGCCCGAAGGACGTCCTCGCTCCCCTGCGGACCACGTCCGACGCGTTCGAGCACCTGGTCGGCGGGCTGGGTACCGCCGTTCTGGCGCTGGTCGCCCTGGTGTGGACGATCGCCGTCACGTTGGCATGCCTCGTCGGCGTCGGCCTGCTGCTGGTGCCCGGCACGCTGCGGCTCCTGCGCGCCGTGGCCGATCGGGAGCGGGCCCGATTATCCGGCTGGGGCGAGGAGATCACGAGACCGAGCCCCGGGCCCGACAACATCCGGGCCGCCCTTGCCGATCCCACCACTCGCCGCGAACTGCGTTGGCTGGTCGTTCACGCCACCCTGGGGCTGTTGGTGGGCCTGGCCGGGGTGACACTGCCCCTGTCCGCGGCGACCGACATCCTGTTCCCGGTGTGGTGGCGGCTGGTCCCGCCGAGCAAGGCCTCGCCGTCTCCGGCGGACTTCGGACCCGTGGGCAGTTGGCCGGGCGCGTTCGCGGTGTGCCTCGCGGGTGTAGGCCTGCTCGCCGTCGCCGTTGCCACCACGTCGTGGACGGCTCGCTTGCAGGCGTGGCCGGGACGGCGGCTGCTTCCGCCGCGATCGAGCACCGATCTCTCCCTGCGCGTCGCGCAGTTGACCGCGACCCGCGCCGCGGCACTGGACGCCCACGCCGTCGAACTACGGCGGATCGAACGGTCGTTGCACGACGGAACCCAAAACCGCCTCGTCGCGGTCGGCATCTTGATCGGTGCGGCCCGACGCACTCTCAGCCGCGACCCGTCGCGGGCCGACGACGTGTTGGAGCGTGCGCAGAGCGCCGCCGAGCAGGCCTTGGCCGAACTGCGCACGGTCGTGCGCAGCATCCTGCCCCCGGTGTTGGCCGACCGCAGTCTCGCCGACGCGCTCACCGGCCTGGCCGCGGCCTGCCCCGTGTCCTGTCGGATCGACGCCGACGACATCGAACGGCACGCGGCATCCGTCGAGGCGACGGCCTACTTCGTGGTGGCCGAAGCACTCACCAACATCGCTCGGCACAGCGCGGCCCGCTCGGCCGCCGTCACACTGCGCCGTCGAGACGACCGGCTGTGCCTGACGATCACCGACGACGGCTGCGGCGGAGCGGACGAGCAGGGCGGCTCGGGACTGACCGGCATTCGCCGCCGCGCCGAGGCACACGACGGAACGTTCACCCTGGACAGCCCCTCGGGCGGACCGACCACCATGGAGGTGAGCCTGCCGTGCGGGTGGTGATCGCCGAGGACGACGCGCTGCTGCGCGAAGGCCTCGCCCTGCTGTTGCGCGCCGAGTCGATCGACGTCGTCGCGGTTGTCGACAACCCGGTGAGCTTCCTGGCCGCCGTCGACGCCCACACACCCGATGTGGCCATCGTGGACGTCCGGATGCCGCCGACCCACACCGACGAGGGGATCGCCGCGGCCGTGGAGGCCAGACGCCGCCGGCCCGACCTGGCCGTACTCGTGCTGTCCGCCTACGTCGAGCAGGCGTTCGCCACCGAACTGCTCGCCGAGGGCAGCGCCGGTCTGGGCTACCTCCTCAAGGAACGGGTCGGACGGGTCGAGGAGTTCCTGACTGCCCTGCACCGGGTGGCCAACGGCGGCACCGCGATCGACCCGGAGGTGGTCACCCAACTCTTCGCGCGCACCCGCTCGGACACCCGACTCGCGCGCCTGAGCACCCGCGAACGCGACGTCCTCGCGCTGATGGCCGAGGGGATGGGCAACATCGCCGTGGCCGAGCAACTGCTCGTCGCCGAAGGCACCGTCCACAAGCACATCCGCAGCATCTTCGCCAAACTCGACCTGCCCCCCACCGACCACACGGACCGCCGCGTCGCCGCCGTACTGCGCTACCTCGAGGATGTGCACCGCCAGGTCTGATCGCGCAACGATCGCGTCCGGTCGGGGAGTCGGGCGTCCGCTCGCCCACGAGAGGGTCCCACGGCGCGCCGGCGAAAGCGCCCGGGTGGCAGAAACCCACCCCGTCCCACCACCACCGGACTCGGCCACCGGCGACGCTGCGGCCCGATGCACCGCGGATTCCGGTACCCGCCGGACGGAGCGCGGGGTGACTCCGTCGCTCCGTACCCGGTTCGGCGACCGACCGGGAATCGACCCGCCAACTCCCGCAGATGCACGCGACGTTCGACCGGCCGCTCACACCGATCCGGGACACCCGGGCAGTCGTCGCAGCCCCACAGGACGCGGGCCTTCGCGGAGCGTGTCGACGGGCCGAACCCGGCCACTCCCGCCGTCCTATGGCCCGGACCCGACCCGGTCGAAGGCGGTTGGGCACATCCGAAGAACGGCCGTCCGGCCTACCTCGGCGCCCGCCCTCGCGACGGATCCGGTCACCGTCAGCCGCCGAGGTCCACCGAGGTCCACCGAATCGTCCGACATCCCCCGTACTCCTCGAAAGCTTCCTCACGGCAACCGATCCGACGTGGTGAACCGGCCACCACCCGCTCCGCATCGCTCGACGGGACGGGGTCTCGACCGAGACGGCGGTATCCGGGAATGGCGCGTTACTCGGTCGACGAGTCGTCCGGGTCGGCCTGGAGCGCCCGGCGGGTCTACACCACCGCCCGTATGTCGTCGGTGCCGACGCGAAGGCGAGCACCGAGCGGTGACCGTGACCACCGAGGTGACTGTGACCATCGAGGGGTGACGGTGACCACCGAGGGGTGAACGCGACGACGGCCGCAGCGCCGGTCGGCCGTGTGGTCGACGACCCGCTCCGGTCCCCGTGGGCGGGTCGGCCGACCCACCGCCATGCCGCGTATCGAGAGCGTCCACCGCCCGGGTGTTCGAGTCGAACGCGCCGAGTGGGGCTCTCCGCCGAGGGGTGCAGGCTGTACCTCGATCTGCCGGCAGGCTGGGTCGTCCCAGGGAGCCGGGCCCGACATGCTCGGGGTGTCCCGAGGTCGTCCCGAATCGTTTTGCCCGCCCGACGGGTGGATCGTCGGAGGTCGGCCGGGACATCCGTCCACGACACATGGAGGAAGCGTGAAGCTCAAAGGAACAAGCGTGAAGCTGCCCTTACGTCGCTCTCTCGGGGTCGCCGCCGCCACGGTGGCCGCCCTGGCCGCCTTGGCCGTACCCGCCGTCGCCGCCACCCCGACCGGGGGTCCCTCGACGCTCGTCCACGGCGTGAACTGCAACCGGACCGACTATCTGGAGATCCACAACAACAACGGCCAGAGCGTTCTCTGCTTCGCCGACCGCGGGTTCGTGGGTGTCGCCATCTACGGCGTCAACTGGGTCGAGTCGGGCAACAACGTGGTGAACATCCAGTTCCAGCGGAACCTGAACAACCCGGCGCTGGAAAGCGTCACCATCCAAAAGTGGCAGCCGTGGAACCCCGGCCACGTCCACAAGGTGACCCGGATCGAGATTTACTGACCTGCACAGAGAAGGGGGCGCCCTTCGGGGCGCCCCCTTTTCCGCGTAGCGCGCCGAGCAACGTCGCCCGCGACGACGGCGGGCGCTGCTGTGGATGGGACGGGGACTCACCCGTTCTCGGACGGGACGCGGACTCCCCCGCGCGCCCGCCACCCGGTCGCCACTCGCCTGCCACGGGTCGCCACCTTCGGTGCGACGTCGGCCGTCGGCCGACCGGTCCGGCGGCGAGAAGGCAGGCCACCAGAGACCATGTGGCGGTTCCGACAGTCGAACAGCTCACCGCCGCGATCCCCCGCCGCGCCGGAACCCCTCTCCCCCCACGAACTCGCTTCTCCGCTACTCGCAGACCATGCCGATGCGCTCGAACACACCCGGCACTGGACGAAGCGGCGACTCGAAGCCCCGGCCGTCGCGGCCGACCCATGCGGAAAGCGCGAACGCTCCGTCGACACCGAGGAAGCGTCGGCCCTTCTCGGCAGTCCCGGTGTCGCAGACGTGGCGAAACGAAATGGCAACCACGCAACCTCGGCGCCACCGAAGCCGACCGCTGTGCGCCTCCGCTCCCGGGCTTCGGCGATGAAGGCCCAGGCCGCCGAAACAGATTCACGTCCGGCCACCCCGACCCAGGCGATCTCGGCCTCCTCCGCTCCCTCACGTGACGGCCCCGCGAAAACCGGACCCCGCTCACCTGACGCCGAGCCGGCGCAGGTGGTGCGCCTGGACCGAAGGCCGAAGGGCGACCGGTTTTATCCGCCCGGGGTCGACTCGCAACCGTGGCTGGACGCTACCGGTCCGTGACAAGCACGAGTTCCCGCGCTTCGCCAAGACCCTCGGGTCGGCTCCGGCCGGCCGAGCGAGATGACGCCCCCGGGGCCGTGCTCCGTAGAGGACGGCTACCGGAGCGAGCTCGAACCCGATGGTTGCGAGGTGGTCGATACGACCGAACCGAACGCGATGGGAGCGCCCTGCGCGGCGGTGTTCCCCCGGCAGGGAGTGCCGGTGCGCAGGGTGGCCGAGGCGCCGGCGATGACCGCGTCGAGCCGGTTCCGGGTGTGCGTGAGGTCGGCGATGTGCCGGTCGATGTGGTCACGCTCCATCGCCAAGCGGTCGAGAAGCTCGGGGGTGGCCATGCCGTCGACGACGCAGGGCGTGAGTTCGGCGATGATCTTGCTGGACAGACCGGCGGTGTACAGCTCCCGGATCACACGGATCCGATCGACCGCGGCTTCCGAGTAGTGGCGCTGGCCGCTGTCGCTGCGCTCGGCGGCGAGCAGGTTCTGCTCCTCGTAGTACCGCAGGGCCCGGGTGCTGACGCCGGTTCGGCGGGCGAGTTCCCCAATGCGCATTCCGAGCTCCACGTGATGTACGTCGCGCTGACTTGCCTTTGACGTCAACGTCAGGTTTTCAGCGTAGCCGATGTGCCCTTCGCCGCTCGCGCTGACCGCACCGCAGCGCGGACCTGCACGTACGCATCTCCACACCGGTCACCGGCACGGGTCTGCCCATCGTGCTGTTCGCGCACGGATTCGGCTCGGACCTGGACGACTACGCACCCACCGGTCCGCACACGGCTTCGTGGTGATTCAGGCCACGCACCTCGCCTCCAAGCGGTTCGCCATCGCCGCGGACACCCGCGTCGGTCTGCGCGTCGAGAAGGTTCTGATTCCGCAGTAGACCCGAGGACGGAGCAAGACGCGTAACCCTGCCTACCTGGAGGTGGTCGACGCGATCGCACGCACGCCGCCCGCAGGCGCGGTGACCGGGCCGAAGTCCGGACAACTCCGCAAGAGGCAGCGCAGCATTCCGAGCCCACTGTCGACCGAATCGACGTACCCGCCGTCGACCCACACGAGCCCCACCAGGGGAAACGCCGTCGACAGGGCGATGCTGGCCCGACACGAACAGCGCGGCGGGTCAGGTCCATTCCAGGGTGTGCCTACCCGAGGAGTGTCGGTAGGTGGTGGGCCGGGAGCCCCGGAACGGCGTGCCGTCCTCCAGGGATCGGGCCAGGAGATCGAAGAACTCGGTCAGGCTCGTGGCCCACTCCACGGGTGGCCAACACCCGGATCCGAGGCCGATCTCGTACACGTGGCCGTACATCGGGCCGGGTTGGTGGTACACGAAGGCGATGCCGCCGTCGTTGGGGTGCGCGAAGGGCACCCAGCGGAGAATGTTGCCGTCGACGTGGTTCTCGCGGAAGTCGTCCACGTAGTCGGCCGGATCGAAGTCGGCCTCGAAGTCCTCGGCCAGGGTGACGATTCCGGTGTATGCCGAGGCGATGGCGTCGGCTCCGTCGAGTCGGTGACCGAGGGGGAGGAAAGCTCCTGCCTGGAAGTGGTCGAGATCCCAACTGGCTTCGGCGTCGGGGACACCGTCGTGGCGTCCCAGGAGCGCCCGGAGTTCGGGATGGAGCGGGAAGCCGAGACGGGCTTCCAGCGCGTCGACCCGGGCGGCGGTCGCCGGGGGACGCAGGGTGACGCGATCCTCCGGCGACCGCTCGGCCAGTATGGCCTCGAACCGATCCCATGCCTGTTGGAAGACGTTGACGTCGACGTTCGTACCCGTGAGATCCATGCGCCGGACGGTATCCGCGAGCACCGACGCCCGTGGACACAATGCCGAACCCAGGGAGAAGTCGGTTGCAGGGGAACGACGTTCGCTCCGCCGGGAGCGGGAGCGAATCCGACCGGGTGGTGGTGCCGACGTGGGTCTGATGGCCACCGGCATTCGCGGTGTATGGCCGTCTGGCCTGCGGTGTTCCTGATCGGTTCCTTGTCCGAAGGAGGGCCCTCCGTCCGTTTTGCTGGTGTTGCGAGCATCAGCTACCGGTCGGCGAGATCCCGTGACGAAGTCCGACAGAGGGATCGTGGAAATCCTTGAGGCGTACGACCTGACCGGGGCGGTCTGGTCGGCTGTGACCTTGGCAGGACACGACCCGAAGATGGTCAGGAGGTATGTCGAGGTTTGCGCCGGCGGGCGAAATCCTGATGCGCGAGAGCCCCGGCCGAGGCCCACTCCGTCCGGAACGGAACCATCGGCCGGCAAGCCCTCGGTCAACCACCGGATGCCCGTGGGGAGTTGTCGGCCGGCTGATCGTGGTCGGTCCCCGAGGAACCACAGATGCCGGTGCACTGCAGCAGCACCTCGATCAGGGCTCGGGTACCGTCGCGCTCGCCGTGGGCTCAGGTGCACCGGCACTGAGTAGCGGTTCGTGCGGACGCTGATCCGGCTGATCGGTCAAGGCGGGGAGTAAACAGCCGCCCCGTCTCGAACGGCTCGTCGGGCAACGGCGCGAGCGGGGGTCGCTCGACGGCGAAGTACTCACCGATGGCGCGGGTCCGGGGGCGGATTCGGCAGGTATCGTCCACTTCGTCCCACCGCTCGATCATCGCGTTCCGCTCCGCCGGTGTGGCGACTTCGGGGACGGGGACGAGATGGTTTCCGGAGGGTGCGGGCTACCCGGGAACGGCGTCCGTCGCCGGCTCGCCCCCCAGTGGCCCGTCCTCGACGAACCGCCGCAATCCGCGCGCGAAGATCCGCGCCTCGTCCGCCGGCCACCCTGCCAGTGACGCCTCGATCCGCGCCGCGAGCCGCTCGCGCATTGCCTCGACGCAGGTCGCGCCCGCGTCGGTCAGGGTCAGCAGCACCGCCCGACGGTCGCCGGGATCGGGCTCGCGGCGGACCAGGCCGACCGCCTCCAGGCGGGACGCGCGGCGGCTGACGCCGGAGCGGTCGAGTCCGATCTCGCCGGCCAATTCTGCGGCACTACACGGCCCGGTCCGGGCCAGGCCGCTGAGGACGGGGTAGGTCGTGTCGTCCACGGCCGGCCCCAGGCCCTCGGTCAGCCCCGCGTACAGGTTCGCTCGGGTGCTGCGCCGGAGCAGTCGGCCCAGCGCGTCCGCGACCTCGTGTCCCACCATCCGTTCCATGCGTCCAGACTAGCGTGCGCGCCGCACGCTTATGCGCTATTGTCGAAAAGCGTGCGCGAAGCACGCGTCTCTCAGGGAAAACCTTCTCGATCGGAGCCACGTCACCATGTCCTGTACCGGTATCGCTGCCGCCCTCACCGACCTGCTCTTCCACCCCGAGTTGGACCTCGACACCGCGATCGACCGGCACTTCGCCCCCGACTATCGCCAGCGCACCGACGGTGTGTGGGCGGACCGGGCCGGTTTCGCCGAGCACATCGCGCACCTGCGCACGATCGTGGTCGGCGGCAGCATCGAGGTGCACGAAGAGCTGTCCGATGGGTCGATCTACGCCGACCGGCACACGATCGACGTGCACAAGGCGGATGGCTCGACCGTGGTGATGGAGGTGTACGTGTTCGGCGAGTTCGCGCCGGACGGCCGCTTTCGTCGGATCGAGGAGACCACGCTCATGCTGTCCGGCACCGCCGCCGATCGGGGGCTCGGATCGGCGCGCGCGTGATTCCCCCTCGATCGTCGGTATGCCGCACCCCGGCTCGGTATGCGGCCCAGGGCATCGCCGTGTGCCGGGTCTCCCTACGCGAGCGGCCCCCGCCGTGGCTCGGGGCCCCTCGGGCCGCGCGGAGCGCACCTCGTACCCCCAGCGGTCTGCTTCTTCCTCGCGTTCCGTGACGTCGGCGGGGTCGACGGAACCCGCACGGGCACGTCGTCCCCCGGGACCTGGCTCACGGAGCGGCAGCGGCGGCGTTGCTCAGCGGCGGATGGTGGCGGTGAGGCCGGGGTGGGTGGTGGTGAAGGAGTCGAAGAGTGCCCGGAGTTGCCCTTCGCGACGTTCGCGGACGTCGCGAAGGGCAATGCGTGTGGGGTAGGGCGGGAGTTCGTGGCGCCATTGCCGTTCGAGCGCGTCGCGCGCGGCGTGCAGGCGTGCGTATTCGGGCTGTCCGGCGGTTCCCGGACCCCTGCTGTGCGGTGAGCCGCCCTCGGCGTCCAGTTCCGCGTCGGCGTCGGCCACGGCCACGGTGTTACGGGCTTTGCCTGGATCAGTGGCAAGGGGTCGGGCCGAGGGCAGCCGAGTGCCCGACACGAGCCGCCCGGTGCGCGCGGCCTCCCGCAACGCGTCCATGAGTCCGGTGCGCAATCCGGATCCGCTCGGTTCCGGATGCAGGGCGACGCCGGCCGCGGACGGCTGCGTGACAGAAGTGGCCCGGGAATCTGCCTTGGAAAGGGGCCTTACTCCTGCGCTACCGCCGGCCGCCATCCGTGGCCGCTCGCCGTCTGGTGCGCGGTCGCGCTATGCGCCGTATCCGCCGTCGATCCTCAGCACTGCGCCGGTGACGTACGAGGCCTGCGGGCCGGCGAGGAAGACGACGCCGGCGGCGATCTCCTCCGGCCTGCCGTACCGCCCCATCGCCGTTGTCGAAAGGAACATGGGTGCGGCCGGGCCATCGGCGGGGTTCATCTCGGTGTCGACGAACCCGGACTGGATGACGTTGACCGTGATGCCTCGGTGGGCCAGATCGCGGGCTGCGCCCCGGCTGTAGCCCTCGAGGGCCGACTTGGTGCCCGCGTAGTCGGCCATTCCGGGGAAACCCACCCGTGTTCCCACCCCCGAGCCGATGCTGATGATCCGCCCGCCGTCGGGCAGTAGCGGGAACGCTGCTCGGACCGCGGCCACCACACTGGTGTAGTTGATGGCGAGCTGACGGTCGAAGGCGGACTCGTCGGCGAGCTCGCTGTCGATCGGCCCACCGACGGTCGCACCCGCATTGTTGACCAGAATGTCCAGCTTTCCGAACTGCTGGACCACGCTGTGGATCAGGCCCGCCGCCTGCGCCGCGTCCGACTGGTCCGCCCGGAACGCCGCCGCACGCACCCCCTTCGCCTCCAGGTCGGCGACCACGGCCTTGGCCTGATCCGCCGAGGACGAGTAGCTGATCGCGACATCGGCTCCCTCGTCGGCCAGCGCCAGCGCCGACGCCGCCCCGATCCCTCGCGACCCGCCGGTCACGATCGCCACCTTGTTGTCCAGCTTTCCCATGTGCTTCCCACTTCCCTGGGTGCAACGTGCCACGGAGTTCTTGACCGCGCGGTCCACCATAGGCATGGTGGACCGCGCGGTCAAGAATCCGTATCCTGTTCGTATGGCACGTCCGCGATCGTTCGACGAGAAGCAGGTACTGAACGCCGTCCGGGAACAGTTCTGGGACGCCGGTTACGCCGCGACCTCGCTGGAAGACCTGATGCGGGTCAGCGGGCTGGGCAAAGGCAGCCTGTATGCGGCGTTCGGCGACAAGCGTCAGCTCTTCCTCCGGGCGCTGCACAGCTACACCGACGACAGCCATGGCCATCTTCGGGAAGCCCTCGCCGAGAATCCACGGGCCCTGGACGCACTACGCATGCTCCTCGAGGCACCGATCGACGACCCGACCGGCTCCGGCACGCGGCGTGGCTGCCTGATGGCCAACAGCACCTGCGAACTCGGTAACGCCGATCCGGAAGTCCTCGCCCACGCCCACCGCACCTACGAGACGTCCACCGCGCTGATCGGTGACTGCGTCGCCCGCGCCCAACGCGAGGGCGACCTACCGGCCGGAGCGGATCCGATCGCACTGGCGCGCGCCCTTCTGGCCGCGCAACAAGGGCTCTTGTTCATGAGCCGGACCGGGCTGGACACGGCCACACTGACCGTCACGGCACGATCACTCGCGGCTCAACTCCTGCCGGACCACTCCGGCGACTGAACCGACAGGCGCAAACGGACCGTACGCATCAAGCCTTGCCGCCCAGGGTGAACCTGCCGGTCAGGGCCGTGCGGCGTGTCGTGCCCTCGAATGGCTGAAGCTCCTCGTAACCCCGGCGGCCTGTTTCTGCCTCACGTTCCGTGACGTCGGCGGGGTTGGGCTGTCGGCGGGATGGTGATGTCGAGGTGGGGGTCTACGGGTGCGGGTGGGATGTGGAGTCCGTCGGTGTTGTAGTCGCCGAAGCGGCGGATCGTCTCGCGCCGGTAGGGGCTGAGGACCGCGAGGTCGGCGGGGTCGACGGGCCGGCCCGCGCGGGCCGTGTCCCGCAGGACCCGGGTCATGTCGACGGCGGTGGAGAAGTTCACCGAGCCCGCGACCAGGTCGAGGAACTCCACGGCCTTCTCCTGGCGTTCGGGGTCGCGGCTGCCGAGGATGCCGTGGTTGCCGAACGCGAGCCACTTCGTGAAGCCGTTGTATGCCTCGGCCTTGTTGGTGGCCTTCGCGATCTGGTCGCGAAGTGCCGGATCCGAGAGGTAACGCAACAACACGATCGCGCGAACAGGGCCTCGTCCACCGACGGGGTGTAGAACTCCGCCAGTTCCCGGGTCGAGATCAACCTCTTGAACCGCGGATACGCGGTCCGCTCGATCGTCGTCAACGCCCACGCCCCCACCGCCACAGAGCGGCCCGAGCCCACGGGCCCCGACGACCCGACGTCACACACGCGGAAGAATCATGATCGTATCGCCGCGCCGGATCTCACACTGCGTCAGGTACAGCCGCAATCATCCGGTGACTCTCCGTCGATGAGTGGCCCCTTCCGTACGTACCTCCTCCGCCCTCCTCCTTGTGCTACTACCTACTCGACGTCTACCTCACCGACGTCTACCACGCCGACGTCGAACTGCGGCAGGAGATCCACGAAGGGTTACCGGTCGTGGGGAACCGGAACTCCGCGAAGCAGGATCTGTTTCTACGGCACGGACGCTGACCTGACCGGCTCCGGCATTGATTCGGGCTGGTACGTCATCGATCACGAGGCCTCGGGGGACGACGCCCGGGCCCTTTCACCTCGGGATCAACCTCGGGATCATCTGAACCTCATCAGCAACTCGAGGTTCTTCATTTGGATATGAGTGTTCGCCGCGTAGACCGTGACGGAGGCCAGATCCGGGAGGGGCTTCTTCGATTTCCACCATGCCAGCAGCTTCCCGCTGTCGCCCACTTGCCAACGTGGATCCCCTGCGGGGTTCTCGTAGAACGCCCCCAGCCGGTCGATCAGATCGTGCACCTTCCGATTGTCGCCGCAGGCGCATGCGTGCAGGGCGGCAATGATTTGCACATAATCGGATGCGGTGGTTTTCTTGCCGACCCGCCGAGGCGCCGAGAGGGGCCAGATATCGACGACTGCGAACTTCAGCGCGATATGGAGAAGGTACTCGTCCGCGTCGTCGAAACTGATCCCGTACCGCCCTGCTGAAACACACGCGTCATATCCGTCCGAAGATCTGCTGTTCCACTGGCCGAAGTCCTTCGCGTCCAGACGCACTTTTGCATGCTTTTCCACGGCTGCGGAATCTTTGTGGAAGGTGGTGATGGTTTTGGAATCCACGTACCACGTGATATGTTTCATCGTGTTGTACACTGCGTTTTCAACCCTGTCGTCGCCCTCCCCCTCCCTTGTGTAGACCATCCAGAAAAGCTTGCGAAAGTTGGGGAGGGCCAGCACTTCGGCAGTGGTCGCGGCGGCAGGGTTCGAGGGTCCGTCTTCCTTGCCCGACAGGGCAACCAGTTTGGCGCGTAGTTTATACAGGACAACGGTGGCAAGGCCCCGGTCGAACCCGATTGACTCAAGTGCGTTGTATGCCACCCGATTCAGGTTCTGGAGATTGACGACTCCCCCGCCTTTTGACGTGTTGCTCCACAGGTAGTATCCGAGACCGGGCAGCTCCGTCTGGCCGGTGCCGTCGTCGCGGGCGGGAACGATCCTGTCCGGCTTGGCGATCCACGAGATGTTCGGGGCCGTGGTCATGTGCGCGTACTGCAGTCCGTCATGCGTCATGACATACATGTCCACGGTGGGGAAGCCGAGCTGGCCCGCCACGTTCCCGACGCCGCCGATATTGACGGCCTGCAGCGCAACGGATACCGCGTCTTTGAGGTTCTCCGGGGGCTGATTGGTCGCGGAGAAAACGGCGAGCCCCTTCGCAAGATCACTCTCTCGGACAGGTTTCGTTTCGCCCGGCTCGATCTTCGTTCCTTGCTTCCTGAAGCGTTCGATCAGGTCCTTCGTGAACGGGTCGTCTTTCGTCAGTGACAGGTGCGGAAGCTCGGCGAGGTCGCTGTGCACATCGTCGGCTCGCACCCTCCCGAAGATGTCGACGACGGCGTCGAAAAGTGTCCTCGCGTCCCCATTCAGGTTCGCGATACTGCCGACTGTTGCCTTTGTTACGGTACCGGTATACGTGACGAAATCGATACGACCGGCCTGGTAATCCTTGACCGCGTCCGAAATTTTTTTGTTGAGGTCTTCAACCCACGTCTTGATGTTGAGAACCGCGCGAACGACCGCCTCCTCCACCATTCCTTTGACTGTCGTTCCCTTCACCAGGCTGATGATGGCCGTGGTCGTGTCCGCAATGACGAACAGGATTCTCGTTCTTTCCAGGACGTACACGTTCTGCTTCGTCGCGTTCTTCATTTTCACGTTTTGCGTGACACCGGGGCGCGCCCAGTCCAAAAATGTCGTACCTTGGATCAGGTCCCGCAGGACCGGTATGGACGTCTGGCCCTCGATCCACGTGCTTTCCTCCGAAGTGTGGTGCCCGGGCATGTGTTTCCTTCCCGCAGGACGAATGATCTTGAAATCCGTTCCAGTCCCTTCCGGCTCCCCCCGGAGAAACACTGCCGACAGTAACCGAGCAGGCGCCGTCTCGGGACCTGTTCCGCTCTACGTTTTTATGCAGCGGCCTTGGGAAAGCCCCCGGAATCGATCCCGCCGGTGGCGGAACCGGCAAACGGCGACGAGGCGCGCGTGGATCGGCGACAGCCGCTGGAGCACACCGCTTCGCGTGGTCAGGCCCGGCCGGACTGCCGGCGGTGGTGAGGGCCGCAGGTCGTGAAGGCGGCGAGGCCCGAGAGGGCGGGTTCGAGGCAGTGGTCGAAGACGTGGGCCAGAGCGCGAAGCCGACCCGCCCGGGCTTGTTTTCGGCGAGGTCGCCCAACGGTCGAACGGCGTTCGTACCGACAGTGGTGACGAGCCCGGCGCCGTTCGGGCGCAAACCGATCTCCGGGACGGCGCCGAGGGATTCAGGGTTGGGCTCCGCGCAAACTGCGAGATGTGGTTGTCGGAGACGAACACGACGAACGGATGCCCGCTCGCGGGGCTTTCCTCATACCGAGACAGCGGCCCCGCCCCGGCGATCGGTTCGGCCGCCCCTACCGTCAGAGCCCTTACCGCCGGGGCTCGCCACCGAGATTGTCGGGTTGTTGCGTGGCGATGACGATGACGCCTCGGCCGACGTGGTCGGTGACCTGCGATATCTCGGACCGTGTACGTGCTCGCCGACATGTTTCGACCTGCCGACCGCACCCGTGGGTTCGTCCGGCTTCGCCATGGCTCGGCTGGGACGTGATGGGGAGGACGTGATCGGGCCGAGTCCGGATCCCACCACGACGACCATCACCGACATCGAGGTCGGGCGCGGATGGTGGTTGCGCAAGGCCAGTCCGGTACATACCGGTGCGGGAATGCGGCGCGGTGCCGGCGATGCGAGGCCGCCTCCCGGCCCGAGTCCCCCTTCACCGGTCTCGGTGTACACGCGCCGAAGCAGCCGGGCAGTCGATACCCGAGTTCGCGTCCGCACGTTCGACTTCGGCCGGCGTGAGCGGAGGGTAGGGCTCTTCCGGGCAGCCGGGTGAGGCACCCTCGCACCGTCCGCACTCCACGGGAGGGCGTGCAGTCTCTCCAAAAGCACGTCGTCGTCCGCGCTACGCCACTGTCGGTCCGGGTGCGTTCACCGCGCGGATGATCATCCCGCGCTTACGCATCGGGGTGCGCCGGCAGGGCGAGCCAGTGCGACCAGGAGAGGTCGCGGCCGATGAAGCGCGGCTGCTCGAACGGCCAGTCGGCGGCGATCCACCGCGGCACCAGCGCGTCCAAAGCCTGCTCGACCTCGCTGCCCACCAATTCGTCCACCACCCACCAGGAGATTTCGCCGTCCGCGCCCGCCTTCTCCGGCGGGTCGATGTAGACACAGCCGAGCAGGGCCGTCTCCGCCACGTCGAACAGCGCGTAGTTGAAGGACTGGTGTGCGGCGATCTCCTTCTCGTGCCGCAACAAATCGGCCCGGTCGGCCTCGTAGGTCATGGTGGCCGCGGGCCAGCCCCAGGCCGGACCGAAGATGCTCCACAACCGCTCGCGCGATCCCATCACGGCCGGATAGTCGAGCGGCGCATCCGTTTCCCGGATCGGCCGCAGGTGGTGGGCGCCGCCCGGCAGCGGTACCAGGACAGGGTGGACGAAGTCGTCGGGAAGCCAGTTCATGGCGCCAGACCGTAGCAGCGCCCCGGCAGCGCCCGGCGGCCACCCGTCGGCCGGACGAGGTGGCCGGGGTCGGCTGGGGCCGAGGAGTGTCGGTCGGGTATCCGAAGGAGCTCGCACCGAGTAGTTGCGGACGCCCTGCGACTGGCGGGCGCCGGAGGCCGCGCTCAACCACCATCCGCAGTTCGTCACCACCGTCGAGGGCCTGAACGTCCATTTCCTGCAGGTGCGTTCGCCCGAGCCCGATGCGCTGCCGCTGATGTTGCTGCACGGCCCGCCGGCCGGGTGGGGTGGTGGACTTCCTCGACGTGATCGGGCCGCTGTCCGATCCGCGTCGACGGCGGCGACCCGTCCGAGGCGTTCCACGCGGTCGTTCCGTCGCTGCCGGGGTTCGGGTTCTCCACTCCGCCGGCCGGGCCCGGGAGGGGCGTGGCCGGGATGGCCGCGGTGCCGGCGCGGCTGATGGCCCGCGTGGGGTACGCGCGCTACGGGGTGCAGCGCCACGACACCGGCGCGTGGGTCGCCCCCGCGCCGGGCAGGTGCGACGCGGACCACGTCGCCGGGGTCCATGTCAACGCGGTGGTTACCTTCCCGATCGGCCTGGCGGGCGAAACGGAGGGTCTGGCCACGACCGAACAGTGCCGTTGGCAGGCGAGGCAGGACTGTCCGATGCTGATCACCCGGCCGTGCACTTTGCGCAGGTGGGCGACCGGCTTGCGCAGCGACCAACGGGTGAAGACCTCGTGCCCCGTACCGCCGGCCCCGGGCACTCGGTGGAGGACGCGTTGCGCGAGGCCGCGCGGCCCGGCCGACTCGCCGCCGGGACAAGCCTTGCCCGGCTCTCGCACACTGGCCGGCGACCTGGGCGTGGCACGGCGGCACGATCGTCCGCGCGTACACCCGACTCGCCGCCGAGGGCGAGCTGATCGGATCACCGGGTTCCGGCACCCAAGTGGCGCACGTCAGCGCGCCCGAATCGTCCGGCGCCGGTCGCGACGGGGACGCGGCACCGGCCGAACGCCGTTGGCGGGCCGATCTGCGGCCCGATCGGCCCGACCTCGCGGCCTTTCCCCGGGCGGCCTGGACGACGCGCGTCCGCCGGACGCCGGTCCCGAGTCGAGGCGAGCGCGTTCGACCCGGCACCGGCGTCCCGCGACGCGAACCGCGCCGGCTTGCGGCGGTCTCCCTCGACTGCGGATCGGTCGGGGATCGGTGGTGAATCGAGCCCGCCAACCGTGCGAGAGATGGTGGGGGCGGCCACCCGCACCGAGCAGAACCCGCCGGCTTGCAGCTGTGGGAACGCTTTCGGTCGGGCCGGCGCCCTGTGGGCCTCACGGGCGATGAAATGCCCGAGCCCGCGCATCCGGATCTCCGGTGAAGTATGCGACGAAGGCTCACCGAAGCAGTTCCCGACGGACGCTCACCCAAGCAGTTCCTGACGAAGGCTCACCCAAGCAGTTCCCGAAGGAATTCGCGGTTCTGGTCGTGGAGTTGTCGGCAGGCGATGGTGGCCTCGTCGACGTGGCCGTGGAGGACGCCGTCGGCGAGGGTTCGGTGTAGGGCGAGGATGTCGGCGCTCATGGTGTGGCCGTGCGGTGAGATGCGGATGGTCGCGTCGATCTGCTGTTGTAGGCCCTGCCACAGGGATAGGAGCAGGGGGCTGCCGCTTGCCTCGACGATGGCGGTGTGCAGGGCGCTGTCGAGTTCGGCGGTGCTCGCCCGTGCGGCCACCGCGTCGCCGAGCCGGTCGAGGATGGCGGCGAGCTTCGTGCTGTCGCGGCCCTCGTCGCGGTGTGCCGACAGGCGGAGTGCGCCGGTTTCCAGCACCTCGCGGACGTTGACCACGTCTTGGAGGTTGAGTCGTTCGGCGGGGGTGCCGTCGGCGGGTTGGGCGGTGACGAACATGCCGCGGCCCATTTGTACTTCGAGGATGCCGTGGCCGATGACGGTGGAGACCGCTTCGCGGATGACGGGGCGCGATACGCCGAAATCCTGCGCC
The DNA here is from genome assembly GCF_009865215.1 of Streptomyces sp. SID3343. Taxonomy (GTDB): domain Bacteria; phylum Actinomycetota; class Actinomycetes; order Streptomycetales; family Streptomycetaceae; genus Embleya. The sequence goes on along the minus strand of NZ_WWJX01000183.1, from coordinate 620 downwards.
AATCGGCGCTCGCTGGGGATTCGGGTGCCGACGGGGTAGGTGCCTCGGCGGATGTCCTCGATCAGGAGGCGGGCGATGCGGTTCGCCTGTGACTCCCTCTTGGGGGCCCCCGGGTCGGCTCCGTTCACGGTCACTCGTCGACGCTCCGTAACTGCGCGGGGGCTTGATCGGTGGTCATGCCTGTCAGACCTATTATGGGCCCCCCGCCTCCTGACGTGCACGGGGCGCCCCGGCGGGGGCAGGCATCACGGGCTCGACACCGCGGGGGCGGCGACCGTGTGTCTCCACAACTCGCGATCCGTTCCGGGGACAGCCGTGGTCCAAGCCAATGCCACGGATGCCGCTCCGGCGTCGACTCGGCCGCCGGCCAGGCCGGCATTGCGGGAGGCTCGGCCTCGGCGGGCGGTCATCGTCCTGGTGGCGGCGGCGCCGTCGAGGGCGCCGTCGAGTCCGGCCCGGGCGGCGAGGGCGAGGTCGTGGAGGCTGTTCCAGCTCGCGGCGAAGGCGTCGGCGGCGGGGTACATGGCGTCCAGGAGGGTGCGGTCGTCGCGGCGTGCGGATCCGATGTGGGCCATGCCGTCGGCCGCGGCGTGCAGGGCTTGGGCGAGGGCGGCGCCGTC
>NZ_WWJX01000182.1 GCF_009865215.1 Streptomyces sp. SID3343 | reverse complement strand
GGGCCATCAGCGCTTGCCCCGGGCGGGACGGGCGGGACGCACGGTCCGGGCGCCGGTCGCCGCGGGCTTGGCGGCGGCGGTCCGACGTTTCGCGGCCCGCTGGTCGGCGGCCTCGATGTCGTGGCGGATGCTGGTCACCCGCAGCACGCCGCGGCCGTCGCCGGTGATGCGCCCCTGCCCGGCGGGCATCTGGTAGCCCTCCGGATAGTCGTAGCTGTTGGAGACGATCCGCCCGTAGGCGTCCAACACCTGGTGGCGCCTGGTGGGACAACGGCGGCAACGCAGCACGCGATCGAAACCCCCACCGTCGACGACGCGAGCACTGTGCGGGCCCCAGTTGTGGCCCAGTTCCCGGCACAAAAGCCAGGCATTGGGGAGTTCCGCCGCGTATGTGGCGACGCGATCGAGGTCGGCCTCGTGGATCTTGCTCATGACAGAACTGTATGTAATCGGCCTGGGTCGGGCATTTTCTGGAGCTGTGCGCCGACCGGGTGATCGTCGCGGGCCGGGCGGCGTCGGTGCTCGCGTGCGCGCGAACCCCGTGCCACGTTCGGACGATGCGAGTCACAGTCAGACACGGTCCCGCGTTCGCCGCCGCTCGCTGCGTGCTCGATCCGGGGGAGGCCATGCGGGCCGAGTCGGGCGCGATGATGGCGCACAGCGCGGGCGTGGAGATCACCTCCAAGGTCGAGGGCGGCCTCATCCGCGGCCTCAAGCGCAGTGTGCTGGGCGGCGAGTCGTTCTTCCAGACCACGTTCACCGCGCCCGCGAGCGGTGGTTGGGTCGACGTCGCGACCGCCCTGCCCGGTGATATCGCGAATGTCACGCTGACCCCCGACGTGCCCGAGTTCCTGCTGACCAGGACCTGCTGGTTGGCCAACTCGGCCGACGTTCGCATCGACACCAAGTGGGGTGGGCTGCGCAACCTCGTCGGCGGGGAGGGCGGCTTCCTGGTGCACGCGTCCGGGACGGGCGAGGTGATCCTCGGCTGCTACGGCGCGCTCGACGTGCTCGACCTGGAGCCGGGGGAGCAGGTGGTGGTCGACACCGGACACGTCGTCGCGTACTCGCCCACGATCACCTTCACCACGCGCCGGGCCGCGCGCGGTCGCACGATCGCGTCGGTCACATCGGGCGAAGGGCTGGTCTTCGATTTCACCGGCCCGGGACGAGTACTCGTCCAGACCCGCAACCCGTCGGCCTTCGCCGACTTCGTCACGGGGTTGCCCGGCGTGCGGAACTGAACGCGCGGGTCTTCGAGGGCCTGCGGCTCGGCCCACCTCGCGGTGGGCTTCCGGCGCTGCGTTTTTTCAAGGCTGTCCCACTCGGCCCGTCTCGCGGTGGGCTCCCGGTGTATGCCCGAACGCCCGCCGAAAAACATCGATGAAGGCGCTTGCGGAGGCCCAGCCGCAGCGGTGGGCGACCGTGGTGACCGGGACGTCCTCGGCGAGCAGGCACAGGGCGTGGTGGAGGCGGAGTTGGGTGCGCCACTGGGGGAATGTCATGTGCAGTTCGGTGCCGAAGAGGCGGGTCAGCGTGCGGGCGCCCGCGCCGACGCTCGCGCCGAGTTCGGCGAGGGTGCGCGGGTCGGCCGGGTCGGTGCGCAAGATTGCGCACACCGCGACGAGTCGGGGATCGCGGGGCGTGGGCAGGTGTAGCGACTGCTCCGGGGTGTGGCGGAGCTGATCGAGCAGGACGGCCCGCATCCGCAGGCCCTCGGCGGTGTTCTCCACGGCGGGTCGGCTGTACGCGATGATCAGCTCGCGCAGGAGCGGTCCCACCGCGAGTACGGCGGGCCGGTCCAGGCCCAGCGGATTGGTGTCGGCCGGCACGCCCACCGCGTGCAGGACGGTGCGCCCGTGCGCGCGGTGCTCGTGCGTCGTCCCGGCCGGAATCCACAGTGCGCGGGTGGCCGGAGCGACCCAACTGCCGGCATCGGTGGTCACGGACAAGACGCCGCGACCCGCGTGGATGATCTGGTGGCGGTCGTGCCGGTGGGCCACGATCCCGCCGCCCGGTGGCAGATATCGGGTGATCGTGTGCTTGCCGGAGGCGGGTTGGCTCAAGTTCGGCATCGGTTGGCAGGTTATCGGAAGCTCGCCGGCGGTCCGGGCTTCGAAGATCGATGGGTGACCACATCTCGACATTCCGAGCGCCGCGCGATCCCGATGATGGCCGTCGGGCACGCGACGGTGGATTTCTACCAGGGCGCCGTGCCGTGCCTGGTGCCCTTCCTGGTGGCCGAGCGCCACTACGGCTACGTCGCGGCGTCGGGCATCGTGCTCGCCGCCACGCTGCTCTCCTCGATCGTGCAGCCGCTGTTCGGCGCGCTGACCGACCGCTGGACGATGCCCTGGCTGATCCCGGTGAGCACCACCGGCGCGGGGCTGGGCATCGCGCTGTCCGGGCTCGCCGACTCCTACCTGTTCACGTGGCTTGCGATCGCGCTGTCCGGAATGGGCGTCGCCGCCTACCACCCCGAGTCGGCGCGGTTGGCCCGGGTGGCCAGTCGCGGCAGCCACATCGCGATGGGCTGGTACTCGCTCGGCGGCAACATCGGCTTCGCGCTCGCTCCCGTGGTCGCGTCGCCCATCCTGTCGGCCGGTGGCCTCGACGCCACCCCGTGGCTGCTCGTGCCGGCCGCGGCCGGGGTACTGATCACCGCGTCCGTGATCCGCGGCCTGGCTCGACACGCGGCCGCCGCGCGTGCCGCCGGCGCGGGGCCCACCGGTGCCGACGACTGGCCGCTGTTCCTGCGGCTCTCGGGGGTGATCGTGTGCCGCTCGATCGTGTTCGTCGGGCTCAGTACCTTCATCGCGCTCTTCGCCGAGCAGCATCTGCGGGGCGGCGACACCGCCGGTTCCGCCGCGCTGTTCACGCTGTTCGCCGGCGGCGCGGTCGGCACCGTGCTCGGCGGGCGGCTGGCCGCGCGACACGGGCGCATCCGGACCCTGCGCGCGGCGTACGCGGCGGGTGTCCCCGCGACCGCGGGCGTCGTTTTCGTCCCCGGGCCCGCGCTGTACGTTTTCGCCGCCGCGGCCGCCATCGCGTTGTACGTCCCGTTCTCACTGCACGTCACACTCGGGCAGGACTACCTGCCGAACCGGGTCGGCACCGCGAGTGGGGTCACCCTCGGCCTCGCCGTCAGCATCGGCGGCATCGCCACCCCGGCCATCGGCGCGCTCGCCGAGGCCACGAGCCTGCGCGTGGCGCTCGCCCCGCTGATCGTCGTGTGCGCCGCGGCGTGGCTGCTCGCGCGCAACCTCCGCGAGCCCGCCGGATCGGAACCACCCACCACGGCGACCGTCACCCACACCGCCCACGACGCCGTGTAGGCGCCCCCGGCCGGGGGGACCGGCGTGATCATGAACGTACGCGCGCTGGCCCTCGACTTCGGCGACACCCTCGCGCTGCCCGGCCCCAACCCGGACGGGCGCACCGTCCTGGCGGTGCTGCGTCGCATGCCCGGCACCGATGTGCCCGACGCGTTCGTCGCCGCCTACGACCACGTGCACCGGATCACCCGCACCGCCGACCGCGTGCACGACACCCACACCCCCTTCGCCGAGGAGATCCGCCGCGCCGCGTCACTGAGCGGCGCGCGGATCCCCCACCCGGACGCGGTCACCGAGGCGGTGTTCGACGAGATTCCCGACTCGCGGGTGATCCGCCGCGCGGCCGAGGCGCTGCACCGCGTGCGTGCCCGCGACCTGGTGTGCGTCCTGGCGTGCGACACGCAACGCCCCGAGTCGGTTCGCCGCCGCACTCTCGCCGCCGCCGGCATCGAGGCGTGCTTCGACGCGATCGTGCTGTCCTGTGCGATCGGCCTGCGCAAGCCGCACCCCGACTTCTACGCCCGGGTCGAGCGCGCGTGTGGCGGCGTCGCGCGCGAGGACATCCTGTTCGTCGGCAACACTCCCGCCAAGGACGCCACCGCACCGCACGTGTTCGGCATGCGGGCGGTGCTGATCGCGCCGATGGGCCGACCGAAGCGGCTGCCCGAGGAGATCGACGTGATCGGCCACTTCGCCGACCTGCCCGACTATCTCGAACGCGTGGATCGACAAGGGCATCGACGAGAGGGGCGTTGACGCGCCGGGTGTCGACGCGACGGACGTCGAACCGGGGATCGAGCGCGGGTGGGCTCAGAGGCGGATGTTCGCGACGTGCTCGACGTTGAGCACGTCCGCCGGCTGCGTGCTCGGGGCGGTCGCGAACCACGCGTCCAGGATCTCCATCAGGACCGGCCCCGAGGTCAGCCGCAGCCCGAGCGCCAACACGTTGGCATGGTTCCAGCGGCGCGCGCCCGCCGCCGTCTCGGCGTCGGTGCACAGCGCCGCGCGGACCCCCTCGACCTTGTTGGCCGCGATCGACGCGCCGGTACCGGTCCAGCAGCACACGATCGCCTGATCGGCCCGCCCCGCCGCCACCTCGCGGGCGGCGGCCGCGTTCACCGGCGCCCAGTCGTCGTCGAACTCGGGCACGTGGTCGGGATCGAAGGCACCGAACAGGGTCAGCTCGTGACCACGCTTGCGCAACTCGTCGGCGAGGTACAGGGCCGAGCCCTTGATCTGGTCGGTCGCGATCGCGATGCGCATCGAGCGCTCCTTCTCGGTTTGTCGGTGACCGGTGTGAGACTGGAAAGCATGGTGCCCACGGACACTCTGCACGTGACCCGACACACGTCCGCGACCGGGTCGTGGGAGATGGCCTTCGCGCCGCCGCATCCGGCGCTCGCCGATCTCGTCGGGCCCTACTGCGGCTACGACGAGCGCACGATCGCGCCGCTGTGCCGCCGCGAGGTGGCCAGTGGATCGGTGACGATCATCATCGGATTCGCCCCCATGCGAGTGTCCTCGCCCCGTGACGCCTCCTACGCGCCCGACGTCACCACGTCGTTCGTGGCCGGCCTGCACGACGGTCCGGCGATGGTCGAGCACGACGGCTACCAGTCCGGAGTACAGATCGACCTGACCCCGCTCGGCGCGTACACGCTCCTGGGCTTGCCGGCGACCGAGATCGCCGACCACGTGGTGCACCTCGACGACCTTCCCGGGTGGGACGTGGACCGGTTGACCGACCGGCTCGTGGCGGCGCCCGACTGGGCCGCGCGCTTTGCCCACGTGGACGAACTGCTGCTGCGCCGCCGTGACCGGGGCCCCGAGCCACTGCCCGAGGTGACTCGCTGCTGGGAGTTGATCGAGGCGGGCGCGGGCCGGGTCGAGGTCGCCACACTGGCGGCCGAGACGGGGTGGAGCCGCCGCCACCTCGGCACGCGCTTTCGTGAACAGGTCGGCCTGCCCCCCAAGGCGGTGGCCCGCATCCTGCGCTTTCGGCACGTGCTCACCCTCCTGGACACGGCGCCGCGCCCGTGGTCCGAGCTGGCGATCGAGGCCGGCTACTACGACCAGGCGCACTTCAATCGCGAGTTCAAGGCATTGGCGGGCACCACCCCCCGGACCTACCTGAACTCCCGGCTGCCGTCGGGCGGCGGCTTCGAGGGCTGAACCGCGCCGCGCGTGTCGTGCCCGTTTATCCAATACGGCCGGGGGTCACTCGCCGGAAGCTGGATCCAACAGCCCAGCCGAGGAGAGCACCATGAACGCCAAGCCCCTGATTTCCGACATCGTCCCGACGCTGCGCTACAACGACGCGCCGGCCGCGGTGAAGTTCCTCCAGGACGCCTTCGGGCTGAAGCCGGTGATGATCGTGCCGGGGGACAACGACACCATCGCGCACGCCGAACTCAGCTTCGGCAACGGCATGGTGATGCTCGGCTCCAACCTTCCCGAAGGGTGCGGCCAGGAACTGAAGTGGCCGGTCGGCGGGGCGTCGACCTACTGCATCCTCGGCAGCGACGAGGAGGTCACCGAGCACTGTGCGCGCGCCGAGGCGGCCGGGGCCACCGTGGTCATGCGGCCGACGGACCAGGAGTACGGCGGCCGCGACTACACCGCGCGCGACTCCGAGGGCAACCTGTGGTCGTTCGGCTCCTACCGGCCGCAGGTCTGAGGCGCCGCGGCCCGATCAGCCCTCGTGCGCGGTCAGGTAGCGGTCCACCTTCGCCCGCTCGTACGCGTACACCGGCTCGATCGGGCCGACCGGGACGAACGTCGCCGTGGCGCAGTCGTCGTAGAGGTCCACACGGGTGTAGCCCACCCCCGTGACACCCTGATACGTGCCTGCCGGCGGGAACACGTCGGCGCGGTAGGCGACGGCGGGGGCCGCCCACACCGGTATCCCGGCCAGTGCGCCGCACGTCGCGTGGTGGTTGTGGCCGGTCAGCACGATGCGCACGTCGGTGCCGGCGATCACCCGCCCCAACCGACTCGGGTCCCGAAGCGACAGCCGTTCCAGGAACGCGAGCGGCGTCGGGATCGGCGGGTGGTGCAGTCCCAGGACCGTGCCGCCCGCCGCGGGCTCGGCCAACTCGGCGCGGAGCCACTGGAGCTGATCGTCCGTCAGGTCACCCGAGTGGCTGCCCGGTGTCGTGCTGTCCAGCATGATCACCCGCACGCCTTTCTCGACGTGGGTGAAGTCGTACGCGTCGGTGGACGGCGCCGCCCCGAGCAGGCCCTCGCGAAACGCGGACCGATCGTCGTGGTTGCCCATCCCGTACAGCGCGGGCGCGCCGATCCGCGCCGCCGCCTCGGTCACCGCGGTGCGCAGCCGGCGGTACGCCCGTATGTCGCCGGTGTCCGCGAGGTCCCCGGTGAACAGCAGCGCGGTGGGAGTCGGTTCGGCCGCCTCGACCGCGGCCAAGGCCTGCCGCAACTGGTCGAGGGTGTCCAGCCGATCGAGCAGCAACTCGCCCTCGGGGACGACGTGGACATCGCTGAACTGGACGAGCGTGTGGCGCGGTGTACGCACGACGATTCCTTACTACGGGCCGGAACGGATGACACGTGTCACCGGGTGTCGCACAGTCCACCGCCGATACCCGACAAGGTCAAGTAGTTCGGCGGCCACGCGTCGTCGCCGGTGCGTGGATCCCCACCGGGGGCGGGCATCGTGACGGACCTGCCGGCGGCCCGCGCGAGCGTACGGGCTAGCGTTTTCTCGTGGAGATCAAAACCCTGGGGTACGACCACCCCGACGTGCGCAAGCTGGTCGCCGACGTGCAGCAGGTGTATGTGGAGCGCTACGGCGATCCCGACGAGTCGGCCGTGGATCCCGCCGACTTCCTGCCGCCGGACGGGCTGTTCTGCGTCGCCTACGACGACGAGGGCGGCCCGGTCGCGAGTGGCGGATGGCGGGTGCGCGGCGACGCCGCCGACATCGCCGACGAACCGAGCCTGCGCGCCGGGGACGCCGAACTCAAGCGGATGTACGTGGTACCCCAGGCACGCGGGCGCGGCCTGGCCCGGGTGATGCTCGCGCACCTCGAGGCGAGCGCGCGCACTGCGGGACGGCTGCGCCTGGTCCTGGAAACCGGCGACAGGCAGCCCGAGGCGATAGCGCTCTACGTCTCGTCGGGCTTCACCCCGATCGAGGGTTACGGCTACTACAAGGAGTACGCAAACAGCCGGTGCTTCGCGAAGGAGCTCTGACCTTCGCGTCCCGCGCTCGTCCTCGTGGCCGGGTAAACGCCGCCCTTGGCCCTCATGAGGGTCTGTGGAAAGCTCACGCTGTCGATCGTCCTCGGCAGGGAATCCGTCCTTGCGCGCGTACGGATCGATGAGGTTGTCGCAGTCAGCACGTACGACACGGGGGAGCCTTCCACCACCATGATCCAAGACAAGCCGGATGCACGTGCGGGGAACCTACGACTTGTCCTCGCCGAAGATCTCGCCCTGCTGAGAGACGGCCTGGTGCGCCTGCTTCAGGCGCACGGGTTCGAGATCGTCGCCGCCGTCGACAACGGACCCGAACTGCTCAAGGCACTGGTGGAACACAAGCCGGACGTCGCCGTCGTCGACGTCCGACTTCCGCCGACGTTCACCGACGAGGGCCTCCAAGCCGCCCTGGAGGCCCGTCGGCGCGTACCGGGGCTGCCGATCCTGGTGCTGTCGCAGTATGTGGAGCAGTTGTACGCGCGGGAGTTGCTCGCGGACGGCACGGGCGCGGTCGGCTATCTGCTCAAGGACCGCGTGTTCGACACGAACGAATTCGTGGACGCGGTGCGCCGGGTCGCGGCGGGTGGTACCGCGATGGACCCGGAGGTCATCTCGAAGCTGCTCGCGCGCAACGTGCGCGACCGGCCGTTGGCGCAGTTGACGGCACGCGAACGCGAGGTGCTCGAACTGATGGCCGAGGGGTGTTCGAACGCGGCCATCTCGGCGCGGCTGTTCGTGTCGGAGGGCGCGGTCAGCAAGCACACGACCAACATCTTCGCGAAGTTGTCGATCGACACGTCGGACGAGACCAATCGCCGCGTGCTGGCGGTCCTGGCGTATCTCAACGGCACCGACTGACGTCACCGACCACGGGTGACACCCGGCCGGGGCCGACGAAGCCCGGACGGGACCGGCCGTCGTCTCGGCGGCGCCGGTCGCAAACCGCGCGGCCTCGGGCGCCGGTGCCCGCGCCCGGCTCTGCCGGTGCTCACGCGCCGGTGGTCAGGCGCAGCAGCCGGTCCCGCTCCTCCTCGACGATGCGCTGGGCCCGGAGCACGACGGCTTCGGGGACGCCTTCCGGCAGTTCGCCGAAGTCGCGAAAGCGGCGTAGGTCACGTGGGCGGACGCCGGTGATGTCGTACGCCTTCAGGGCGGCCAGCGACACGGCGTAGTCGTCGAGTGTGCGAGGCATGATCTCCTTCTCGCGCGCGGGGAGGCCCTGGGATGGAGCCTCGGGCGAGCCGGCGTCGGCCGGTTCAGGGCTGCCGACGTACATGCTGCCCCCGTCTGATGTTGTCAACGTCGTTGCGGCGGTGCGAGGTTCCCGGTACCAATCTTCCGGACCGACGGACGTGGGTCGCTCCCCCGTACGGATGAACTTGTCGTCGATCACGGTCGGAGCCGACGGCCGCCCCCACTCCGTCGCCGCGACGCTCCCGTCGCCGCGGCGCGCGGATCGCGCCCGCCGAACGCTTCATCACCGCTCAGTGTTCGCGGACGCACAGATTGTCATGTCGCGGCACCGAAAGCCAAGCATCTTTTGATACTGGTTCGGATTCGACTCCCACGGCGCACTTGTTTGCCCGAGCCGGGGGAACAACCGCGCACGATGGTACGTTCGCAACGGTAAGTGTTTGACCCCGAAATGCCCGTTGAGCAACAAGGAGTGTGCGTGTCCGCCCAAGAGACGGACCCCCCTAGTACCGGTCCCTCCCGCGACTGCGATTCGAGCCGCGATGTCCGGGAGGCGGTGTGATGGGCGCGGCTCTAGGTATAGCCGCGATCGTGATCCTCACCCTCGGTACCGGTTTCTTCGTCGCGCAGGAGTTCGCGTACGTCGCGGCCGATCGGAGTCTGCTGCGTCGCCGTGCGGAATCCGGTGACAAGGCCGCGGCCCGCGCGATGACCGTGATGGGTCGCCTGTCGTTCATGCTGTCCGGTGCCCAGCTGGGCATCACCGTGACGGCCCTGTTGGTCGGCTTCATCGCCGAACCCGCGCTCGCCGCGGTGATCTCCCCCGTCCTGGACGGCGTCGGAGTCCCGGACGGCGCGGTCCCCGTGATCTCACTGATCCTGGGCTTCGTCGTGGCCACCGGGATCCAGATGGTCCTGGGTGAGCTGGTCCCCAAGAACTGGGGCATCGCCGAGCCCGAGCGGGTCGCGATCCTGTTGAGTCGCCCGACGCTCGTGTACCTGAAGATCTTCGGCCCGGTGATCCGCCTGTTCGACACCCTGGCCAACCGCCTGGTGCGAGCGATCGGCATCGAGCCCGTCGAGGAACTGCACGGCGGCGCCACCACCGAGGAGCTCGCGCACATCGTCGACGAGGCCGGCCGGGACGGCGAACTGGACGCGGATCTTTCCGGGATCCTGCGCCGGGCCATCGCGTTCGGTGACCTGAGCGTGGACCAGGTGATGGTCCCGCGCCCCGATGTCGTACGCGTGCGCGCGCAAACCACCGCGGCCGAGCTGATCGAGCTGGTCGCGCGGTGCGGCCACTCGCACTACCCGGTCGTCGGCGAGCGGGTGGACGACGTCCTGGGCGTCGTGGGGGTGGCCGACCTGCTGGAGGTCGCTCCCGAGGACACCGCGCACGTCACGGCGGGCTCGATCGCGCGTCCGGCGCTGCTCGTGCCCGACACCGCGGGGTTGGCCTCGCTGCTCGAACAGCTGCGCGCGGCGCACGAGGAGTTCGCGGTGGTCCTGGACGAGCACGGCGGCCTCGCGGGCATCGTGACGTACGAGGACGTGGCCGAGGAACTGGTCGGCGAGATCGCCGACGAAAGCGACCACGAGGAGCCCGTCGAGACCGAGCCCGAGGACGGCTGGTGGCGGCTGGACGCGGGTCTGCGGGTGGACGAGACCGAGCGGATCGTCGGCGCGGAACTGCCCGACGGACCGTACGAGACACTCGGCGGCCTGGTCATCGCGCACCTGGGCCGGCTGCCCGAGGTGGGCGACCGGATCAAGGTGCCCGACCCCGACGAGGTGCGCGCCGGGCGCGCGGCCGACGAGGACGACGAACCGATCCGCTACACCGAGATCGAGGTCCTGGCCGTCGAGCGGCACGTGCCGTCGCTGGTGCGGGTGCGCGTCCTGACGTCGCTGCCGCCGGCTCCCGAGGACTCCCAGTGGGCGGCCGACCGGTCGCCCGCACGCCCGTCGGAGGTGACCGCGTGACCACCACCCTGGCCGCCGGCGGCGGTCTGGGCTCGCTGTCGCTCGGCCTGTGGCCCGCGCTCGCGATCACCATCGCGCTGCTGGTCGGCAACGCGTTCTTCGTCGCCGCCGAGTTCGCCCTGGTGGCCGCGCGCAGGCATCGCCTGGAGGCGATGGTCGCCGAGCGCAAGCGCGGCGCGCGCTCCGCTCTCGCGGGGGTGCGCGAGCTGTCGCTGATGTTGGCCGGCGCCCAGTTGGGCATCACGATGTGTTCGCTCGGCCTGGGCATCGTCTCCGAGCCGGCGTTCGCCGCGATGCTCGACCCGCTGTTCGACGCGGTGGGCATGCCGGTCGCGGCCGGGCACGCGGTGGCGTTCGCCATCGCCCTGGTCGTCGTGGTGATCCTGCACATGGTGCTCGGCGAGATGGCCCCCAAGTCGTGGGCGATCGCCGGCCCGGAGAAGGTCGCCTCCGCGTTGGCGCCGTCCTTTCGCGGCTACACCCGCGTGGTGCGGCCGTTGCTGCTCGCGATGAACGGGATCAGCAACGCGATCCTGCGGCTCGCGAGAATCGACCCCAAGGACGAGCTCTCCCACCCCAAGGACGCCGAGGGGCTGCGGCGCCTGGTCGGCGAATCCCGCCGGCTGGGCCTGATCGACAGTTCCTCGCACGACGTGCTCGCGGGCACGCTGCGCACGCACACCGAGCCGCTCGCGCGGCTGGTGGTGCCGACGGCGGAGATCGACTCGGTACCGGCCTCGGCCGGTCCCGACGAGATCGTCGCGATGTCGCGCCGCAACGGTCGCAACCGGTTGCTCGTGCGCGACGCCGAGGGTGTGCTGTCGGGTGTGGTGCACGTGCGCGCGGTGCTCACGTCGCGGACCCGGACGTCGGGCAACACCGCCGGCGAGCTGTGTGCGCCGGTGCTCACGCTCGGCGCCGACACGCCCATCCAGCGGGCCGTGGCAGCCCTTCAGGAGCGCCGTGCGTCGCTGGCCCTGGTCCGGGCCGCCGACGGCACGCTGCTGGGGCTGGTGGGCCTGGACGACCTCCTGGGCAGCGTCCTGGGGGCGCGGGCCGCGTAGTCACCCACCAGGACGCGCCACGGCGCACCGAAGCGCACGAGGACCCCGTCTCGACCCGTCGTCGAGGCGGGGTTCTCGCGTCCGCAGTTCTCCGGAGTCTCGCGGGTGGGTATTTCGTGAGTGCGTCCTCGTCGGTGTGGTCCTCGGGCGCCGCCGGGTCAGCGGACCAGCCGGAAGAACCGCCTGACCTCCTCGACGAACACCTGCGGCACCTCGAACGCGGCGAAGTGGCCGCCGCGTTCGAGTTCGTTCCAGTACCGCAGGTCGGTGAACCGGCCCTCGGCCCAGCGGCGCGAGGTGCGGACGATGTCGTGCGGGAAGATCGAGCAGCCGGTGGGCGCGCCGACCTCGGCCCGGTCCGGGTCGCGAAAGCTCTCCCAGTACAGCCGGGCCGACGATGCGGCGGTGCCGGTCAGCCAGTACAGCATCACGTTGTCGAGCAGGTGATCGCGCGACAGCACGTTCTCCGGGTGGCCGTCGCAGTCGGTCCACTCGCGGAACTTCTCGACGATCCAGGCGAGTTGGCCCACCGGCGAGTCGGTCAACCCGTAGCCCAGGGTCTGTGGCCGGGTGGACTGGATCCTGCTGTAGCCCGTGCCCCACTCCCGGTGCGTGGCCAGGTCGGCGAGCATCTGCCGTTCACCGGCCGTGAGGTCCTGGTCCTTCAGTGTCTCGGGGGCCGGTGTCGCGACCGGCATGTTCAGGTGGATGCCCACGAGGTGATCGGGGTCCTGGCGGCCGATCGACGCGGTGATCATCGCTCCCCAGTCGCCGCCCTGCGCGCCGTAGCGGTCGTAGCCCAGATCGGCCATCAGCGTGGCCCACGCGCGGGCGATGCGGTCGATGCCCCACCCCGTCTCGGTGGGCCGGTCGCCGAAGCCGTAGCCGGGCAACGAGGGCACCACGAGGTGGAACGCGTCGGTCGCGTCGCCGCCGTGCGCGGTGGGGTCGGTCAACGGCCCGATCACGTCGAGGAATTCGATGATCGAGCCGGGCCAACCGTGGGTCAGGATCAGCGGCGTCGCGTCCTCGTGCCGCGAGCGCACGTGCATGAAGTGGATGCCCAGGCCGTCGATGCGTGCCTTGAAGTGGTCGTACGCGTTGAGCCTGGCCTCGGTCTTGCGCCAGTCGTACGTGGTCCGCCAGTACTCGGCCAACTCGCGGGTATAGGCGAGCGGTATGCCCTGCGACCAGTCGGTCACCGGTTCGGCGTCGGGCCAACGGGTGCGCGCGAGGCGCTCCCGCAGGTCGACGAGGTCCGCCTCGGGGATGTCGACGAGCAACGGCGTGATGTGCGGGGGCGGCGTGCCGGGCGAGGTGTCGCGCGAGGGCATCGGGTCGTCACTCCATTGGTGGGATCGGTGCGGATCGCGGGCGGGAACGGGTCACGGAGACGACTGCGGCCCTCGTCCGTCGTCGACGATCGGCGCCACGGGGTCGGGGCTGTTGTCGTGCGTCTCCAGGTTCGTACTCAACCCGACGACCAGGGCCGCGCACCAGAGCGCCGCCACGACGGTGAGCACGAGTTTCGTCATCGGTGTCCATCGGGTCACCGCCCACATCAGCACGACACCGATCGGTGGCAGCACCACCAGCAGGACGAGAATCCAGCGCTGCTTGGTGAACCACGGGCGTTCGAGCTCGATTCGCCGCTGTCTGCGGCTCGTACGTGTCACTGATCCGACCCCCTCGGCAGGACTTCGGACACCCGTGGGCGGGTGGTCCACCGTCTGCCGGGCGTCTGCCCGGCGAAGCGGAACTCAGTCCTGGCGCGCGCCGCGCCGCGGGTGTCGTCCGTATGGGTGAAGTCCGTGCCTCGGGGGCCCGTTCGGCTTTCATCGGGAGCATCCGAGCGGACAGGTTGGGGACTTCGCCGTCTTCTCGGGAGAGCTGCCTGATGAACCGTCATATTCGCAGCGGCATCGGTGTCGCCGTCGCGCTCCTGACCGTCGGTGCGCTCGCCGCCGGTGCACCGGTCGTCGCGAACGCCGATTCCCCGCTGCCGCGCCCGGTCGCGGCCTCCGGTGTCGGCCTCCCGCCGTGGCCCGTACCCGTCGACACCGCGCGGCGGGCCGCCGACGCCGGTTTGACCCTGGACACGATGGAGGGCGCCGAGCAGCACTTCCACGTCCATCTCGACATCCTCGTCGGCCCCGACCGGGTCGAGGTCGCGCCGAACCTGGGCATCGACCGACGGACCGGCCTGATGGCCGACGTGCACACCCACGACAACAGCGGTGTGCTGCATGTCGAGAGTCACGACGCGAACGCCCGTTTCGTTCTGGGGCAGTTGTTCGCGATGTGGAACGTCCGCTTCGACGAGAGCCACCTCGGCGGACTGTCCCCCGACGCGGGGCACTCGTTCCGTACCTACGTGAACGGCGAGTGGATCAAGGGAGATCCGGCCCGGATCGAGCTGCGCGCGCACGACCAGATCTCGGTGATGTTCCAGGACGACAGGCTGCGGATCACGCCACCGACCTCGTACGACTTCCCGATGGGCCTTTAGGCGAGCGCGGGTTCACGACAGTATGGGTCGCACGGGCCCGACACGACGTGAGAGAGGTCGCCGCCATGACCGACCTGGACACCGCCGCTCCCGCCTTCGTCGCCATGGCGCACTCCATCGTGTGGGCCTCGATCGCGACCGTGGACCGCGCTGGCCGACCCCGTACCCGGATCCTGCACCCCTACTGGGTGTGGGAGAACGGCACCCTGACCGGCTGGGTGGCCACCGTGCCGACCGCGACCAAGCGCGCGCACATAGCGCGCAACCCGTTCGTGTCGTGCAACTACTGGACCCCCACCCACGACACGTGCGCCGCCGAGTGCCGCGCGGATCTGCTCTTCGACGAGGAGATCCGCGAGCGGGTGTGGAACCTGTTCCGAAACTCGCCCGAACCGCTGGGCTACGACCCGGCCTCGATCGGCGTCCCCGGCTGGGAGGAGCCGATGTCGCCGGACTTCGCGGTGATGCGGCTCG
Organism: Streptomyces sp. SID3343; assembly: GCF_009865215.1. GTDB lineage: Bacteria > Actinomycetota > Actinomycetes > Streptomycetales > Streptomycetaceae > Embleya. The sequence goes on along the minus strand of NZ_WWJX01000182.1, from coordinate 24,325 downwards.
CGCCGTGGCGACTGCGGGTGTTCCCGGGCTCGACGCTCATGGCGGGCACCGGCGGCGCGGTGTTGACGTGGCAGGAACCCCGGCCCGACCTGAACCCGCGCGGATACGCGAACGCGCGGTCGGGAGCGCCGTACCAGGCGTGACATCCGGGCGACCCGGTGCGACCGAAGGGCGCCCGAGGGTGGCTGTCGCCCGTCCGGGCGGGTCTCCTGAGCGGCCCATGCCGTGTCCCGCATGAGCCTTTTCCGTAAAGCATGAGACAAACATGTCTCATCCGAGTTAGAGTCGGTTCATGCCCACCGACCATGAGCCCGTGCTGCGGTCCGCCGTGACCCTGCTGCTTCGGCGACCCGCCTCGTCCATGGACGAGATCGCCAGGGCCGCCGGCATCAGCCGGGCCACCCTGCACCGGATGTTCCCCGGTCGACCCGCGCTGATCACGGCGCTGGGCGGCGAGGCCACCGCGCAGATCTCACGCGCCATAGACGCCGCCGACGTCGACGACGACACCGCCGACGTCCCGGCCGTGCTGCGCCGCCTGGTGGACCACGTGATGCCGTGCGCCGAATACCTCGCCTTCTTGTACGGCGAGAGCTCGCTGACCGGCGACCCCGAGTTGGACGCGGCCTGGACGCTCATGGACGAGCGGGTGTCCGCCCTGGTGCGTCGCGGGCAGGAGAACGGCTCCATGCGGGTGGACCTCACCGCGCAATGGGTCTCCGAGGCGCTGTTCTCGTTCGTCGCCGCCGCCGGGTGGGCAGTCCACGAAGGTCGGCTCGCTCGTCGCGATTCGGCCCGGTCGGTGGCCGAACTTCTTCTGGGCGGCGCGACGCGCCGCCCTCATCGCTGATCCAATCCCAGTACCTGGAATCCTGATCATGGCCCGTAGTACGTCTTCAACCCCCGTTCATACCGGCACCGGCAGCTCCGCCAAGGGCGCGCCGGGCCGCTGGATCGCCCTCGGTGTGCTGACCCTGTCGGTGCTCTTGGTCGCCATCGACGCCACGGTGCTCGGCCTGGCGATCCCCTTCCTCAGCGAGGACCTCGAACCGACCGGCACACAGCTGCTGTGGATCGGCGACGTGTACTCGTTCGTCATCGCCGGCCTGCTCGTCACCGCCGGTTCGGTCGGCGACCGCATCGGCCGCAAAAAGCTGCTGCTGTGGGGCTCGGCCGCGTTCGGCGCGCTCTCGGTGGTCGCCGCCTACGCGCCCAGCGCCGAGGCGCTGATCGCCGCCCGGGTCGCGATGGGTGTCGCGGGCGCGACGCTGATGCCGTCCACGCTCGCGCTCGTGCGCAACATCTTCCCCGACGCGCGCGAACGCAGTTTCGCGATCGGCGTGTGGGGTGCGATGTCGATGGCGGGCGCCGCGTTCGGCCCGGTCGTCGGCGGATTCCTGCTCGAACACTTCTGGTGGGGCTCGGTCTTCCTGATCAACCTGCCGGTGATGGCCGTACTGATCGCGGTCGGCATCAAGCTGCTGCCGGAATCGAAGAACCCGGACCCGGGCCCGTTCGACATCTTCAGCGCCGCGCTGTCGCTCGTCGGCATGATCGCGACCGTGTACGCGGTCAAGGAGGCCGCCGCACACGGCGTCATGCACTGGCAGATCCCGCTCGCCGCAGTGGTCGGCGTGGGTGCGCTGGTGTGGTTCGGCCGCCGCCAACTGTCTTTGCCGGTACCGCTGTTGGACATGCGGCTGTTTCGCAACCGCGCGTTCTCGGGCTCGGTACTGGCCGACCTGCTGACCGTGCTCGGCCTGTCGGGCGCGCTGTTCTTCCTGTCCCAGTTCCTCCAACTCGTGCAGTCCAAGAGCCCGTTGCAGGCCGGCCTCGCGGAAATGCCGGCCACGGCCGGCGCGATCGTGTCGGGCCTGCTCGCCGGCGTGGCCGCGCGCCGACTGAGCCCGCGGGTGGTGGTCACCGGCGGGCTGACCTCGATCGGGCTCGCGCTGGGCGCGCTGACGGTGCTGTCCCAGGACACGCCCTACCTGTACCTGGGCGGAGCACTGCTCCTGATCGGCGTCGGCGCGGGCTTCTCGTTCACCGTGACGGCGGACCTGATCCTGGGCAGCGCGCCGAAGGAGAACGCGGGCTCGGCGTCGGCGGTGTCCGAGACCGCGTACGAGTTGGGCGCGGCCCTGGGCATCGCGCTCCTGGGTTCGGTCATCACGGGCGTGTACCGCAGCGCCGTGACGGTGCCGGCGGAAGTGTCGAACACGACCGCCGACGGAGCCCGCGAATCCCTCGCGGGCGCGGTGGAAGCGGCCCGGGCCACCTCCGGCCAGGCCGCGGCCGACCTGACCCGATCGGCGAACGATGCCTTCCTGGAGGGCCTGCGCATCGCCGCGGGCGCCGGCGCGGTCGTCCTGCTCGCCGCCGCCGTGGCGGCCTGGTTCATGCTGCGAGGCGCGAACATCGCAGCCTCCGACGTCGAACACTGACCCAGGCGGCACGAAGGATCCGAAAGGGCCACGCCCCCGGGTTGCGGCTGTCGGGTCCGACGCGTACCGCGCGCCGCGGTCGCCGAACGCAGTGGCCCCGGCTCCCGGGAAGGGGGCCGGGGCCGCTCCGTCTGTCGAGTCGTCTATTCGTTTTCGTGCATGTAGGGGTGTCGCGCGGCCTTGTCCGAGGACAAGTCGCACGGCAGTTCCATGAGCACGGTCGTCGGGCCGCCCACGGGGGAGTCGAGCGCGAGCGTTCCGTCGAAGGTATCGAGTCGGCGTTCGATCCCGCGCAGACCGGTGCCCTTCATCAGGTCCGCACCACCCACACCGTCGTCGACGACGGTGATCCGCAGCTTGCCGTCGACGTAGGACAGGTCGATGTCCACGTGTCGGCCACCCGAGTGCTTGGCCGCGTTGGTGAGCATCTCGGTGACCGCGAAGTAGGCCGCGGACTCCAGCGGAAGCTCCGGCCGGGCGGGCAGGTCCACGTGCACGTTGACGTCGAGCGGGCTCTCCAGGGCCACCGCGCGCACCGCGTCGCCCAGGCCGCGGTCGGACAGTACCGGCGGGTGGATGCCACGCACCAGGTCGCGTAGTTCGTGCAGGGCCTTGGCGGAGGCCGCGCGGGTCTCGGCGAGCAGTGCCCTGGCAGCCTCCGGGTCGGAGGTCAACATCGCCTCCGCCGCGCCCAGGTTCATGCCCATCGCGACCAGGCGGGCCTGCGCACCGTCGTGCAGGTCGCGCTCGATCCGGCGCAGTTCGGCCGCGGAGGCGTCCACGGCGCCGGTGCGGCTCTCGGTCAAGTGCTGGACGCGCAGGGCCAACTCGGCTTCCTTGGTGGGCGCGAGCAGCGAGTTGGTCCAGGCACCGTGGGCCCGCATGAAGGCCGGGGTGACCAGGACACCGGCGACGACCTGGACGAGGCCCCACACGCATGCCAGGCCGGCGCGTTGGCTGCTGTCGACCTTGATGAAGGTGTACCACTGCGGGTCGACGTTGCTGTAGGCGACTTCCCACAGGAACGGCATCAGCACGCCGTGCAGACCGTTGACGATCAGCAGCGCCGGGAGGCCGGCGAGCAGGATGCTGGAGGGCAGATAGACGAGTGCCCACAACAGGTCGCGCCAGGTCGCTCCCTCGGCGAGCATCTGCCGGGTGCGCCGCCACATCGCCGTGACGCCCTTGCCCGACGGCAGCTTGCGATACGGCTCGACGATCTCGACGCCGGACAGACTCCGGGTGACCTTGCGGCACAGGTTGGCGGTGGCCCGGAGCAGCAGCACGAACGGCGGGAGGAGCAGGACACCCAGGCCGAGCGGCACCAACACCGCGAAGACGACGCACAGTACGAACAAGCTGAGGGTCGGGACGGAGAGGAAGATCATCAAAAAGCCGCGCCAGGCCGAGCGCAGAGACCGGCCGACCCCGAAACCGCTCGCCGGTGGCTCGGATCTCTCCGGGGTGAGCGTGCTCATGGGGTTCCTCCCGAGAATGTGCCGTGTGGTGGTTTCACCAGTGTGTCGGCCCACGAGTGTGCAGGTCACTGGGTGGGCACCCCACACGGGGGTGGGCCTGGGCCCACCCCCGTGCCACGGCAGGCACCGCTCACCCGGCGATGTCGCCGATCAGCGCGGCGAGATCCGCCGGTCGCGAGAACATCGGCCAGTGGCCGGTGGGCAGCGCGTGCGTGTGGAAGGACTCGGCCCCGACGAACTCGGCGAAGAACGGATGTCCGGCGCTGATCATGGCGTCCACCTGTTCGATCGAGAACGTGCAGGTGATCAGGTCGGCCGGTACCTTCAGCCGATCCGGGTCACGCACGTCGAGCGCACTGGCGGCGACCGCGTACGGCTGCGGAACCGACCGGGCGCGCAGCGTCGCGAGGTCGGCGTCGGAGAGACCGGCGAGCGCTTCGGGGTCGTGCGTCGGGTCGTACGCGTAGGTGTAGCGGCCGTCGCCGCGCTCGGCGACCTCCGCCTCGACCCTGGCCCGCTCGGCGGGGTCGACCACGTCGAGCTGGGCCGTCCCGACGGGGACCGGGCCGCTGTCCACGTAGACGATCCGGGCGATCCGGTCGGGAATCCGGTCGAGCGTCTCGTACGCCGCGAACGCGCCGCCCGAGTGCCCGACCAGGACCACGTCGGTGAGGCCTCGCGAGGTGATCGACTCGACCAGGCCCCGGGTCTGCGCGGCGAGGTCGATGCCCGCGACGTCGGTGCGGTCGGCCTCGAGGCCGAGCAGGGTCACGGCGGTGACCTCGTGCCCGGCGGCGCGCAGCCGGTCGGCCACGAGGTCCCATGCCCACGCGCCGAGCCAGTAGCCGGGGACCAAAAAGATGTTCGCCATGATGGAACTCCTTCGATCGTCGTGCCGACCAACACGACTCCGGCCTTCGTGTCCGGCCCGTGAGTCAGGTGCGCGATCGGCGGGAAACGCTCACTCGGCATGCTCTACCCGATCGGCCGGAGAACGCGCACTCGGCGCGCCCTTCCCGATCGGCCCGGAAACGCGCACCGGCGCGCTCTTGGGAGCCGGTCGCGCCGTTTTCGTCAGAGCCAGTTGCGCCGTTTGAAGATCACGTACAGCACGACGCAGACCATGCCCATCAGTCCTACCGCGAACGGATAGCCGAAGGCCCAGTGCAGCTCGGGCATGTCGTCGAAGTTCATCCCGTACACGGTGCCGATCAGCGTCGGCGCGAACAGGATCGCCGCCCACGCGGAGATCTTCTTGACCTCCTCGTTTTGCGCGTTGCTCGCCGCCGTGAGCTGCTTCATTTCCTCGTTCTGGGCCTGGGTGACCACGGTCGCGTTCACCGTCATGATCCCCTGGAGCATTTGCCTGAAGCCCCCGACGCGTTCGACCGCGATCGTCGCGTGGTCCTCGACGTCGCGCAGGTAGCGGCGCAGTTCCTCGTCCACGCCGTACTTGTCGAAGCCCGACGTCAGGTTCACGAGCATGTGCAGGAGTGGGCTGGTCGCGCGCTGGAACTCGATCACCTCGCGGGAGAGTTCGTAGATGCGCCGGGACACGTTGGGATCGCCGAGGAAGACCTCTGCCTCGATCTCGTCGATGTCGTTCTGGAGCCCACCGACGACCGGTGCGTAGTCGTCCACGACGCTGTCCAGGATCGCGTACAGAACCGCCTCGGGACCCTGGCGCAGGAGTTCGGGGCGATCTTCCGCCCACCGGCGTACGGCGGACAGGTCGGGGGACTCCGCGTGGCGTACGGTCACCACGAAGTTGCGGCCCAGGAACACGTGCAACTCGCCGAAGTCGACCTCCTCCACGTCGTCGAGGTAGCGGGCCGCGCGCAACACCACGAACAGCGTCTCGCCGTAGCGTTCGAGCTTGGGGCGCTGGTGGGCCACGATCGCGTCTTCGATCGCCAGGTCGTGCAAGTCGAACTCCTGCGCGGCCGAATGGAGTTGGCTCTCCGTGGGGCGATACAGGCCGATCCAGGCCATCGCGCCGGGGTGATCGTGCAACTCGCGGTAGGTGTCGGCGAGCGTGATGGGGGAGGCGATGCGCCGGCCGTCGACGTAGATCGCGGCGTCGATCAGGCTGCGTTCCTCGGGCGCGGTGTCGGGGGCGTCGCTCGCGCGTGGGTCCATCGAGCGCTCGGGGGGCTCCGGCGGCTCGTGTCTGCGGGGGCGAAAGGGCAGACGCCGATCGGGCATACGGGGCTCCGGACACTGGGCGGCGACCAAAACGGACGTGAACGTCGGGTCGGCCCCACCAGGAGTTCGCGGCCGACCCGACCTTCGTATTGTCCATTTTTTCGAGCAGATGTGCCGGATTTGTGAAGCTTTGTCGCCGGTTTCTCCCGCAGGGTGAGAGTGGCGTGGCTTCGGGTGGTATCCGCCGGTGCCCGCCGCCGGCCTACGGCATTTCGAACGGTTCCTTGCCCATCTGCCGGCGGACCGTCACCACGGGTGGGTTGACCAGGCCGCGGCGTTGCCAGTTGGCGCCGTCGACGACCATGGTGTGGCCGGAGACGAAGCGGGCGTACGGCGACGCGAGGAAGGTCGCGGCCCAGCCCAGTTCGCGCAGCCGGCCGACCCGCATGGCCGGTTGGCACGGGTCCTTGTCGTGGGTGCCGGCCAGGTTGCCCTTGATGTCGGCGGTCATGTCCTCGTGCGGGAACAGGCCCGGGACCAGGCCGTTGATCTGGATTCCGTACGGCCCCCACTCGACGGCCAGGGTCTCGACCATGTTCTTGACGCCAGCCTTGGCCGCGGCGCTGTGCGCGAAGCCGGGTCCGCCGGTCCACGCGTAGGACGCGCCGATGTTGACGATCGAGCCCGGGGCGCCGGCCGCGAGGTGGCGGCGGGCGAACTCGCGCGCGCAAAAGTACGTGCCGTTGAGGGTGATGTCCACGACGGTACGCCACGCGTTGGGCGACATGTCCTCGGCGGGGACGGGGAAGTTGGCCGCCGCGTTGTTGATCAGCACGCCCGGCAGGCCGAACGCCTCCTCGGCGGCGTCGAACGCCGCCGCGATCTGCTCGGGCTCGCGGATGTCGCACGCGACCGTGCGCACGCGTGCGCCGGTCTCCTCCAGGGCTTCGCGGGCCGCCTTGAGGTGGTCCTCCTTGCGGCTCGCGATCACCAGATCGGCGCCGAGTCGGCCGAACTCGGTCGCGATCGCCTTGCCCAGGCCGGTGCCGCCGCCGGTGACGAACACCGTGGTGCCCGCGTAGGTGCCGGCCGGCAGGGCGCTCGCGCCGAGCGCGGGGGGCTCGGGCAGACCGATGACCGCGTCGTCGGGTGTGGGCGCTTGGGTTTCTTCGGTCACGGGTTCAGCTCCCGGTGTAGTGGGCCGGCCGCTCTTCCGCGCGCGCGGCGCGGAACTCGGCGTAGTCGTCCGACTTGTTGACGAAGGTCTGCGCGATCAGTTCCTCGGCCATCGAGGTGCGTACCTGCGGTTCGGCCAGGTGCCCGATCACGCGGCGGGCCATCTTGATGGTCACCGCGGGCGCCGCGGCGATCTTCTCGGCCATCGCGCGCACGGTCTCGTCCAATTGCTCCGCCGGCACCACGCGCGAGACGACGCCGTGCGCGTACGCCTCGGCGGCGTCCATCGCCCGCCCGGTCAGCACGAGGTCGGAGGCGACGCCGTGTCCGCAGATCTGGAACAACCGGCCCACCCCGCCCGTGTCCGGGATGACCCCGTGTGTGGTCTCGGGCAGCATGAACCGCGCGCCCTCGGCCGCGATCCGGATGTCGCACAGCAGCGCGCGCTGGAACGACGCGCCGATCGACCAGCCCTTGCACGCCACCAGCACCGGCGCGTCCAACTCGAACAACTGCTGGACGCCGCGATGGCCGCGCGTCATGAGCTGATGGTGTGTCAATTCGACCTTGTGGCCGCCGATCGAGGACACGTCGCGGCCGGAGGAGAAGGACGGGCCCTCGGCGCGCCAGATCACCGCCCGAATCTCGGACCGCCCGCGCAGTTCGGCGAGGATCTCCCACAGGAGTCGATCCATGTCGTCGTCGAACGCGTTGTGCTTTTCCGGGTTGTTGTTGGTGATCGTCGCGATCGGGCCGTCGTAGTCGAGGAGCAGCTTGTCCGCCATGGCAACCTTGGATATCCCAACGGTGCACAGGAATCGAGGGGCACCGGGCCCTGGGACGGCCCAAGGGTCAAAGATCACAGGGTCTCGACCGCGTCGCGGCGCGCGATGGCCGCCGCAAGCGTCGCGGCGAACGGCAACGACTCGTGGGTCAGGCCGTAACCCGAGCCGAAACCGTGTGCGGGACACTGACCTCGCCCGGCACGTCGAACAGCTGCGGGACGCGCCGGCCGCGGCTGTACCGGATCACGATGGCGTCCTCGTCCAGGAACCAGGTCGCTTCCGCGCCGTCGATCCGCGCGGTCATGCCGGGCATTGTGACGGTGTTCGACGGGGTTCCGGCACCGGGGGAACGGGCTCAGCGGCCGTTTTGGGTCAAGCCGTAGAAGTTTCCCTCGTTGTCGCGGAAGGTCGCCCACCACCCCCATTCCTGCGCTGCGGGTTTGTCCGGGAACTCGATGCCCTTGGCGAGCAGTTCCTCGTAGGTCGCGCGGATGTCGGCGCACGTGAACAGCACGTTGTTCAGGGCGCCGACCTTTTCCATGTCGAAGTGCGTACTGAACAGCACAAGCGTGATGCCGTCACCCGGGGCGCGGACCTCGATCCAGCGTGGGCTGCCCGCCTCGCCCATCGGGGCGTCCATGACCTCCTCGAAGCCCATCTTCTCGGTCCAGAACTGCTTGGCTGCGTCCTGGTCGCTGACGTTCAGGGTCACCTTGCCGACGTGCAACATGTGAACTCCTCCGGCTGGTCGCGATGTCGATGCCCCCGGCGAGCGGCTACCCGATCACCGGTGTTCGATCGGTTCGCCGAACAGTGCCTCCTGACTCACCGTCGCAAACAGGCTGCCCGACTCGTCGAAGAGCCGGCCGTGCACCGTTCCGTGCCCGCCGTGCATGGTCGTGCCTTCCTGCTCGTACAGCCACCAGCGGTCCGCGCGAAACGGGCGGTGGAAGCGGATCCCGTGATCCAGGCTCGACCGCGGGATCCACCGCCGGCCCAGCGCCGAGGCGTGCGGCAGGACCAGAGTGTCCAGGATGGTCAGGTCGGTCGCGTACGCGATCGCGCACGCGTGCAGCAGGGGACGGTCCGGGAGTTCGCCGTCGGCGCGACACCACAGCGCGTTGTGCGGCGGGCGCGCGGCCGACGTCTCGTCGGCCCACGTCGGGGGCTCGACGTAGCGGATGTCGACCGGGTTGCGGCGCACCAGTTGAGGACGCGTCAGTGGCCTGGTCAGACCCGCGAGCCGCTGCTCCAGCGTGGGCAGGGTCTCGGGCGCGGGCACGTCCGGTGCGCCCGGCCCGTGCCCGAACACGGTCTCGGGCCGCGCCACCCGAAAGGACGCGACCAGGTGCACGACGAGCTTGCCCGCCTGGACCACGTCGACCTGACGGTGGCTCAGCGTCCGGCCCTGCAACGTGCGGGTGACGTCGTAGGTCAACGGCAGCGTCGGCTCGGCCGGCCGCAGGAACGACGTGTGCAGGGAATGCGGCAACCGGTCGGCGTCGACGGTCGCTCCCGCGGCGGCCAGGGCCTGGGCGACCAGCCACCCGCCGAAGACGCGAGGGGCGCCCGGATCAGGGCTTTTCCCCTCGAACAGGTCGGACTTGAGTCGGGTCGGCTCAACTTCTTGCGTGAACTGGGTGACTGCGCTGCTCATGGCTGCTAGTACAGCAAGTACACAGTCGACTTAGACAACGAGGGGCGTGGTGACGGCGTGGCGTGGGGTGGGGTGAAGGTCCTTCGGGACCGCAACGCGGGCTTGTACCTGGGCGGGGTGCTCGTGTCCGGATTCGGCAGCAGCGCGATGGCGCTCGTCGCGGGAGTTTGGGCCAAATCGCTCACCGGATCGGACAGCGTGGCCGCCCTGATGGGGCTCGGCGTATTCGCCCCGACGCTGATCGGACCACTGCTCGGATCGGTCGTGGACCGACTGCCGGTGCGACGCGTGCTCGTCGGGATCAATCTCGTGCTCGCGGTCGTCCTCACCGCGACCCTCGCGGTGCACTCGTCGGCACAGATCTGGATCCTGTTCACGGTCATGCTGGTCTACGGCGTCGGCTTCGTGTCCTTGGACGCGGCCGAGTCGACCGCGCTCACCGCCGGTGTCGCGCCGGCGCTCCTGGGCGACCTCAACGGAATGCGGCTGAGCGCGGCGGAGGGCATGAAGCTGCTCGCGCCGCTCGCGGGGGCCGGATTGTTCGCCTGGGCCGGCGGGCACGCGGTCGCGCTGCTCGACGCGGCCACGTTCGTGCTCGCGGCCGGGGTGTTCGCGCTGATGCGCTTCGAGCAGACGCCGGCGGCGCCGGCCGCCGCGGGATGGCTGCGGCACACGGCCGAGGGCGCGCGCTACCTGTGGGCGCACCGGCCGCTGCGCCGGCTCGTGGTCTCCGGCGGGCTCGCGATGCTCGTCTCGGGGGTCAGCGGCGGCGCGATCTACGCCGTGGTGGACCACGGGCTCGGGCGTTCGCCCGCGTTCGTCGGCGTGTTGTACGCGGCGCAGGGCGTGGGTTCGATCGTGGTCGGGCTGCTCGCGGGCACGGTGATCCGCCGGCTCGGCAACCGCGGGTTCGCGGTGCTGGGCCTCGTGCTGTTCGCGGTGGGGGTGGGGCTGCGGGCGCTCACGTGGCTGCCCATGGTGCTGGCCGGAGGCGTACTGGTGGGGTTCGGGCTGCCGGCGGTGCACATCGCGGCCCTGACGACCCTCCAGCGGGAGACGCCCGCGCGGCTGATCGGGCGGGTGTCGGCGACGGCGGCGACGATCATGTTCGCCCCCACGGCGGTCGCGATCCTGGGCGTGGCGGGCCTGTTGGCGGTGGTCGACTACCGGTTCATCCTGCTGGGGGCGGCGGCGCTGGGGATCGCGGTCGCGGGCTATTGCGCGGCGGGGCGCGGCGAACGCGCACCGGAGGAATCGACCCGCGCGGAAACCGAGGACGCGGATTCACGGCACGTGTGACGCACGCATGTCCTAGGTCGCCGGCATTGTGCGACCTACGATGATCCGCATGTATGAAACGGCGGAAATCCCGGCTGAGCTGATTGCCCTTCAGCGAGACCGTGATCACGCGGCCGACGCCGTCAGGGCGTTCGCACGTGAGAACCCCGGGCGGCTCGACGCCGAACTGACCCGGCAGTGGTCGGCGGCCGTGAAGGCGGAACGCAACGCCATACACGCGCTGCACGCGCACCCGATGATGGTGCTCGGGCCGAACCGGTTCAAGATCATGCGCGCCCTGCGGGCTGCGGCTCGGATCACGTGACGGGGGACGGCCGGAGTCGGGGGACGGGCATCGGGGTCGCGAGGCGGGGCTCGGGGTGGGTGACGCGAGTTCGGGTTGCCGGTTCGGGATGCCGACGGGACTTCCGTTCGCGTGACGGGAGTTCGGTTTGCGTGCCGTGCCGTGGCGCGGGGTCGAGCGGGCAGCGGAATGGGGTGCGGTTCGGGTCGCGAGACGGCGGCGTGCGGTTGCGGTTGCGGTTCGGGTCGTGAGACGGCGGCATGGGGCGCGGTTCGGGTCGTGAGACGGCCGCGTGGGGTCGTGCTTCGGGTTGCGTGACGACAGCCCGGTCCGTACAGGGGCAAGAGATCGTCGGACCGGGCCGTCGAGGCACGCAGCTTAGGCGGCCCCACCGACATCGAGAGAGCGTTCGAACTCCATTCGGTCCTGCCCCGGGCCGTCCCGGTCCGGTACGGGGCCGCGCACGGTGAAGCCCATCGCCGTGTGGTATCGGATCGAGGCGGTGTTCGCGGGACCGGTGATCGCGCGCACCCGTACCCGCCCGTGTGCTCGGGCCAGTTCGAAGAAGCGCTCGTACAGCTCCCGCGCGAGCCCGCCGCGCCGCAGGTCGGGCCGTACGCCCACGAAGTGGATGTACGCCTCGTCGGGATACGCGGGTGACATGAATCCGATCAGGAATCCGCCGAGCCCGTCGGCGTCCTCGGCGTCCTCGGCGATCAGGCTGGTCGGGTGGAAGTGGTCCAGGAACAGGCGGGGCACCATCGCGGTCATAGGTCGGCCCCACCACGCGTCGAGCACGGAGACGATCGCCCGATGGTCGTCGGGGCGCGCGGTGCGGATGGTCGGGGCGGGCCGAGGGGGGCGGGGCGACTCGGGCGGTGACGGGTGCGGTGATTGGGCCGGTGGTTCGGTCGGTGGTTCGAGTGGCGGTTCGAGCGGTGATTCGGGTGGCGCTTCGGGTGGCGTTTCGGCCGGAGTGCCCTTTGGCGGCCTCATGCGGTGGCCGGCGTGGGGCAGAAGGTCCTGCGGTAGTTCTGCGGCGTCGTGCCGCGACGGCGCAGGAAGTGGTGCCGCAGGGTGGCCGCGCTGCCGAACCCCGAGCGCTCCGCGACCACGTCCACCGGCAGGTCGGTCTCCTCCAGGAGCTCCCGCGCGAGCAGAACCCGCTGGGTGGTGAGCCACTCGTAGGGCGTCGTGCCGGTCTCCTGTTGGAACCGGCGAGCGAAGCTACGTGCCGACATGTGCGCGTGCTCAGCCATCTGATCCACCGTCAGGTCGGTCGCGAGGCGTTGCTCCATCCACGTGAGCGACGCGCGCATCGGATGGGTCGACGGCTCGGGGAGCGGGCGGGCGATGTACTGCGACTGACCGCCCTCGCGGTGCGGCGGCACCACCATGCGCCGGGCGATCGCGTTCGCGACGCGCGTGCCGTCCTCCAGCCGCACCAGGTGCAGGCACGCGTCGATGCCGGCGGCGGTGCCGGCGCTGGTGATCACGCGGCGGTCCTCGACGTACAGCACGTCCGGTTCGACGACCGCTGCGGGAAACAGCCGGGCCAGTTGGTCGGTGTGCTTCCAGTGCGTCGTGCACCGGCGATCGTCGAGCAGCCCGGCGTGGGCGAGGGTGAAGGCGCCCGTGCACACGCTCACGATCCAGGCGCCGCGGGCCTCGGCCGCGCGCAGGACGTCGAGCACCGCGTCGTCGGGTGACGTGTCCCTGTCGTGCTCGGCCGCGGCGGGGATCGCGATCAGATCCGCCCGGGCGGCGGATTCGAGCCCTTGCTCGATGTAGAGGTCGTAGCCGGCCTTGGTGCGCACTCGTCCCGGCGTGACCGCGCAGACGGTGAAGTCGTATACGGGACAGCCCTCTTCGCTCCGGTCGATGCCGAACACCTCGGACAGCACACCGAGTTCGAAGGGCGCCACGTTGTCCTGGGCGATGACCACCACGTTTCGCAGCATCTCCCCATCATGCCCGAGAAACGGGTGAGTTGGCAGGATGTTGTGGTCATCCGGCAGTGCTGCCACTCGTTGCATGCGCATACAACAGGCATTCTTGAGGCATGACAATTCTTGCGGTTTTCCTCGCGATCACGATGATTCTCGGCCTTTTGTCGCTGCTCGGTAAGACGACCGACTCGCGCGACCACGACCAGCTCCGGTCGTGGCACCTCTGACCGGGCACCGCGCCTCGGCGGCAACCGGGGCGAAACGACGACGCGCCCGACCCCACGAGACGTGGAGTCGGGCGCGTCCTCGTGTGGGGAGCGGTCAGTTGCGACGCTTCATCGCACGCAAGACGAGGAAGACGACGATCCCGATGACGATCAGGACGAGGATCCCGATCAGAAGCTTTCCGATCGCCTTCTTGAAGAAGCCCTTCTTCTTTTTCTTCGACTTGGTCTTCTTTGCCGGGTGGACCTGCTGGGTGGCCGCCTGGTGCGACGTGGTCTGAGCGGACCGAGCCGACTGGGCGGACGTCCCCGCGACGGCCTGCGCGCCGGACGAGGTGAGTGCGACCGTCGCGGTGGTCGACGCCGCCTGGCGGGTGACCGTCGGCGCGGCAGGCGCCGCCTGGGCGGGCGCCGCGGTCAGCACGGCTGCGAATACGGCCAGCAGAATCGGGCCGGTGAGACGCCGAAGTATGCGATGAACCATCGTGAAATGCCCCCATATCAACCCCGCGAATCAGGCGATTCGCGGTGTCGCCGCAAGCCCCGTGGTGGGCCGACGGCCGGGCGAATCTACCCGATGCGTCTCGGGATACGTGGGGAAGCAGGTCAAGATTTGGTCTGCTCGCGACCCATGCGACACGTGTCAACAGGGGTTCCGCTACGCTGGCGGCTCATCAGGTTGTGTGGCCCGAGGGTCGGTGAGGGATCCTCGGGCCTCGCAGTCTGCACGTGTCGCAACGACGACGTGGACCCGGTGCCCGGATCGAGCACCGCGTGGTCCCGGCGCCAGGTTCGAGCACACAGGCCCAACGCGTGGAATTGCCGCTTGGGGCCCCGCCTTTCGACACTCGTGCCTTTCGACACTTGTGGCCTTGCGAAGTTTGGGGCCCTTCGAGGTTCGCCGTCTTGCGAGGTTCGCCGTCTTGCGGGTTCGCGGCATTCGCCGAGTGGGTGCACCGATCGGTCAGCCCGCGACGACCGCTCGCAGGCTTTCCTTGAGCGAACCCATCGTGGCCAGCACGGCCGTCGGCTCGTAGCCGCAGTGCGCCATGCAGTTGTCGCAGCGCGGGTCCTTGCCGCGGCCGTAGTTCTCCCACTCGGTGTCGTCGAGCAGTTCCTTGTAGCTCTGCACGTAACCGTCGCCCATCAGGTAGCACGGCTGTTGCCAGCCCAGGAGCGAGTAGGACGGGATCGCCCACGGCGTGCACTCGAAGTCGCGCTTTCCCTCCAGGAAGTCCAGGAACAGCGCGGAGTGGTTCAGCCGCCACTTCTTGCGGTTGCCGCCGGCGAAGGCCGACGCGAACAGCTTCCGGGTCTGCTCGACGCCCAGGAAGCGGTTCTGCACCGGAGCCTTCTCGTAGGCATAGGCCGGCGAGATCTGGATGCGGTCGACCTTGAGGTCGTCGTTGAGGAAGTTCAGCACGTCGACGATGCTCTCGGGAGAATCGGTGTTGAAGAACGTGCTGTTCGTGTACACCTGGAACCCGGCGGCCTTGGCCATCTTGACGGCGGCCACGGCCTCGTCGAAGACGCCTTCCTTGTCCACGGCCTGATCGTGCTTCTCACGCAGACCGTCGATGTGGACCATCCACGCGAAGTTCTTGTTCGGCTTGAACTTGTGCAGGTGCTTGGGCAGGAGCACCGCGTTCGTGCAGATGATCACGAACTTCTTGCGCTTGAGCAGTTCCTCGACGATCACGTCGATCTGCTTGTGCATCAACGGTTCGCCGCCCGCGAGCGACACCATCGGCGCGCCGCACTCCTCGACGGCCGCTACGGCCTGTTCGACCGACATGCGCTTGCGCAACACGTCGTGCGGCTGCTGGATCTTGCCACAGCCTCCGCACTTGAGGTTGCACGCGAACAGCGGCTCGACCTCCACGATCATCGCGAACTTGTCGACACGCTTGATCTTCTGCTTGACCAGATGCGTGCCGATTTTCACAGCCAGGTTCAGCGGCAGGCCCATGACCGTCGCATCCTCTCAATCCCCGATCCCGGGGGCGTCGGCGTCCGCTGTAGCACGTGCTCGGCGTGGCGTCGTTGCCCGGGGTCACCCGATAATGACAACATCAATCAACATACAGGCTGTACGTCACGTGGGGGTTGTATGGCGGTCACGCGTCGGGCACAACATGTCGCCGATACCCGTGGGGCACTATTGGTCGCCGCGCGTGAGTTGTTCGCGAAACAGGGCTACGCCGGCACCGGAACCGAGGAGATCGTCGCCCGGGCCCGGGTCACCCGAGGGGCGTTGTACCACCACTTCAAGGACAAAGCGGATCTCTTCCGCGGCGTCATGGAGACCGTGGCGCGCGAAGCCGCCGAAACGCTCGTGTCCCACGAGATGCGTCATGCCCAGGACAACCCCAGCGAACCTTGGGAGCAGCTGCGGCACGGCTTTCAGTCGTTCCTGGACGTGTGCACCACCGGCGACTTTCAGCGGATCGTGCTCGTCGACGGGCCGGCGGTGCTCGGGCCCGGGTCGTGGGACGCGCTCGTGGACGAGCACGGGCACGGCCTGCTCGCGGCGTGGCTGCGGCAGGCGATGGACAACGGCGAGATCGACCGGCTGCCGGTGGCACCGCTCGCGCGGTTGTTGGCGTCGCTGATCTCGGAGGCGAGCCTGTACACGGCGCGAGCGCAGGATCCGACGGTCGCTCGACGCGAGGTGGGGCAGGTCATCGACCGGGTGTTGGCGGGGTTGCGGAGGAGGTGACGGGGGTTGGTGGGGTGGCCGCCCGGGTGCGCGTCGATGCGCGTCGATGGGTGCCGGTGGGTGCTCGTGGGGGGTGAAGTGTGGAGGGCGTCGACGGGTGCCCGGGGTTGGTCGGGTGCCGGCAGGTGTCGATGCGTGGTCACCGGTGGTGAGGGTGGTGACGGCATCGATGAGTGTCGATCGGGTGTCGAGCGGGTGCGGACAGCTGTCGATGGGTGCTCGCGGGTGGTGAGGTGCTCGTAGGTGGTGAAGTGCTCGCGGGTGGTGAGGTGCTCGTAGGTGCTGAAGTGCCGGCGGGTGCCGGTGGGTGGCCAGATGTCGGTAGGTGCCGTAGGTGCCGGCGGGGCGTGCTGGGCTTGGGTGGATCGGTGTGGTTATCTGGCGAGTACGGCCGCCATCACCGCTTTGGCGATGGGGGCGGCGAGGCCGCCGCCGGTGATGTCGGTGCGGAGGGCCGCGCCGTCCTCGACCACGACGGCGACCGCCACGGCGGGCTTGGCGTCGGGAGTCGGCTTGGCGTAGGCGATGAACCACGCGTACGGCACGGCGCGGTTGTTCTCGCCGTGTTGGGCGGTACCGGTCTTGCCGCCGACGACTACGCCGTCGATTTTGGCGTTGCCGCCGGTGCCCTCGGTGACCACGGCCTGCATCATCTGTTGAAGTTGGCGCGCGATCGGCGCGGTGACGGCGCGGGTCAGGGTTCGGCGCTCGGTGCGCTGGACGGTACTTCCGTCGCTGCGGGTGAGTCGGTCGACCAGATACGGCTTCATCACCTCGCCGTCGTTGGCCACGCCGGCCGCGACCATCGCCATCTGGAGTGGGGTGGCCCGGGTGTCGAACTGGCCGATCGAGGACAGCGCGGTCTGCGGGCGGTCGGGCTGTTTGGGGAACGGGCTCTCCGCGACCGCGACCGGGATCCGCAGTTTGGTGTCGTCGAAGCCGAACGCCTTCGCCTGACGGCGCATCACGTCGGCGCCCATGTCGACCCCGAGCTTGGCGAAGACGGTGTTGCACGACACGGTGAGCGCGTAGCGAAGCGTCGCGTCGCGACATCCCGAAGCCTCGTTGCCCAACTGGGTGTGGGTTTCGGGCAGTGGGTACGGGTCGGGCGATGCGGTCGGCGTGTCCGCGCCGTCGACCGTGCCCGAGGCCAGGGCCGCCGCCGCGGTGACGACCTTGAAGGTCGAGCCCGGGGGATACGTCTCACGCAGCGCGCGGTTGAGCATCGGCCGATCCGGGTCGCCGTCGAGCGCCGCCCACGACCGCTGCGTCGCCTTGCCGGCGCCGGCCAACCTGCCCGGGTCGTAGGACGGTGTGCTGACCAGGGCCAGGATCGCGCCGGTGGTGGGGTCGATCGCGGCGACCGCACCCTTGTTGCCGGTGTTCGCGAGGCCCGCGAAGGCGGCCCGCTGCGCGGCGGGCCGGATCGTGGTCGCCACATGGCCCCCGGGGTTGCGCTTGCGGGTGATCGCGGTGAGGACCGGCCACGCGCCGAGCAGTGGATCGGTGCCGGCGAGCAGGTCGTCCTCGACACCCTCGATCAGGGAGCTTCCGTACAGCTGCGAGGCGTAGCCGGTGACCGGGGCGTAGAGGGGGCCGTCGGTGTAGGAGCGGCCGTAGGCGAGGTCGGACGTGGTCCGTGTGGAGCCGGTGATCGACTGGTCGGCGACCAGGATGTCGCCACGCGGCTCCTGGTAACGCACGATCTGGGGGCGGCGGTTGCCCTGCATGTGGTCGTAGGTGTCCGCCTTGTACGCCTGGACCCACGTCGCGTTGCCGAGCAGCGCGAGCATCAGCAGGAGGCAGAAGCCGGCGGCGCGCCGGGCGGTGATGTTCACGCGTGCACCGCTTCGGGCAGGTACGCGGGCTCGTCCACCGGCGCGGGTGGACGACGTCCGCGATCGCTGATCTTCATCAGCAGTGCGATCAGCGCCCAGTTGGTGACCACCGACGATCCGCCCTGGGCGAGGAACGGCATCGTCATGCCGGTGAGCGGGATCAGCGCGGTCACCCCACCCGCGACCACGAACACCTGGATCGCGAGCACCGCCGACAGGCCGTAGGCGAGCAACGAGCCGAAGGCGTCGGGTGCTTGGAGGCCGGCCCGAAAGCCGCGGGCGACCAGGAGGGCGTAAAGCACGAGCAGCGCGGCGATCCCGGTCAGCCCGAGTTCCTCGCCGACGGTGGCCAGGATGAAGTCGCTCTTGGCGGCAAAGCCCACCAGGATCGAGTGCCCAAGCCCCAGGCCCGCGCCGAGCAGTCCGCCCGCCGCGAAACAGAACAGCGATTGCGCCAGCTGTCCCGGGCCGAGCCCCGCGTGGATGCTCGCGAACGGGTCGAGCCAGTTCTGCACCCTGCTGTGCACGTGCGGCTCCACCGAGCCGACCACGAACGCGCCGAGTGCGATCAGGAGCAGGCCCACCAGAATCCAACCGATCCGGGCCGTCGCGACGTAGAGCATGACGATGAAGGCGCCGAAGTAGAGGAGGGAGGTGCCCAGATCGCGTTCGAGGACCAGGATGCCGACGGAGACGAGCCACACCGCGACGACCGGGCCCAGATCGCGCCCACGGGGAAGGTTGACTCCCCAGAACCGACGGCCGATGGTCATCAGCGTCTCGCGCTTGGTCGCGAGGTAGGACGCGAAGAACACGCACAGGACGATCTTGGCGAACTCGCCGGGCTGCAACGAGAACCGGCCGAGTCGGATCCACACCTTCGCGCCGTTGATGGCGGGGAAGAAGGCCGGGAGAATCATCAGGAAGAGCGCCACGGCTGCCGAGAGATAGGCGTACTTGCCGAGGGTGCGGTGATCGGGCACGGCGATCATCACGACCGCGAACAGGATCACCCCGATGGCCGACCACATCAACTGCGCGGGCGCCGCCTGGGTGTGCGGCGTCTCCAGGTCGAGCCGGTAGATCAGGACCAGCCCGAGACCGTTGAGCAGCGCACCGATTGGGAGCAGGACCGGATCCGCGTAAGGCGCGTAGCGGCGCACGAGCAGATGCGCGACCAAAACCAGGAACCCGAGCCCCAAGCCGTACTTGGCGGTGTCGGGAGGGACCGTGTCGTCCCTGGCGAGGCCGACGTTCGCGTAGGCGAACACCGGGACCAGGACCGCGAACACGAGAAGCAGGAACTCGGTGTTGCGTCGCGTGGGCGACAGGGGTGCCCCTGCCCCCGCCGCCACGTCGCTTCGCCGCCATCTGGACATGCGCTCTGGAATGCCCGGAAGTGACCGTGGGTAATCGAACTGTTGCTGTTGCGGTGGTGCTGCGGTGGTGGTGGTGCGGGGGCGGTGAACGTACGGTGCGGTGATCAGTGCGTTGGGGTGGTTGTGTGGTGCGGCGATCACCGGGGTGCGGTGCCTGTGCGGTGCGATGATCAGCGGGGCGCGGTGATGGGGCGCTGCCGTGATTCGTGGGTCGTGGTGATGGCGTGGCGCGGGGGCCGGCACGGTGCGCTGGTTGTGTTTTGGCGTAGGGATGCCTTCCGGTGGACGGGCACCGCGTGATCATGCGTCACGCCTGCGGATCACGGTCATCGTGGCGACGACAGCCGCGACCGCCCACAGGGCCATGACGCCGATGCCGATCCACGGGTCGACTTCGTGCGCGTTGAAATCGCGCAGACGCATGATGCGCTGGCCGGCCTTGTCGGGCAGGAATCGGCCCACCTCGCGCACGCCGGGTATGGCCGTGAGCGCGGCGGTGCCCAGGAAGAGCAGCGGCATCAGCAGGCCCATCGAGGCCATCGGGGTGCGCAAGAGGAACGCGGCCCCCGCGCACAGAACGGTCAACAGCGTGAGATACGCGGCATGCCCGAATGCCGTGCGCCAGGTGTCCGAAGAACCCAGCGCGATGTCGCCGGCGGGCATGACCAGGCGGGCGAGCAGGGTGCAGGACAGGCTCGACACGATGCCCGTGACCGATCCGATCGCGGTGATCACCGTCAACTTCGCGGCGGCGAACACGCGGCGGTCGGGCACCGCGGCGAGTGACGAGCGGATGGTGCCGCTGCCGTATTCGCCGGCCACCGCGAGGACCGCGAAGGCCACCAGCGCCATCTGCCCGAAGTTCACGCCGTAGTGCACGAGCGTGAAGGCGTCGTACTCCGCGCCGTCTTCCCTTCGTTGGCCCTTCGCGACGAAGGCGCAAACCAGCGCGCTGACCCCGGCGATCAGCACCACCGTCGCCCAGGGCAGCCATCTGGTCGAGGGCACCGAGCGGATCTTGGTCCACTCCGCGCGCGCCGCGGCGCGAAAGATCGGTTGTATCTTCGCCGTCTCGACCGTTGTCACCGTGCTCACGACCGGCCACCTCCCACGAACTGCTCACGACCGGCGGTCAGCCGGAGATAGACGTCTTCCAAGGACTCGCCGTCGCCGACGAAGTCGGACAACGAAGTGTCGGCGAGCAACCGGCCGCCGGCGATGACCACGAGGTGATCGGCGGTCAGCGCCATCTCGCTCATCAAGTGGCTCGACACGAACACCGTGCGCCCCTCGGCGGCGAGCGAGCGGATCAGGTCGCGAATCCACCGGATGCCCTCGGGGTCCAGGCCGTTGACCGGCTCGTCGAAGATCAACACGCCGGGATCGCCGAGCAGCGCGGCTGCGATGCCCAAGCGCTGGCTCATGCCCAGCGAATAGCTGCCGGCGCGGCGCCGGGCCGCTTCGGTCATGCCTACCTCGGCCAGCACCTCGTCCACCCGGGATTCCGGTATGCGATTGGACTGCGCGAGGTAGAGCAGGTGGTCGTGCCCCCGGCGCCGCTTGTGCACGGCGCCGGCGTCGAGCAGCGCCCCCACGTGTCGCAGCGGGTCGCGCAGCTCGGTATATCCGCGGCCGTCGATCGTGACCTCGCCGGACGTGGGCCGGTCCAGGCCGAGCGCCATCCGCATCGTGGTCGACTTGCCGGAGCCGTTGGGGCCGAGGAAGCCGGTCACCGTGCCGGAAGCGACCTCGAAGGACAGGTCGTCTACGGCGAGCACGTCGCCATAGCGCTTGGTCAGATTACGGATCCGGATCATGTGCTTCGCTCCCTGGTGTGGGTGTGGGTGTGGGTGTGGCGTGGGTGCTGCGGTCGGCTGCTTTTGCGGTGCCTCAAGATTGCGATCTCGGAGGGCCTCGTCGGATCCCCCAACCGTGGGGACGGTCTCCCCCGGGTGGGGGAGGTTCGGCGGGAGGGGACTCGAGATGATGGCGATGTGTTCCAGTCCGTGCCACGTCGCACCATGCCGACCCGCCTCGTGCGGCCCCTTGTCGCGCCCACCACCTACACCCGCGCGTTCCACCAGTTCACGGGCCTGCTCCTGGGCGTTGCGGTCGCCATGGTCCATCCGGGGCTCGAAGGCGGCGAGAACTCGCTCGGATACGCGGTGTGGCTGCTCGTCACACCGGTGCCGATGTTGACGGCGTTCGGGCTCGTCGCCGAGGCGCGGCGCTTCGAAGGGTTCCAGGCCCGGCTTCTCTTGCGGCCCGGCGACGAGAGCGACATCGCCATCACACGCTCGCGCACATGGCCCGACCGCCGGCGGACCGCGCTGTGGCTCGTGCTGCGGGTGGAGTGCGGTTGGCTCGGTCTGGCCCCCGCCGCCTACGGCGCGGTGATGGCGATCACGATGCTGTTGGCGCCGGCTACGCAGCACGGCCTGTCCGTCAACGGGCTCACATTCGGAGGCGGCGCGGAGCACTGGTGGTTCGTTCCGCTGGGCGTGATCTTCTTCGTGCTGTCGGTGTACTACCTGGCTGCCGCGGGCGCCTTGCTCACCACGTTGAGCACCCGACTGCTCGGCCCGTCCCAGAGCGAGCGGCTCGTGTTGCTGGAGCGTCGGACCGAGCAACTGCTCGAACACAACCGCTTGGCCCGTGAGTTGCACGACTCGATCGGGCACGCGCTCTCGGTGACGGTTCTGCAGGCAGGCGCCGCGCGGCAACTGCTCGACACCGACCCCGTGTTCGCAGACAAGGCATTGGGGGCGATCGAGGAGACCGGCCGCCGCGCCCTGGAAGACCTGGAGCGGATGCTGTTGTTGCTGCGAGAGTCACCCGAACCCGCCGCGCCGCGCCCGGGACTCGCCGAGATGCAGTCGCTCGTCGACAGCACCCGCGCAGCCGGCGCGCGAGTGGAGTTGAGCATGCTGGGCACGCTCGAAACGGTGCCGCCGGTGATATCGCGCGAGGGCTACCGGATCGTGCAGGAGTCGCTCACCAACGTGCTGCGCCACGCCGGCCCGGTGCTGGTCGAGGTTTCGGTCTCGGTCGACACCGAAAGCGTCGAGTTGACCGTGCGCAACGGGATCGGCGAGTCGAGCGAGTTGCCACGGCGTACCGGCGGCGGGAGCGGCCTGCGGGGCATACGCGAGCGCGCGGCACTGCTCGGCGGCGAGGCCACCGCCGGACCGCACGACGGCTACTGGCGAGTACGCGTACGCCTGCCTCTACGGTGGGCGTCGTGAACATCAGGATCGTGCTGGTCGACGACGACGAACTGGTCCGCGCCGGACTGCGGGCGATCATGGACGCCCAACCCGACATGGAGGTCGTCGGCGAGGCCGACGACGGCGCCGGTGTGCTGTCGCTCGTGCGCTCGCTGCGGCCCGACGTGGTCGCGATGGATGTGCGGATGCCGCGCGTCGACGGGATCCAGGCCACCCGCGACCTGTTGGCGCACCTCGCCGAGCCGCCCAAGATCATGATCATCACGACCTTCGAGAACGACGAGTACGTCTACGAGGCGCTCAAGGTCGGCGCCCACGGTTTCCTGCTCAAGCGCGCTCGACCGGCCGAGATCACCGGCGCGGTCCGGGCGTTGGCCACCGGCGATTCGTTGGTGTTCCCGGCCAAGCTTCGGGCGATGGCGGCGACCTTCGCGAAACCGGATACACGCGGCAATGCCGTGGCGAAGGCGCGACTGACCGACCGGGAAGCCGACGTGCTGCGGCTGATGGCCCGCGGCCTGAACAACGCCGAGATCGCCGGCGAGCTGTTCCTGGGAACGGAAACGGTCAAGAGTCACGTGAGCGCGGTGCTCGGCAAGCTGCGGGCGCGCGATCGCACCCAGGCGGTCATCGCGGCGTACGAGTCGGGCTTCGCCGGGTCCGCTTGATAGGTGGGTGGTCGGGCTTTCGTTGCACCGGCCGTGCGATTGGCGGTGACCTTTCGTCGGGCTGGTTTTTTGTCGGGCCGACCGCTCGTTGGGCCGATCTTCCGCTGGGCTGATCTTTCGTTGGGCCGATCTTTCGTTGGGTCAGGTTGTCCGTTTGGTTGTCCTCGTGGTGGGCCGACCTTCGTTCATCGGCTCGGATGGTTGTCGATCCGGCGCTTTGCTTACCGAAACCGCGGCACGGGTGAGCAAAAGGCGACACTAAAAGAGATGTTCGTACTGGGTGTGACCCTTGCGAGTGACGCTCGTTGGCCATCGTGCGCGCGGCCTCGCACCGATTCGCGAGCCCTGATCAAGGCGCGACGAAGGGGGCCAACACATGCGACACACTGAAGACGAAACCGCGACCTCGTGGCGCCGACGACGGGACCGGGACGCGGTCCGCCGTACCGAGGCCCTGGTGGTCGGGCGCTATCCCGAACTGGTTCGGCTGGCCTACCTGATCCTCCCGCCGACGCTGGAGCGACACCGCCGCGTGCTCGCGGCACACGCCCTCGTCCAAGGCGCCCTGCCGCGCCGACTGCGCGACGTGACACGGATGACCGGCGTCGGCGAAATCGCCGACGCCGACGCCGTGCGCGCAAGAATCGTGCGCGGTGTCGACCGGCGCCGCCGGTTCGCCCTTCGCCGGTCGGTGCTGCCGCGGGTGTGGGGGCTCAAACTGTTCCCGCCGGCCGGCGGCACGGACGAACTGGCCCTCGAACAGGCCCTCGGTAGTTTGTCGGTGCCGGCCCGCGTGGCCTACGTACTGCGCGTCCTCGACCACCTACACCCCGCCGACGTGCAGGCCCTGCTGCTCGCCGCCGGCGTTGAGGACGCGGCCGGTGCGATCGGCGAAGCCGCCGCGCTGATCGAGCAGGCGGCCGAGCCCACCGGGGAGAACCGGCCCGCGGTAGAAGTGCTGCTGCGCGCCGACCGGTTCGACGCCTGCTCGCTCCGGGCGGGCCCGTCCGACCTGCTGCGCCGGCGCCGTTGGCGCCGTACCGCCGTCGCCGTC
>NZ_WWJX01000181.1 GCF_009865215.1 Streptomyces sp. SID3343 | reverse complement strand
CCGCCCGAGTCGATGTGGTTCAGCCGACACTGTTCTCGGTGATGGTGTCCACGGCCGCCCTGTGGCGGTCCTGGGGCGTGGAGCCCGCCGCGGTGGTGGGACACAGCCAGGGTGAGATAGCCGCCGCCTACGTGTGCGGCGCGCTGTCGCTGCGCGATGCCGCCAAGGTCGTGGCGCTCCGCAGCAAGGCTCTGGTGGGCTTGATCGGCCACGGCGCAATGGCGTCCGTCACGGAATCCGCGGGTCTCGTGGAGGCGCGTCTCGCGCCGTGGAAAGACCGGGTGGGCGTCGCGGTCGTCAACGGTCCCCACTCGGTGGTGGTTTCCGGGGAACCGGCCGCACTCGACGAATTCGTCGAGAAGATGAAGGCCGAAGGCGTTCAGGCCAAGAGGATCTCGGTCGACTACGCCTCGCATTCCCACCAGGTGGCCCGAGTCCGCGACCAGGTGACGCAGTCGCTGGCCGACGTGAGCGCACGAACGTCGACGGTGCCCTTCTACTCGACCCTGCACGGCCGGACGATCGACACCGCGCAGCTGAACGGCGGTTACTGGTACGACAACCTGCGCGGAAGGGTGCTCTTCGAACCCGCTGTCCGGCGGATGGTCGACGATGGCTTCCGGGTCTTCGTCGAGATGGGTCCGCACCCCGTTTTGACATCCCCGGTGGAGGAGATGGTCGAGGATGTGGCCGACACGGTGGTGACGGCGTCGTCACGACGCGATCGGGGCGAAGTGGAGGCCGTGGTCGGTTCGCTGGCCCACCTGTACGCCCGGGGCGGCGCCGTGAACTGGTCCGCCCTGTACGGAGAGCGGCAGCGGGTGGACCTTCCGACGTACGCGTTCCAGCGGCAGCGCTACTGGTTGGCCTCCACCCACACTGCGGTGGCGGTGGACCTGCCCGCCACGGAGGACCCGGCACACGACGATCACCTCGTCTCCCTCGCCGACCGGCTCGTCGACCTGCCCGAGGCCGATGCGGAGGCGCTCGTCCTGGAGCACGTGCTCGAAAAGGCCGCCGTCGTGCTCGGACATTCCTCCGGTGAGTCCCTCGACCCCGACCAGGAGTTCAAGGACATCGGATTCGACTCGCTCCTGTCGGTGGAGCTGAGCAAACGCCTCGCCGCGACGACGGGACTCAAGCTGCGGGCGAATCTGGTGCTGAGATACCCGTCGCCCAGACTGGTCGCCCGGCACGTCAGGGCCTCGATGGCCACGTGTGATGCGACGTGAGCCCGCCGTTCCCCGGGAGGCCTTCCCACCCGTGAGACCGTCCCGTCGCCAGGACACCGCAAGCCCGGCAGCGGCTCGGTCCGCCCCGGCGCCTCGTTGTCTTGATCGGCCGGTCCACCTTCGTGAGGGTGGAGGCCGGATGTGAATTCCGCCTGTTCCTGGGCCTGTTCGAAGAGGGGTTGATCCGAGTGCTTTCATTCGGTGCGTCGTCTGCGCACAAAGGCCTGTGGCTGGCGCAGAAAATGTCGCCCGACATGCTGAACCATGCGCTGACCATGTGGGATGTGGCCGGTGAGCTGGACGCGGCGGTCATGGAATCGGCGATCGTGCACGTCATGGGCGAGGCGGAAGTGCTGCGCGTCAATTTCGTCGACGACGGCGGTGGGCTGCGCCTGGTCCCCAAAGAGCTGGGGGACTGGCGGCCGTTCCGCCTGGACCTGAGCGCCGAGGCCGACCCCGAGCAGGCGGCCCGCGAAGCGCTGGCCGACATGATCCGGCAGCCGTTCGACCTGGAGCGGGATCTGCTGTTCCGGCTCGGCGTGGTCCGACTCGCGGCGGCCCGCTCTCTCGTGGTGATCGCCTACCACCACCTGATATCGGACGGATACGGCGCCGGTGGCCTGCTGTCGCGCCGCCTGGCCGAGGTGTACACGGCGCTGGTACGCGGGTCGCGGATCCCGGAGTTGCCGCACCCGTGGGATGTCGAGTCGTTCGCAGCGGGGGCGGCCGAGTACAGCGCCTCGCCCGAATCCGCCGAGGACACCGAGTTTTGGCGCGACTACCTGGCGGACGCGCCCGCGCCCGCGCAGGTTCCGGGCGTCACCCTGCCCGACGCGGCGCTGACCGCGCTGTGCGAGCCGGTGAGCAGCGCCGACCGTTGGTCGGAAGTGGCCGGCGCCATCGGCATGGTGAGCCGGACGGTGACCGTTCCCCGCGCCGAGGCGGACAGGTGGACCGAGGCCGCGAAGTCCATGGGCGTGTGGATGTCCTCGCTGCTGACCGCGGCCGCGGCGGTGTACTTCCGACACCGCTCCGACCGGCCGGAGTTCCTCCTCTCGCTGGCCGTGGGCAATCGGGTCGGGGCAGCCGGCGCGACACCCGGGCTGGCGGTGAACGTGGTGCCGATGCGGATGGAGGTTCGGCTCGGTGCGACGTTCACCGAGATCGCCGACGCGGTGGTGGACCAGACATACGAGATCTTCGGCCGGACCGCCTGCCACTACTCGGACATCCAGCGCGCGTGCGGAACCGTCCTGAGCGGCCGCAGCAGCTTCGGTGCGGTCATGAACGTCGTCGAGTTCGTCGAGCAACTCCACTTCGCCGGTGCACCGGCGCGCTACTTCGCCGCGACGACCGGCACCTTCGACGAACTGTCGATCGGCGTCTGCACCGACGGCAGCCCCGACAGTGACCTGTTCATCCGGCTCGACGCTCCCGCGGGCCTGTACTCCCGGGCGGAGCTGCGCTTCATCGGCGAAGAGCTGCGCGACTACATCACGGCCCTGACGGCCGCCGATCCGCAACTGCCGATCGGTGCGCTGAAGGTGCCCGGCGGTGCCGAGCGGGACCGCGTGCCGACCGAGTCGAACGACACCGATACGCCGCTGCCGGGTCTGACGCTTCCCGAGCTGTTCGTCCGCCAGGCGGAGCAAACCCCCGACGCCGTCGCGATGGTGAGCGCAACCTCCACCGTTTCGTACCGGGAACTCGACGAGCGGTCGAGCCACGTGGCCGAGGCATTGCGCCGCCGACAGGTGGGACCCGAGGTGGTCGTGGCGGTGGCGATGCCTCGATCGGTGGACCTGGTCGTCGCCCTGCTGGGTGTGGTCAAGGCGGGTGGAGCCTACCTGCCGATCGAACCGAAAACCCCGGCGGAGGCCGCGTCGGTGGCGGGCGACGCCGCGGTGCGGGTGCTGCTCACCGATGCCGTGACCGCCGAAACGCTCACCCCCGAAACGCTCACCGCCGAACCGGGCGTTGTGACCGTCGTGTTCGACGACCTCTGCTCGGAGAGCGCTGCCGACGGGGCCTGGGCGAACCCGGCCCCACCGCATCCGGACAACCTGCTGGCCGTGACGTACGGCTCGGGGCCGAGCGGTGCTGTCACCGGAGTCGCCGTGACGCACCGCAACATGGAGCGTTTCGTCATGGACCGCCACTGGCGCGAAGGCGGGCGTGGCACGGTGCTGTGGCACGCGCCGCACACCTTTGACGCGCTCGCCCTCGAGGTGTGGGTGCCCCTGTTGAACGGCGGTCGGGTGGTCGTGGCGCCCCCGGGGGAGCCGGACACCGATGCGCTGATCGGGTCGCGGACAACGCAGGCGATCTCCACGCTGTGGCTGTCCGCCGCCGAGTTCTCGGCGATTTCGGCGGACCGCCCCGAGCGCCTCGCCGGCTTACGCGAAGTGTGGACCGGGGGAGACCGCGTGTCCGCGGCCGCGGTGCGACGCGTGCGCGAGGCCTGCCCCGGGCTGACGGTGGTCAGCGCCTATGGCCCGGCGGAATCGACCGTCTTCGCCGCGATCCAGCGCCTGACGGCGGACGAGCCGGCGCCCCCCGCGGCTACCCTCGGCCGCGCGATGGACAACACGTCCCTTCACGTTCTGGGGCCGGGGTTGGCGCCGGTGCCCGTCGGCGTGGCCGGAGAGCTGTACGTGGTCGGCCCCGGTGTGGCCCGCGGTAGTGCCGGACGGCCCGTGCGGACGGCGGAGCGGTTCGTGCCCTGCCCGTTCGGCCCGGCCGGCGGGCGCATGTACCGCACCGGAGACCGGGTCCGGTGGGGCGCCGAAGGCCGCCTCGAGTACGTCGGCCGAGCCGGCGCCCAAGCGGACGTCCGCGGCTTTCGGACCGAACCGGCCGAGGTCGAAGAGGTGCTGTCGGAGTACCCCGGGCTCGCGCAGTCGATCGCTGTCGTCAGGAAAGACTCCTCCGGGCAACAGCGGCTGCTGGCCTACGTCGTTCCCGGAAACGTCCGAGCCGGCCTTTCGGCCGGAGAGCTGCGTGGGTTCGCCGCACGGCGGGTGCCGGAGTCCATGGTGCCGTCGGCATTCGTGGTGCTGGACCGCCTGCCGGTGACGGCGGGCGGGAGGGTGGATCCCGCGTCGCTGCCCGAGCCCGAGTCCGACGACGGTTCGTACCGGGCACCGCGCGACCACACCGAGCAGGTGCTGGCCGAGGCGTTCGCCCAAGTACTGGAGGTGGACCGGGTGGGCATCGAGGACGACTTCTTCGATATCGGTGGCAACTCGCTGCGCGCGATCAGGCTGGTCGGCCTGATCCGAACCGAGCTGAACCAGGAGGTGTCCATCCGCACGCTGTTCGCGGCACGGACCATCTCCGGTCTATCGGACATGTGGGGAGATCTCACCCGATCGAGCAGGCCCGCGCTGCGCAGGAGGACGAAGGAAGGCGAGGTCCTGTGAGGGTCCCTGCGGTGAAAACCGCGCAGTGGTCCGCGACTTGTCGACCATTCCGCTTTCCCTCCGGCTCGCGATAATGAGAGGGGACGGACTTCGTGTCCCGTCGGCGGGACGAGGACTTCGAACCGCGCGAACGAAAGACTCCGGAAGATGCGCCGAAAAACAGGCGCACACCGGCTGGGTCCGGCGAACTTGAACGCCCCATCGTGCAGCCATGCCAGCGGGAGAATCTCTATGAGTAATCATGAACACGAGATCTACGACGTGGTCGGGATCGGGTTCGGTCCGTCCAATCTGTCGCTCGCCATCGCCTTGGAGGAGTGGCGGGCGAACAGCCCGCAGAACGAGATCAGCGCCCTTTTCCTGGAGCGTCAGTCCTCCTTCGGTTGGCACCGCAACATGCTGCTGCCGTCGGCGACCATGCAGATATCTTTTCTCAAGGACCTGGTCACCTTCCGCAATCCGACGTCGGGCTTCAGTTTCGTCGCGTTCCTGCACGAGTCGGGGCGGCTTCCGCAGTTCGTCAACAACCAGGACTTCTTCCCGACCCGCCAGGAGTTCCACCAGTATCTCGAGTGGGCGCAGGCACGCGTGGCCGATCACGTCGCGTACGGCTCGAATGTGACGTCGATCCGGCTGCTTCCGGGCGCCGATCCGGGGAAGTCGGACCGTCTGCGACTGGAGGTCACGGATGCCGCCGGCCGAGTCGGCCGCGCGGTCGAGGCACACAACGTGGTGGTCTCGACGGGCCTGGTCCCGAGCATGCCCGAGGGCATCGAGCGCGACGAACGGGTGTGGCACAGCTCGGAGTTCCTGGAGAAGTTCCGCCGGATGAACCCGGCGGATCTGCGTCGGGTGGCGGTGGTCGGGGCGGGCCAGAGCGCCGCCGAGATCACCAGGTTCCTGTTCGACGAACTTCCGCACGCCGAAGTGTGTTCCGTCATTCCGTCCTACGGCTACTCCGTCGCGGACGACACCCCCTTCGCCAATCAAATCTTCGACCCCGGGGCCGTCGACGACTACTACTTCGGCACCGAACAGACCCGGGAGGCGTTCTGGCGGTACCACAGCAACACGAATTACTCGGTCGTCGACGACGAAGTGATTCGGGATTTGTACCGAAGGGCGTACGACGACGAGGTACGAGGCGTCAAACGCCTCAGGTTCCTCAATCTGACGAGGATCACCGGTGTCAAACGCGCCGGTGCCGAGACCCGCGTGTCGTTGCAGGTCGGCCCCGACGCCGAGGTGCACGAACTCGAATTCGACGCACTCGTCTGCGCGACCGGGTACGAGGGCATGCAGCCCACCGGACTCCTCGGAGATCTCGACCGTCACTGTCTGCGCGACCAGGCGGGCCGATATCGGATGGAGCGGGACTACCGCATCGCCACCGCCCCCGAAATGCGGTGCGGCATCTATCTCCAGGGCGGTACCGAACACTCCCACGGCCTGAGCTCGTCGCTGCTGTCGAACATCGCCGTACGAGGCGGGGAAATCGCCCAATCGATCATCGCCCGCCGGGCGGAACACAACGCCGGGCGCGCGATCCTCGCCAAAACCGGAGGCGGCAACCACTGAAGGCTCGCGACGTGAAAGGCGGGACCGGCGCGGTACCTTCGGCGCCCGGTCCCGCCTGCCTTGTCGTATCGATCGTGCCGATCACTACACGCCTTCGGCGTGCGGAAGGAGAACTTCGATGAGGCCGGCGGAGGAGCGGTGGCTGCGCCGTTTCCGTGACGACGACGGCGGGACGAAACTCGTCTGCTTTCCGCATGCGGGCGGATGGACGAGCGCCTACGGCGCCTGGCCTTCGGGACTGCCCGCGCACGCCGGCGTGCTCGCGGTGCGGTATCCGGGCCGGGAGGACCGGCTCGGTGATCCGTTCCCGTCGGAACTGGACGTCCTCGCGGACGACATCGCCGACGCACTGGAAGACCTGATGCGGCATCGGTTGGTGCTGTTCGGCCACAGCATGGGGGCTTCGGTGGCGCACGAGGTGGCCCTGCGCCTGCACAAACGGGGCTGTCCGCCGGCCGCCTTGATCGTGTCCGGAAGACGTCCGCCGCATCTGCTGCACGACCAACGCCGGTTCTCGGGCACAGACGAGGAGATCATCGCGGGCATCGTGCGCTACGACGCGAGCCGGGCCGCGGTCTACGCGGAACCGGAGCTGCGGGAGTTGCTGCTTCCCGCACTGCGCGCGGACTACCGGCTGGTGGACGACTATCGCGGCGGCCACCGGCCACCGCTCGACTGCCCGGTGTACGGCTACACCGGCGCGGACGATCCCGAAGCCCCCCCGGCGGACATGCGCGGCTGGGCGGACTCGACGCACGATGCCTTCCGGCTCCGGGTGCTGCCCGGCGGGCACTTCTACCTCAGAGCGCAGGAGACCGCATTGTTGGCGGACATCAGGGACATCCTGGGTGCCATCGCGTACCGTGCCCAGGCCACCCCCTGAGGCAGCCGACACGCCGCCTGTGACCCGGCGCGAACACAGCGCCGACTGTGCGGACTCACTCCCCGCCGCCGGAACGCTGCACGACGATATCGCCGACGACGGTACGGGCCTGGACGCAGACGATCTCGTCGGTCCGCTCGTTCGTCGTCAGGAGTGAAAGGGACGTGTAGACGGTGCCCGCGGCGGAGTCCAGGGACAGGCGCGCGTCGCTGGTCTCGGCCACGCCGACCCGGATGTCGCCGAACGTGGTGGTCGCGACCACGGATCCCCGCACCATCTCCCCGACCTCGATGTCGCCTTGCGTCGTACGGGCGTTCACGTCGGCGTACGCCCGGTTGATCCATACGGCCCCCTTCTCCGCGCGCAGGCGGGCGACTCCCCGTACCTCTCCCACGCGGACATCGCCTTCTCCTCGCGCGGTGACCCTGGCGCTGCCCTCCATACATCCCAGATGGACGTCACCGCGATTCGCCGTGGCCTCGACGGTTCCGACCGCGCGGTCGACGGTGATGTCACCGAAGGAGGTGGCCAGTCGCAGACTGCCGGTACGGTCGAGCCTGATGCGCCCCAGATCTGTACGGAGTCGGCATTCGCCCAACTCGCCGACACCGAAGAAATCCATCGCCACGCCCCGCCCGTGCAGGCTCGATCCGGTCGGCACCACCATCACCACGATGACCGCGCCGCAACTCCCGCCCGGCTTCGGATCGTTCACAAAGAGCCGACCGTCGGCGAAGCCGATGCGCAGCTGCGCGGCGGTCTGCACGTCCTGGTGGTCGTCGCTGTCGGACGGATACGCCTCGACCATCGTCTCGGCACGATCACTCGCGACGATCCGGACCTGTCCGGACACGAGAGTGACTGTCATTCGGACAGGTGAGGGCGTGTCGAACGTAGGCACGGTGGGCCGCCTTCGAGAAGTCTGGGGTCGCCGGCCCGGTGCAGACGGCGGCCGAACGACGAGGTCCACGCTTCGTCGGATGGCCGGCCTTCGGCCCCGGGAGGTGAACTCACCACATCCGACCGCTCGCTCGTCGCCGCACCGTCCGGGTTTCGTCCGGCGCGGGCAGGCAAGGAGTCGGTGGGCCTCGTGGGCCGGGGCGCAACTCGATACCGGCGCGTTGGGGGACCACCATAGTCGCCCGCCCGGGACCTCCGGAGAACTTCGAGGGCCGGGCCGCGAGGGTTCGAGGTCGGACCGGGTCGGGGCGGTGAAACCGTCGGTGGGCCCGCGTCGCTACGGTACCCGCTGTGCCGTGTCGCGAGGCGGCACCGTGATGGCACCGTGCAGACTGCGGAAGGTGTACGCGGCGGAGATGAGGGCCATGTGGTGGTACCAGCCGGGAAACGAGCGCCCCTCGTAGTCCAACAGCCCGAAGTCCCGCTTCAGGCAATCGATCGCGGCCGTCGTCCCGGTGTGCAGCGCGGCGATGGAGCCGACCTCCGCGAGCGGGCGGTGGGCGAGGCTGGTCAGCCACAGTGAGCCCGACGCGCGGGTGGGGCCCACTTCCGTGAAGAGCCGATACGGAGGACCGGAGGAGCGTCCTTGAGAGCTGCCCGGCAGGTGGACCAGCGACGTCCGCAGGTGTGCGATGCGCTGCCGCCCGTCGGGTAAGGGGACCACGTCCGTCTCCGTGGACTGTGCGGAGACCAGGGTCCTCGCGCTCACCGGTGCCGGGACGCCCTCGCCGACGGGCAGTACCGCGAGGTGGGAGGGCACCGCGACGACGAAGTCGCGGCGCCGCTTGGCGAGTCCGTGCAGCAGGTACCACACGTCGGGTTCGTTGCTCATGTCGACGAGGACGACGGAAGACGTGCAGTCCGTGCGGGTCGACAGCCGGTCCACGAGCAGAAGAGCGTGCGCCCACCCCGGTCGGTACGGCTCGGAATCCGGTATGCGTGCGTTCCCGCGCCGTTCGCGGTCCTGCGTCCAGGCCCTCGGCAAGTGGAGGCACCAGTCGACGGGAACCTGAGTGGGGCCCACGCACAGGAAGGAGCCCAACCCGAGCTGGCAGTTGAGCGTACGGCCCGAGTCCGGGTCGAAGTACCGGTGGACACCCACCGATTGGTCACCGCGCTTGGGCAGGACGGTCCGGCCGATGGACCACACGGGATCGGGTCGATGGTCCGACACCCAGTGGGTGAGTTCCTCCATGACCTCGTCGAAGTCCCACGGGCTGAGACTGACGAACTGACGCAGCGACTGCGCCACGGACGGGTCGCGCGAGATCGCCGAGGCGATCCGCCGCACCGACTTCTTTCCGGACGTGACGAGGAGCCCGTACAGATAGGCGTGTGCCCACTTGCGCTGATCGATCCGGCGCAGATTCTTGAAGATCGTGCTGCTGAAGTGATCCAGGGGTGGTCGCGAGCCGACGGCGTTCGACGCATACCGTAAAGCCGACGCCGTCTCCTCGTGGGCCGTATCCATACCGTACTCCCCAGATCACCGAACGTTGTGGTGGACGAGTGTAGGCCGCACTCCGGCAGCGTCACCAGGTGCTTTGCCGGCGCCCGGCGGCGGCAGAACGGCGGGCGCGACGTGCGGGACGCCCGGCCGCGAAGGGCGCGGCCCGGCCCCCCGGATCATGCCGACCGCGGGCCCCGCCGCTGCGTCGGAGAAGCGTTCGAACTCTTCAAAGTAGTAACCGGTGGTGCCAGATTCCTTGATCTGACGTCGACGTCGGGTTCTACTCGGAGGTACGGCAATCGGCCATACCCGCCCTCGCTGAGGAACCGTGAATCCCAGGTTTATTCAGGCCGTCAGTACTCGTATGTGGGCGGTGGCCGCTGTTTCCGGCAAGCGTGCAAAACGGGGTAATTTCTTCCGTCGTCGACGGGAAGCCACCTCGAACCCACTCGGTTATATACACGCGTCGATACGGGGGCATGATGACCAATCAGGTCGAGGAACGCAAGGAACCGACTGCGCTCATATTCGGTAGGACCTCTCCGGCCGGGGCGAAGTCCCGGAGAACCGGAGGAGCGGAGTCGCGGAGCGATCAGGTACTCACCACGAAGGTGGGGCTGCACATACCCGCGGGACTCGCGTTCGAGGAGTGGGAACATGCCGGGCGCCAGCTCTCCGGGCTGCTCAACTCGTCGTCGTGGTGGCTTGGGGACTGGCTCGTCTACGGCAAGCACCATTACGCCGACCGCTATGAGCGCGGCATCCGCGCGGCCGGGCTCCAGTACCAGACGCTGCGCAACTACGCCTGGGTCTCCCGGCGGTTCGCACAACACCGGCGGCGGCCCGTGCTCAGCTTCCAGCATCACGCCGAACTGGCGTCGCTGCCGGTCGACGAGCAGGATGCCTGGCTCGATCGCGCCGAGCGGCTGAAATGGAGCACCAAGCAACTGCGCAACGCCATCCGGAGCGACCGGGCGTGCACGTCGCAACGACCCGACGACGTGGCGACGACGCATCGGCTCGCCGTGCCCGACAACCGGCTTCAGTGGTGGCACCAGGCGGCGGCTCGGTCCGGCACCGAGTTGGAGGAGTGGGTGACGGCCACCCTCGACGCCGCGGCCAACCGAGTGCTGAAGGAGACCGACCGGCAACGGCCCGTCGAATGACCCGAGTTCGGGCATCGACCGGCACCCGAATGCCGCTGATGTGTCCTGTCGGCAGGACAAGAGGAATCCTCGGCACGGACGCGATCCGGTGAGTTGCCAAGCCCGCCGGCTTCGCTCGTCATCGCCGCGTGAACCACGGCCGCCCTGTCCTTTGCGGACAGGGCGGAGGTGCCTGCCGCTGCCGTGGCCCGGGTAATTCACTTCGGCTTCACCTGTTTGCCTTCCACTCGTGCCCGCAGCTCCGTACGGGCGCTGCTTCAATGTTCGGGAATTTTCCGAGACGAGACGGGACCAAGATGTCGCACATGAATGCGGAAATGCCTGCGGGCAGTGCCCCTGCTGCGTTTCCGCGGCGTTATCTGATGTGCCGCCCCACGTACTTCGACGTTACGTACTCGATCAATCCGTGGATGGACCCGAGTAGACCCACATCGACCGAGGCCGGTCTGGGGCAGTGGAAAAAGCTGCACGACCTGTTCGTCGGTCTGGGGCACGACGTGCAACTCGTCGAACCCGTGCCCG
The DNA here is from genome assembly GCF_009865215.1 of Streptomyces sp. SID3343. Lineage (GTDB taxonomy): Bacteria > Actinomycetota > Actinomycetes > Streptomycetales > Streptomycetaceae > Embleya. The sequence continues at coordinate 4,513 of NZ_WWJX01000181.1, read as the reverse complement.
GACTGCCCGACATGGTGTTCGCTGCGAACGGCGCCGTCGTCGTCGACAACAAGGTCCTCGTCGCCCGCTTCCGGCACGCGCAGCGGGTCGACGAGGCCCGGGCGTACCTCGACTGGTTCGGCCGCGGCGGCTGGTCCGAAGTCCGGCAGGCCGAGCACATCAACGAGGGTGAGGGCGACTTCCTGTATGTGGGCGGTGAGATCCTGGCCGGCACCGGCTTTCGCTCCGACCTGCGGGCACACGACGAGGTACGTGAGTTCTTCGACCGCCCGGTGGTGAGCCTGACGCTGGTCGACCCGCGCTGGTACCACCTCGACACCGCGCTCGCAGTGCTCGGGGAGGGGGAAGTCATGTACTATCCCGCGGCGTTCTCCCGGCAAAGCCAGGCGACCCTGGCCGAGCGCTTCCCGGACGCGATCCTGGCCGGCGAGGCGGACGCGCGCGTGTTCGGCCTCAACGCGCTGTCGGACGGCCGCAACGTCGTACTGCCGCAGCAGGCCGCGGGCCTCGCGGCGCAGCTGCGCGAGCGTGGCTACATACCCGTCGGAGTCGGCCTGACCGAGATGCTCAAGGCCGGTGGCAGTGTCAAATGCTGCACGCTCGAACTGAGGGCCGAGGAGAGCTGAGGCCCCGGGGCGACGTGGCAAGGCGTCGGTCGTCGAGACCCGAACCAGGTCTCGACGACCGACGCCACGTCAACGACCGCACCACCCGCCGGCCTTGCCGCCCGCCGGGGCTCAGGGACCGGTCTGCGGCAGTCGGCCCATCAGTTCGGCGGTTTCGCGGTGCCGGGTGCACCCCCGTTCGCCGAACGACTTCCGCACCCGTTCGCGGACCTCGGCGGGCTGCTCCTGGCTGAGTTTGAACATGCCCTCGGCGCCGGTCACCGCGATGCGGAACGCGCCGACACCGGGAACGATCCTTCGGAAGTAGTCGACGGATTCCGACTGGTCCCAATCGGCCCCGAACCGGGCTTCGAAGGACAGTGCGGTCGCCCGCACCACAGCAAGGGTTTCCTCCAGTGAATCGATCTTCGTCACCACGCCGCGCACGTGGACCGAGGTGAAGTTCCACGTAGGCGCGGCCGGCGTCGTCTCGTACACCGCCGGCGAGACGTACGCGTGCGGCCCGGTGAAGGCCAGGAGGATGACGTCCCCCGTCTGCAGCGCCTCCCAGTGCGGGTTGGCCCGGTTCATGTGCCCGAGCAACGTGGCGCCCGTCAGGTCGTCGGGCCATTCGGCGCTCACCTGGGGATCCGGAATCACCGGAAGGTGCGTGGCGAACGGGCCGCCGTCGGCGCTGCCGTTGATCATCGCCAGTGCCAGTGGATGGGCACGGATCAGGTCGGCCATCCACGAACCATCCGGTTCACGATAGTCATGGGGAACGAACACCCGGAAATCACATCCCTTGTTGGTCGGCTGTGGTCGGCGGTCTGCTCACGGGTCCGAGCCGTCCCACCCTGGGGGAGCCCGCAGCTGTCCGGAACCGGCCGTCATGTCCCCTCTCGGCTCCTGCTCGAACGGCACCACGAGAACACGCCCGTCGGCTTCCGGGCAATGGCGCGGGGCCGCCGCCGCGGACGCGCCGCCGACGATTGTCCCGCCGACGGGACAATGTCCGGCCTGACGGCAACTCGCCCGGTGACGGCGCACGTTGTCTTGACCGGTTGGTCCGAGTCGGTGAACGTAGGGGCGCTGTAAGGACGTTCGAGCGGGCAGCGGAACGAGGGGGAAGCGGCGTGGGAGACACCGACATGGACACGGACGTGGTGATCGCGGGCGCCGGACCGACGGGCTTGATGCTCGCCTGCGAGCTGCGCCTGGCGGGTGTGGACGTGGTGGTGGTGGAGCGGCTCGCGGAGCGGACGGGCGAATCCCGGGCCGGTGGGCTGCACTCCCGAACCCTGGAAGTACTCGATCAACGCGGAGTCCTGGAACGTTTCCTGGCGGCCGGCGACCTGACACCGGTGGGCCACTTCTCCGGGCTCATGTTGGATTTCGACGGGCTGGAGTCGCGGCACCCCCTCCCGCTGATGATCCTGCAGTCCGCCGTCGAGCGGCTGTTGGAGGAGTGGGCGGCCGAACTCGGCGTGCGGGTGCGCTGGTCGTCCGAGGTCGGCGGGATCCGCCAGGACGAGGACGGCGTGACGGTCGAGCTGCGAACAACGCAAGCGGCCCCCGCGACACTTCGGGCCCGCTACCTCGTGGGTTGCGACGGCGGGCGCAGTACGGTGCGCAAACTGGCGGGTATCGACTTCCCCGGCACCCCGGCGACGATGACCGCGCTGATCGGCGACGTCGAACTTCCCGGACTGACCGAGGACTACATCTGGGCGCGGCGCTGCCCGGACGGCGAGTATTCGGCGATCGCCTTCGAGCCGGGCTGGTACCGGGTGATCACCTCCGCCTACGATCACGTCGCGGACCGCGACGAACCCGCGACGTTCGAGCAGCTCCGCCAGTCGCTGGTTCGGCTCGCGGGCACCGACTTCGGTATGCACAGTCCCCGGTGGGTCTCCCGGTTCGGCGACGCCGCACGGCAGGCCGCCCAGTACCGGAAAGGTCGGGTACTGCTCGCCGGCGACGCGGCGCACATCCACTTCCCGGCCGGTGGGCAGGGGCTGAACATGGGCGTGCAGGACGCGGTGAACCTCGGCTGGAAACTGGCCTCGGTGGTGCGCGGCCAGGCGTCGCCGGGCTTGCTGGACAGCTATCACGCCGAGCGGCACCCGGTCGGGGAGCGCGTGCTGCACAACACCCGGGCACAGGCGGCCCTGACCCGCCCGGGCGCCCAGACGGACGCGCTGCGTGACGTGTTCGGCTCGCTCCTGGTGTTCGACGACGTCAACCGGCATCTGCGCGGCATGCTCACCGGACTGGACATCAGGTACCCGGGCGCAGGCGGCCACCCGCTGGCGGGCCGCCGGGTCCCCGACGCCGATCTCCGCACGCCTGCCGGTGCCACCAGCGTGCACCGACTGCTGCACAGCGCCCGGCCGGTACTGCTCGACCTGGGCGCCGGCACCGACGTGGCGGCGGCCGGCGAAGCCTGGTCGGACCGCGTCGACTTCGTCGAGGCCCGCAGTGCGGAGGACCACTGGCTCGTGCCGATCCGCGGTGAGATCCCCGCGCCCGCCGCGCTCCTCATCCGCCCCGACGGTCACGTCGCCTGGGTGGCCGCCGCCCGGGAAGTGCCTGACACCGCGGCGCTGCGGACCGCCCTCGACACCTGGTTCGGCCCGGCCCGACAGGGGTCGCCGGGACCTTCGCCGACCCTTGCCCCGACGCGCCGGACCGGGTGACCGAAGGCGTCCACCGAACGCGACACCCGCACGTGACGGCCACCCCGCCGTGGGACACGCCTGCCGGCCGAGCGAAAGGGCCGCCGTCGGTGGGTCTCGGCGACGTCGCCGAGACCCACCGACGGCGGATGTCGAGCCCGCCGGGCCCGACGCCGGGGCCCGTCCGGTCCGGTCAGGTGATCCGGTGCCCGTACTCCGCGGCGAGCGGTTCGAGTACCGGCTCGCCGAACTCCTCCGCCAACTCGCCGAACACGACCACCTTTTCCTCCCCGAAGCGCTGCACCTTCACGGCGAACGTCGCGCTCGTGACGAAGCGCGGCGGCGTCGACTTGCTGTGGAACTTGTCGGCGTACATGACCAATCTTTCCTCGGCGGTCTCCGCGACATAGTCGCCCACGGGGATCGGGAGGTCCTGCGACAGGACGTCGTGCCGGGTGAGCCCGACTCCGGTGTGGCACGAGCAGAACCGGCCGAGGCTCTCCGGCAGGCCCTCCTTGGACACGATCTCGGCGCCGAGCAGGCCGTGGCGTACGTAGTTCGCGCGGTCGAGCCGGCCCTCGTCGTCGTACAGGCGGTACACGCCGATGTCGTGGAGCAGGCAGCCCACCCGTACGAGATCGCCGTCCACGCCCGCGCCGCCGGGGCCGGCCAGGAGTTGTTCGGCGATGCGCCAGACGATGCCGCAGTGGGTGTGTACCTTCTCGAACGCCTCGCGCGTGGGGGCATACGCCCGGTGCAGGGCGGTGATCTCGTCGACCGTGGGTAGCTGCGACATCCCGGGAGCCTAGCCGAGCCGGCGGAGCCGTGAGGCCATGATCGCCGGCCACGTGGTTTGTCCGGCCGACGCGCGGGCAGCGTCGCGCCATGTCACCAAGAACCCGTCGGATCACCCCCGGCCGTACGCCCGCCCGCACCGCCACCGGCAGCACCCACCCACGCCTTTGGACCTCGACCCGAGTCGGTGCCGCGTGAGCGGCCTGGTGCGCGCGGTCCTCGTGGGAGCTGCGACCGGCGGACGCAGCCAAGCGGGTATCGCCGCCGTCTACCTCGGCGCTTCGAGTTCCGCCGGACCGATCACCCGGCTCACCGTCGCCTCGGCCGCCATCGGCGAGCTGATCGCCGACAAGCGGCCCACGACGCCGTCTCGGCTCACCCCCGCGGGCTTCTTCCCGCGCGTCGCGCTCGGCGCGACCTCGGCGGCGTTGCTCG
>NZ_WWJX01000180.1 GCF_009865215.1 Streptomyces sp. SID3343 | reverse complement strand
TCCTGGAGGTCGTGCGACGCGACGTAGGCGAACTGCTCCAGTTCGGCATTGGATCGGCGCAGGTCCTCGGCCTGTTCGGCCATCACCACGCGCGCGGCCTCGGCGGTGTGCAGTTCGTCGACGATGCGGTCGCGCATCGAACCCACGTCTTGGGCGAGCGAGGTGATCTCGGCGGGGCCGCGACCGGTCAGGGCATGGCCGTAGTCGCCCTTGGTGACCCGGCGCACCTGCGCGCCCAGGTGTTCCAGCGGCCGGGTGACCAGGCGCCGCAACAGCAGTGCCAGCACGATCAGCAGGAGCGCGAACAGCGCCGCCACCGCGACCAGCGTCCAGGTCAGTGTTTGCGCGTCCCGGTTGAGATCGGCCCGGGCCGCGTTGCGCTCGCTCGCGAGATCGCCCTGTTGCGTGGCGGTCGCCTGACGAACCGCGTCGAACAACTTCTTGCCGTCGTCGGTGCCCGTCGTGCCGCGGGGCGCGGCCAGCGCGGGCTCGGCGTAGGCCGTGCGCCACGCCTGGGCGCGGGTTCGGACTTCGCCGAGGTCGGCGCGCAGTCGCTCGCCTTCGGCCGAGTCCGGCAGGAGCGTGTCGAGCCGCTGATACGCGCGGTCCTCCTCGGCGCGGCCGAGCGAGTACGGCTCCCGGAAGCTCACATCGCCGCTGATGATCCAGCCGCGGACGCCGGTCTCCTGGTCGATCAGCGCGTTCTCCAGGCGCAGCGCCGTGCTGGTCGCGGGTTCGAGTCGGTCCAGCACGGTGTCGCGCGAGTCGTTCAGGCGCGAGATCGCGATCGCCCCCACCACTGCCGAGATCACCACGACCAGCGCCAGCAGGCCCAGCGCCGAGCCCACCACCTGGCGCATCCGCGGACCGCGCCGGACGGTGTCCGCGCCGTTGTCCATCACGCTGTGTCGCCCCCATTCGTCGTCTGGCCCGGCAGTACCGGCTGACCGTTGCGGACCCTGTCCAGCGGGCGGTCGGGGTCGTGCCGAAGCAGCAACACCGCCACGTCGTCGTTGAGGCTGCCCCCGTGGAGGTCTTCCACCGCCGCGACGGCCGAATCGATCAGGTCGTAGCCCGAGCGCCCGGCCGCGACCAACCGGCCGATCATCGGCACCAGTCCGTCGGAGCCGAGCCGCTCGGGGCCGGCGCCGATCCGGCCTTCTATCAGCCCGTCGGTGTAGAGCAGCAGCGACCAGTCACGGCCGAGCTCGATCGACTCGTAACCCCAGCGCCCGCCCGGGAACAGGCCCAGCGCCGGTCCGGTGGCGCCTTCGGACAGCGGCGCGACGCCGTCGGGCGTCAGCAGCAGCGGGGCCGGGTGGCCGGCCAGGTAGATCCGACCGTGTGTGCGATCGGGCTCGATGACGGTCATGCACAGCGTGGCGAACATCTCGTCCGAGCGCCGCTCGTGTTCGAAGATCCGCTCCAAGGTGATGAGCAGTTCGCCGCCGGTGAGACCGGCGAAGATCAGCGACCGCCACGCGATGCGCAGGTTGACGCCGAGTGCGGCCTCGTCCGGCCCGTGCCCGCACACGTCGCCGATCATCACGTGCACGCGGCCGTCGGCGGTCTGCACCGCGTCGTACAGGTCTCCGCCGAGGAGCGCGCGTTGGCGCCCCGGGCGATAGCGCGCCCGGAAGTCGAGGGACGGGTCACGCAGGATCGGGGCGGGCAGCAGGCCGCGTTCGAGCCGGGCGTTCTCCTGCGCGCGCAGTTCCGACTCGACCAGTCGGCGCTGCGACTCGTCGGCGCGTTTGCGTTCCAACGCGTAGCGGATCGCACGCGAGAGCAGCGAACCGTCGATCTCCTGCTTGACCAGGTAGTCCTGCGCGCCGGCGGCCACCGCCGCGGAGCCGCGATGCGCGTCGGACAGGCCGGTCAGCACGATCACGGCGGTGCGCGGGGCGAACGACAGCAGCTGGTACAGGCCGCCCAGGCCCTCGGCGTCCGGCAACCCCAGGTCGAGCAGGACGCAGCCGATGTCGTCGTCGAGCTTGACCATCGCCTCGGCCATCGACCGGGCCCACACGATCTCCATCGGATCGGCGGAGTCGGCGAGCAACTCCTCGACCAGGAAGGCGTCCCCGGCGTCGTCCTCGATGAGCAGAACGCGCAGCACGGTCCCGGTGACCTCGACCGGGATCGATGCCACCGAGCGCGCCGGGACCGCGCGGTGGTCGGTCCGTTCGACCGCTCCGCTTTCGCCGCCGTACGCGGGGCGCACGCCACCACCTCCGGGTTCGTTGTCGCCGCGCGAATCGTTGTCGTGCGGCAATTGAAGGGACGATAGCGCGGCCCGGCGCGAGCGGGTAACCGCGCCTGTCCGCGACTACTGCGGCGCGTCGGCTCGGTGCGCCGCCCGGCGCAGTACCCTGAGCGATCGCACGATCCCATCCAGTTCGTCCGCCTCCAGATGGATCAGGACCCGAGCCAGGGCCCGGCGTCTGGCGGCTCGCAGTTCCTCCAGGAACGCGACGCCCTCGGGAGCCAGGCTCAGCACCACCTCCCGGCGGTCGGTCTCGCTCAGCGCGCGCACGAGCAGGCCGGCGGCCTCCAGCCGATCGCACAGTCGGCTCGCCGAGGACGGTATGGCGCCCAGTCCGGTCGCGAGCATGTTCAAGTTGATGCCGTCGTGGCCCGCGACGACGAACAGGGCCCGCAGCTGAGACGGCGAGACCCGGTTCTCCAGATCCTCGTGTGCGTGGGTGCGCACCGCGGCCATCCACTCGCACAGTGCGTCCACACGATCGAGCAGATCCGCGGGCAGGTCCCCTTCTTCTCGGGCCACGGACATTCGGCCACTGTGCCGGCTCGGGGCCGAAGCGCGCCACGAACGCGGCCGGCAGGCTGGGGGCATGACACACAGGACGCGGATGACGCTCGTACGCGGCGACATCACCGAACAGCACGTGGACGCCGTGGTCAATGCCGCCAACTCCTCCCTGATGGGCGGCGGTGGCGTCGACGGGGCGATTCACCGCAAGGGCGGTCCGGACATCCTGGCGGCCTGCCGGGAGCTGCGCGCGGCCAAGCTCGGTCGGGGCCTCGCGACGGGCGCGGCGGTGGCGACCGTCGCGGGCCGGCTGCCGGCGCGTTGGGTGATCCACACGGTGGGTCCCGTCCACAGCAGCACCGAGGACCGTTCGGCGCAGCTCGAGTCCTGCTACCGCGAGGCGCTGCGCGTGGCGGACGAACTGGGCGCGGCCTCGGTGGCGTTCCCCGCGATCTCCGCGGGGATCTACGGGTGGCCGATGGAGGACGCGGCCAGGATCGCCGTGGAGACCGTGCGCGCGACGCCGACGACGGCCGACGAGGTCCGCTTCGTGTTGTTCGAGGCTCGTGCCTACATCGCGTTCGAGAGCGCGGTCGCGGCGTCGGGCTGACGACCGCCCCGCCGGCCATACGCGGGCGGGCCGGACCCGAAGGCCCGGCCCGCCCGCGTGTTCGGCTCGTCGTTCAGCCGCCCGACGGCGTGGCACTCGTGCTCTTCGACGGCGCGCCCGACGTCGGGTGGCCCGACTCGGTCGCCGGCGTCGACGGGGTCGTCTCCGGAGTCGTCGCCGGGGTGGTCGGCGGCGGGGTCGTCGTCACCGGTGGTTCGGTCGTCGGGGGCGCGGTGGTCACCGGCGGAGTCGTCACCGGAGGGGTCGTCACCGGCGGCGTGGTGGGCGGCGGCGTCGTCGGCGGCACGGTGATCGGCGGGGGCGTCGTCGGCGGCGGGGTCGTCGGCGGGGGTGTCACCGGCGTCGTCGGCGGCGGGGTCGGCGTGTTCGGGATCGCCGGAGCGTTCACCGTGCCCGCGCCCGCGTCGGGACGTACGACGCCGAGGATCGGCATCGAGCCCGCGTTGGCGATGGTGATGGTGCGACCGGGCCGAGGTGCGTGCACGATCTTGCCGTTGCCCAGGTACATGCCGATGTGGCTGGCGTCCGAGTAGTAGACGATCAGGTCGCCCGGGCGCATCTGGGCGACCGGCACCCGCGGCAGCGATGCCCACTGCTCCTGCGAGGTACGCCGGATCGGCACCCCCGCGAAGGCCCACGCCTTCGACGTCAGACCCGAACAGTCGTAGCCCACGGGGCCGACGCCGCCCCAGATGTAGGGCAGCCCGATCTTGTCGATCGCCCACGCGATGGCCAGCGCGGCCTTGGGCGTGGTCTGCTGGTCCGGCTTGCCGATCAGCGTCGTCAGCTGGGCCTGCCCGGCCTCGGCCGCGCGCGCCTCCATGGCTTCGAGCTCGGCGACCTGCTCGGGCGTGAAGCCGGCGACCAGTTTCTCGGCCCCGGCGATCCCGGCCTCGATGTCGGCCTTGGCCTTGACCGCCTCCTGTTCGAGGCGGCGGCTCTCGGCGAGCTGCGAGTCGGCGCTCTTTTGCATCGCGGCGAGCTGCTGCTCGGCCTGCTTGGCGCGGGCGATCGTGTCGAGCTGCGTCTGGGTGATGTGCTCGTAGGTCGGCGCGTCCCGCAGGAACTGCTCGGGCTGCGAGGACAGCATCAACGTCACCAGCGGGTCCATGCCCCGGCTCGTGTATTGGAGCCTGGCCAGCCGACCGAGGTCGTCGCGCGCCTTCTCGACGTTCTGCCGGGCCCACACGATGCCCGCGTTGACGTCGTTGACCTTCGTCTGGGTCCGGCCGAGCTGCTCGTTGGTGGCGTTGTAGCGCTCGGTGGCCTGTTCGGCCTGGCGATACAACTCCTGGATCCGGGCCTGAGCGGCCAGCAGGTCCTGGACGGAGGTGATCGCGCCCGCGCTCGTGGCCGGTGGCGGCACGGGCGGTGCCGCAGGGTCTGCCCAGGCGCTGCCACCGAACAGGGCGGCGCACAACAGCGCCGCGCCGCAAGCGGTTACAGCTCGGGCCAACAGACCGGAACGGCCCCCGAGTTTCCCCATGCTTTCGCCCTCTCGGAAATCGAATGCTCACTTGCGACGATTCGGACGATGCCGTTCGGTACCACTGGAATCAGCCGAGAACCGGGCTCACGACCGGTCGGTAACCGAGGACCGTTCAGCGTCGGATCCTTGCATGTTCCGGCTGTGAAGGGCAGAGGAAGATTCGCGATCGTCCGGTTATCGGAACGGGCATAACCCATCAATTACGGACGACACGCCGGGGTAATTCATCTACCGGACGGACTGTCGGCCAAAGATTTCATGTGCTGTTCGGAATGCGACACGAGTCAGTGGAAGGCATCGACGTCATCGACCGACCCGGCCGACCGCCGGCGGCGCGACGGCGTCCCACGCCAGGCTCAATTCACCCTGCCGCCACCGCGAAAGGCCATCGCGTACCGGCCAGTCCCGGGCGAGGGTGCGCGCGCACGCGATCCAGCGCTGGCGCGCGCCGAACGCCGCCAACGGCGCGTGCAGGTCCCACGCCCGGTCGAAGGCGGTCAGGAAGGCGTGCACGCGCTCACCCGGGACGTTGCGGTGGATCAGCGCCTTGGGCAGCCGCTCGGCCAGATCCGACGGACGCTCCAGGCCGGCGAGCCGGGCCGCGAAGGTCACCGTGCGCGGCCGGGCGTCGGCTCCGATCCCCAGCCACACCGCCCGGCGCCCCAACTCGTCGCACGTGCCCTCCACGAGTACCCCGTCCGGCGCGAGCCGCGCGCACATCCGGGCCCACGCCGCCGGCACCGCGTCCTCGTCGTACTGCCGCAGCACGTTGAACGCCCGGATCGCGGTCGCCGCCTCGCCCGCCGGCAGCGGTACCTCGAACCCGCCGCGCGCGAACGACAACCGCGGCCCGGCGTGCGGCGCCGCGGCCGCCACTCGCTCGGGATCGATCTCGAAGCCGATCACCCGGATGTCGGCCCGCACCGTGCGCAACCGCCGCAGCAACTCGACCGTGGTCACCGGCGAGGCGCCGTAGCCGACGTCGACCACCAGCGGATCGGCCGCGCCGCGCAGCAGTCGCCCGTGCACGCCGGTCAGCCACCGGTCCACCCGGCGCAACCGATTCTGGTTCGTCGTCCCCCGCGTGATCACGCCCGCGGGTCGCGAGCCCGGTCGAGAACGCGGGCCCACCCCCGGTGCGCCGTGTCCCGGTATGCCGCGCGTACCCATGCTCGCAGGGTAAGGGAATGCCTCCGTGCGCCCCGTGGAGCGGTCAGGATCACACTCCGCGAGGGAATCCCGCCGCCCCACCATGGGTTGTGTCTTGTTTTGGGGACACATTCGATCCGAGAACGGTCCACGATCAGTGGACGAGCGGTACCAGCGCATCACCACACAACAGGACACGGCACGGGGCCGCCAGGGAGGTCAACGAGTGAGCCACCACAACCAGCGCGCGATCAGACTCGGAGCGCGCCGGGGGGCACCTCGTCGGATCGCGACGCTGAGCGTGCACACGTCGCCGCTGCATCAGCCCGGTACGGGTGACGCCGGCGGGATGAACGTCTACATCGTGGAACTGAGCAAGCGGCTCGCCGCGCTCGGCATCGAGGTGGAGATATTCACCCGGGCCACCGGCAGCGACCTGCCGCCGGTCGTGGAGATGGCCCCGGGAGTCCTGGTGCGGCACGTCACCGCCGGCCCGTACGAGGGCCTGTCCAAGGAGGACCTGCCGGCGCAGTTGTGTGCGTTCACCTCGGGCGTGCTGCGCACCGAGGCCATGCGCGACCCGGGCCACTACGACCTCGTGCACTCGCACTACTGGCTGTCGGGACAGGTCGGCTGGCTGGCCAAGGAGCGGTGGGGCGTGCCGCTCGTGCACACCATGCACACGATGGCCAAGGTCAAGAACGCCTCGCTCGCGGGCGGCGACGAGCCCGAACCCAGGGCCAGGGTGATCGGCGAGAGCCAGGTCGTCGAGGCCGCCGACCGCCTCGTCGCCAACACCGTCGAGGAGGCCGAGCAGTTGATCGACCTGTACGCGGCCGCGCCCGAGCAGGTGGCCGTGGTCAACCCCGGCGTCGACCTGGAGACCTTCCGGCCCGGCAACATGGCCGACGCGCGGCGGCGTCTGGGGGTGCCGGTGGACGCCACGGTGATCCTGTTCGCGGGCCGCATCCAGCCGCTCAAGGCCCCCGACGTGCTCCTGTACGCGATCGCCCACCTGCTCCAGGCCGAGCCGAGCCTGCGCGACTCGCTCGTGGTCGCGGTCGTCGGCGGGCCCAGCGGCAACGGCATGGCCGCCCCCGAACACCTGCACAAACTCGCCGCGACCCTGGGCATCCACGACGTGGTCAGGTTCCAACGCCCGGTCCGCCAGGACATCCTCGCCGACTGGTACCGCGCCGCCACGGTGGCGGTCGTGCCCTCGTACAACGAGTCCTTCGGCCTGGTGGCCATCGAGGCCCAGGCCTGCGGCACCCCCGTCGTCGCGGCCTCGGTCGGCGGCCTGCCCACCGCCGTGCGCGACGGCGTCTCCGGCACGCTCGTGAACGGCCACAACCCCGTGGACTACGGCCTGGCGCTGCGCGACCTGATCCGGGCGCCGCGGATGCGCGACGACTACGCGGCCGGCGCGATCCGACACGCGGCGGGCTTCGGCTGGTCCTCGGCCGCCGCGGCGATGGCCGAGGTGTACGGCGACACGCTGGCCCGCAGCGCGGCCCCGCGTGGGCGGGTGGTGGGCGGGCAGTAGCGTCGCCGTACCGAGTCGAATGAGGTGGGCCGTGGAAGCCGAACAGGAAGCAGCCGCGGAGATCGTCCGCGCGAGCCTGACCGACCTGGGCGTCGAATGGGAGGAACCCAAGGACGACACGTTCGTCGCGGTCCTCCCGGGCACCCGCAAACTCAAGACGGCCGTCGCGCTCACGGTCAACACCCACACGCTCGCGGTGAGCGCGTTCGTGGTCCGCCACGCCGACGAGAACCACGCCGCGTTCTACCGCTGGCTCCTGGAACGCAACGTGCGGCTCTACGGGGTGGCCTTCGCCGTCGACAAGCTCGGCGACGTCTATCTCAACGGCAGACTCCCCCTGGCCGCCGTCACCCCCGACGAGATCGACCGCCTGCTCGGTGTCGTGTTGCAGACCTCCGACGACAGCTTCAACACGCTCCTGGAACTGGGCTTCGCGACCTCGATCCGCCGCGAGTGGGACTGGCGCGTCGAGCGCGGTGAGTCCTTGCGCAACCTGGAGGCGTTCACCCGCTTCGCGGCCCCCGAGAACCGCGGCTGACCCCGCCCCGGGCCGCGACCGGGAGCCGGATTGCCTCGATTAGGCTCCTGTCCATGGCTGATGCTCTCTACAAACTGGTCCTTCTGCGCCACGGCGAAAGCACGTGGAACGAAGCAGGTCTGTTCACCGGTTGGGTCGACGTCGACCTCACCGACAAGGGTGAGAAGGAGGCCGCGCGCGGGGGGCGACTGCTGCTCGACGCAGGCATCCTGCCCGACGTGCTGCACACGTCGCTGCAGCGGCGCGCGATCCGTACCGCGCAGCTCGCGCTCGACGTGGCCGAGCTGAACTGGCTCCCCGTCCGTCGCTCGTGGCGGCTCAACGAGCGGCACTACGGCGCGCTCCAGGGCAAGGACAAGAAGCAGACCCTCGAGGAGTTCGGCGAGGAGCAGTTCATGCTCTGGCGCCGCTCGTACGACACCCCGCCGCCGCCGATCGCCGAGGACGACGAGTACTCGCAGTTCGACGATCCCCGCTACGCGTCGCTGCCCGTCGAGCTGCGTCCGCGCACCGAGTGCCTCAAGGACGTCGTCGAGCGCATGCTCCCGTACTGGTACGACGCGATCGTGCCGGACCTGCTCGGCGGTGACACGGTCCTGGTCGCGGCGCACGGCAACTCGCTGCGCGCGCTCGTCAAGCACCTGGACGGCGTATCGGACGGCGACATCGCCGGCCTGAACATCCCCACCGGCATCCCGCTGCTGTACGAGCTGGACGCGAACCTGCGCCCGCTCGTGCCCGGCGGGCGCTACCTCGACCCCGAGGCCGCCGCCGCCGCGATCGAGGCGGTCAAGAACCAGGGCCGCAAGTAGTCACACCGCGTGACTGCCGCGCTCTCGCGCCGTTGTCGGCTCCGCGCGGGGCACCCACCTGTCACGGAAGGGGTGGGGCGCCCCGCACGGGCCGGGCTCGGGTTTCGGCGCGCCTCGGGCTCGGCGCGCCTCTCGATGCGCCTCGGGTTCGGGTGCACGCTGTCAGCGACTGCAACTTCCCCCGCAGTTGCACGCGGACCCCGACTTGCAGCCACAGCCGCAACTGGAGGGGCAATTGCAGCCCGGTACGGGCGCCTGGGGCTGCGGTGGAGTCGGAGAATCGGACATGTCGGCCTCCATGCGATTTGTACGATCGCCGTTTCGGGCGTGGCGCGCGGATGAACGCCGCATGAAGATCTGCGGGCTGGACCCTCTGGACGTGTTTCACCCGTTCGGAGCAGCTCTACCCTGGAACATGTGGACGTGAACGTTGCTGCCGCGGCTTTGGCCGCTGTATCCGGATTGGCCGTGGGCGTAGCCGGCACTCTCGCTTTCCGCTGGAGTGAACGGGCCCAGGGTCGGGGTACGGCCGCCGCGCCCGCCGCCGCCCCGAGCCTGCCCCCCGGCGTGGCCACCGTGCTGTCCGTGCTGCGGTCCTCGGCCGTGGTCCTGGACGAGTTCGACGCCGTGGTCAAGGCCAGCTCCGCCGCCTACAAGTTCGGTCTCGTCCGCGGTGACCAACTGGTGCCCGAGGACCTGCTGCAGATGGCCCGGGAGACCAGGCGCGACGGCGAGATACGACAACGCGACCTGATCCTGGAGCGCGCCGACGGCGAGACCCACGAGTTCGAGGTGTCCGCCCGGGTCGCGCCGCTGGGCTCGCGCCTGGTCCTGCTCCTGGTCGAGGACCGCACCGAGGCGCGCCGCGTGGACGCGGTGCGCCGCGACTTCGTGGCCAACGTGAGCCACGAACTCAAGACTCCGGTGGGCGCGTTGTCGCTGCTCGCCGAGGCGGTCATGGACGCGAGCGACGACCCCGAGGCGATCATCCGCTTCGCGGGCCGCATGCAGATCGAGTCCGCGCGACTGACCAACCTGGTCCAGGAACTGATCGACCTGTCCCGGGTGCAAAACGATCACCCGCTGCACTCGGTGGGCCCGGTGCCACTGGACGAACTGGTGGCCGAGGCGGCCGACCGCTGCCGACAGGCGGCGGAGGCCAAGCAGATCACCCTGGAGATCGGCGGCGACCGCGGTCTGATCGTCCCCGGGGACCACAATCAACTGGTGATGGCCGTCGGAAACCTCGTCGAGAACGCGGTGAACTACAGCCCCGCTCGGACCCGAGTCGACGTCGAGGTCAGAGCGGAATCGCGGATGGCCGTCATCACCGTCTCGGACCAGGGGCTGGGCATTCCCCAGCGTGACCTGGACCGCATCTTCGAGCGGTTCTACCGCGTCGATCCGGCCCGCTCGCGGGCCACCGGCGGTACCGGCTTGGGCCTGTCGATCGTCAAGCACATCGCGGCGGGCCACGGGGGAGAGGTAACCGTGCGCAGCCTGGAGGGTGTGGGATCCACCTTCACTCTCGTGCTGCCGTTCAAGACTGCCGGAACGCATACCTCTCAATCGATGTCGATGACATCGTCGACCCCATCCATGGAGGCTTCACGATGACCCGTGTGCTCGTCGTCGAAGATGAAGAGTCCTTCAGCGACGCGCTGTCGTACATGCTTCGCAAGGAAGGCTTCGAGGTCGCCGTCGCGGCCACCGGACCCGAGGCGCTGGAGCTGTTCGACCAGGGCGGTGCCGATCTGGTGCTGCTCGACCTGATGCTGCCCGGCCTGCCGGGCACGGAGGTCTTTCGCGGACTGCGGGCCAAGTCCAACGTCCCGGTGATCATGGTGACCGCCAAGGACAGCGAGGTGGACAAGGTCGTCGGCCTCGAGATCGGCGCCGACGACTATGTCACCAAGCCCTACTCCACGCGCGAGCTGATCGCCCGGATCCGGGCCGTGCTGCGGCGCCAGGGCGGTGGCGAGACCACCGACGAGCCGCGCGCGATCGAGGCCGGTCCGGTGCGCCTCGACGTCGAGGCGCACCGGGTCACGGTCGAGGGTCGGCGGATCGACCTCCCGCTCAAGGAGTTCGACCTCCTCGAGGTGCTGCTGCGCAACGCGGGCCGAGTGCTCACCCGGATGCAGCTCATCGACCGGGTCTGGGGGGTGGGCTACGTCGGCGACACCAAGACGCTCGACGTCCACGTGAAGCGCCTGCGCGCCAAGATCGAGCCCGACCCGGGGGCCCCGCGCTACCTGGTCACGGTGCGCGGTCTCGGGTACAAGTTCGAGCCGTGACGGGGCCGGGGCCGACCCGTGCCGGTTCCCGACCGACGATGTGACGACGGCGCCCGCGCCGCCCCCCGGACGAACCGGGTGGGCGGCGCGGGCGCCGTCGTGTGTACGGGTGTGCGGGG
>NZ_WWJX01000179.1 GCF_009865215.1 Streptomyces sp. SID3343 | reverse complement strand
TCTCTCCCGGGCCGCCCGGTGCGGCGTGGCCGACCGATCCGGCGGGTCGGACCATCGCGGCCGACCGGCTCGCCGCCGCTGCGGCCGACCGCTGGGAACGCGAGCACGGGGCCGGAACGCCCCGCGTGTTCACCCCGACCGGCTCGTACAGCGACCAGATCGGCACCTGGGAACCCTGCAAGGGCGGGTACAAGGCAGCCTTGATCAACGGTTGCCTGAAGATCCCGGACGGCGTGCTGCCCGCCACACCCGGTCATGCGCAGATCGGTTGGCCCGACGGCACCGTGCAGCGCCGGCCGATCGTGCCTCCGTCGGCGATCTTCGAGCAGCGCATCCCGGCCGATGCCCGGGCCTCGTGCGGTGATTCCCGAAATCCCGAACTCACCGTCACGTCCGCGATCCTCGTGGACGCGCCGATCGACACCGCGTGGGGGCCGGCCACCGTACCGATGTGGCAACTGTCCTTCGCGGACACCGCCGTACGCGGCAGCGTCCTCGCGGTAGCCGCCGACCCGACGACGGCAGCCCCCGAACCCGGGCAGGACATCGGACCGCGTCCCGACCGCCTGACCGTCTCCCCCGACGGCCGCACCCTGACGGTGTCCTTCATCGGAGCGCCGCCCGGGACGGGCCCATGCGGCTACACGTACGAACTCCGCACGGCGCAACGGCCGGGGGTGGTGGCCGTCGTGGTGGTCGCGACCTCCACCGCGCCACCGCAATCCCTCGACGGCCCGCTCGAATCGACGGTCGGTTGCCCCGCCGTCGGTGCCCTCCGCACTGCGGCCACAACCCTGGACACCGCACTCGGCGAGCGCCCGGCCATCGAGAACCGAGGCCACCTGATCACCCGTTGAAGGTTCCGCCGACGTGGACACCCTCTCCCGAGTCGAACCACCGGACTCGGGAGAGGCGCGCAGACCGGCGGTGGCGGACCGCCGTGTCAGCCCGCGGCGAGGTGGGACCGGTGGCGGCCCAGGTGGTCGATCTCCAGTTCCATGACATCGCCCGCCGCGAGGTACGGGAAGCGCCCGGAGAGCGCGACGCCTTGTGGCGTACCGGTGTTGACGATGTCGCCCGGTTCGAGGACCAGGTATTGCGACAGGTGGTGGATCAGGTAGGCCACCGAAAAGATCATGTCGGCCGTGGTCGAGTCCTGGCGGATCTCCCCACCCACCCACGAACGCAGGTGCAGGGTCTGCGGGTCCGGGATCTCGTCGGCGGTCACGAGCCACGGGCCCAGCGGGTTGAACGTCTCGCAGTTCTTGCCCTTGGACCACTGGCCGCCCGACTGCTCCAGTTGGAACGCGCGCTCGGACACGTCGTTGCTGATCGTGTAGCCGGCCACGTGCGACAGCGCGGTCTTCGGTGAGTCGAGGTAGCGGGCCCGGCTGCCGATCACGACGGCGAGTTCGACCTCCCAGTCGGTCTTGACCGCGCCACGCGGGATCAACACGTCGTCGTACGGGCCGACCACGGTATGCGGCGCCTTGTAGAACAAGATGGGCAGACTCGGCGGTTCGGCGCCCGACTCGGCGGCGTGCGCCGCGTAGTTCTGGCCGATGCACAGGATCGCCCCCGGCCGCCCCACCGGCGCGCCGACGCGCAGGCCCGTGACGTCGAGTTCGGGCAACGAGCCCGCCGCGGCGGCCTCGCGGACCCGCTCGATGCCGTCGGACGCGAGGAACGCGCCGTCGATGTCCTCGGTCAAACGGCTCAGGTCGTAGTGGCGGCCATCGGCGGCGAACAGCACGGGGCGTTCGCTGCCGGGCTCGCCGACACGCATCAGACGCACGGTGAACTCTCCTGGTATCGCTGGGTGTTGGGGGGTGTCGGTGGGTGTTGGGGGTGTCGGGGGGTATCGGTCAGCCGACCCGGACGAGCGCGTCCGGGCCGACCTCGTGCGCGAGCGGACGGCCCGTCAGATAGCGGGTGACCTCGTCGACGACGATGTCGCCCTGCCGGCGCCGACACTCGACCGTTCCGGCGGCCCGATGTGGCGTGAGCAGCACGTTCGGCATCGCACGCAAGGGGTGGTCGACAGGCAGTGGTTCGTCGTCGTACACATCGAGCGCGGCGTCGATGCGAGCAGTGCTCAACTCCGCGAGCAGTGCTCTCTCGTCCACGAGCCACGATCGGGCCGTGTTCACGAGTCCCGCTCCGTCCGGGAGCAGGGCCAATTCTCGGGCCCCGATCAGGTGTCGGGTCTCCGGCAACGACGGGGCATGCAGCGCGACGATGCGGCTGGTCGCCAAAAGCGTGTCCAGGTCCACGAGTTCCACGCCCAGGTCGCGGGCGCCCTCCACCGTCAGCGTCGGGTCGGCAACGCGCACGCGAGCGCCGAGCGCCCGTACCACGTCGATGTACGCGCGGCCGGTTCGAGACGCCCCGACCACCCCGATCCGACTTCCGAGCACCTCGTGTCGAGGCGGCGCCACCGAGGCGTGCTCCCACTCCAGGCCACCCCGCAGCGCGTGATCGAAGCGATGTGTGCGGTGCAGCAGGGCAAGCGTGAACGCCAACGCGACCTCGGCCACCGACCGCGCCATGCCCTGACCGGCCTGGGTCACCCGCACCCCGCGCGCGAACGCGTCCGGCCCCACGTAGGGGCTGATCGCCGCGCCGGTGTGCGCCAGCAGCCCGACCCGATCCGCGGCGGCGAGCAACTCGCCGGTCAGCCGCGGCATCCCCCACGACGAGACCACGACATCGGCGCCCACCAGGGCCGTTCGCAGTGCGTCGACGTCCGTCGGATCGTCCACGAGCACGACCTCGCCCACGGCCCGCAGCCGCTCGACCCCGCCCGGCTCGCCGTTCACGGCGTCCACACCGTTCATACCGTCCACACCGGGCTCACCCGCGCCGAAGAACTCTTCCCGCAGACCCGGCGCGACCGCCACCACGATCACCGGACGGCCGCAGCCCGCCCCCGCGTCGCCCGCGGAATCGGCGCCACCCGCGGAACCCACGCCGCCCGCCCTACCCGAGCCAGGCATCAAGGTGCTCCGCGACGAACGCGTCGTCCGTCAACCACGGGTACGCCTCGGCCACCCGGGTGATCTCCTGGGCCTGCCCCGGTGACATCGTCTCGGCGGGATCCAGGCACCACGTACCGTCGAGCAGTCCCTGCCGACGCAACACCTCGTGTACGCCCGCGATACAGCCGCGGAATCCGCCCCGTACGTCGAACACGGCCGAGTTGGCATCCGTCAACTCCGGTGCCCGACCGAGCAGTTCGATCATCGCCTCGCGATCACCGCCGCGTGCCTGGCGGACCCGCTCCAACAGCGTGACCGCCGTCGACGTCCACACCGCCCACTGCCCGAGCAGCCCGCCGGCGAACCAGCGCGGCCGGTTCGCCACCCGATACGGCGTCAGCAGGTCGGTGATGATCGCGTCGTCGTTGCCCGTGTACAGCGCCACGTCGCCCGCACGGTCCGCCGTCGCGACCGCGGCGAGCACGTCCGCCGTACGGTAGCGGTCGAAAGGCGCGATCTTGATCGCCGCGACCGACGGGATGTCCGCGAACGCCCGCCAGAACTCCGGCGTCAGGAACCGGCCGCCCACCGCCTCCTGGAGGTAGAAGCCGATCACCGGCAGCACCTCGCCCACGGCACGCGCCCGTTCCAGCAGGCCGGCCTCGTCGGCGCCCGGTACCGCGGGACTCAGCAACACCGCGTCGTAACCGAGCGACGCGGCCAACTCGGCCTCGGCCACCGCCTGCGCGGTATAGCCGCACGCGCCGGCGACCCGGACCACCGGTCGGCCGGCCTCCCGCGCGACGGTCTCGGCCGCGAGTTCGAGGACCGGACGCAGCAGCCCCACGTCGGGCTTGCGGATCTCGAACTGCGTGGTGTGCACGCCGACCGCGATCCCGCCCGCGCCCGACGCGAGGTAGTAGCGGGTCAAGGCCCGCTGCCGCCGCTCGTCGAACCGTCCTTGCGCATCCAGCGCGAGCGGATGCGCGGGGATCACGGTGCCGGACAACAGCAGCTCGATCGGCGAAACCGAAGCGGAACCCACCGGTGAACCCAAGGAACCCGGAGCCCCCGAAGACACCGAAGCACCCGAAGAGCCCGAAGCCGGCACGGAACCGAGCACGGAACCCGGAGTTGACGTCGGGCCGAAGCCCGGAGCGGAGTTGGTCACGATGCCTCAGAACTTTCCGTCGCGGACCTGGAACTTGGTGGCCTTGCCCGACAACGGATGTCCGCGCCGGATCCATTCGGCCTGCCAGGCCACGAGCGTGCGCAGGGGAACGTCGGGATAGCCGAACAGCTCGTGGCAGCGGCTCGCGTCGGACAGCAGCGCACTGCCCGATTCGGTGCCCACCACCGTCGCCTCGCGGCCGAACGACTCGCCGAACAGGGCCGCGATCCGCCGCACGGAGGCCGTCTCGGGACCCGTGAGGTTGACCGTGAACGGCGCCGCGGCGTGCCGCAGCGAACGCAGCGCGACCTCGTTGGCGTAACCCTGCCACACCACGTTCGCCTGACCGGTCGTCACGTCCACGGGTTCGCCCGCGTACACGGCCGCCCCGATGTCGGCGAGCACGCCGTAGCGCAGGTCCACCGCGTAGTTGAGCCGGATCAGCGCGACCGGCGTGTCCCGCGCCGTCGCCGCGTAGGTGAACACGCGCTCGCGCCCCAGGCACGACATCGCGTACTCGCCGACCGGCCCGACCGGGTCGCTCTCGACGCTGCCGCCGGAGCCCGCGGCCACGAGCGGGTACACGTTGCCCGTCGAGAACGCGGCGATCCGGGCAGTCGGGTAGCGGCGCGCGATCCTGTCCGGCAGCGCGGCGTTGACCGCCCACGCGTGCTCGGGCGCGCCCGCGGAACCGAACTTGGCGCCGACCATGAACACCACGTTGTCCGCGTCCGGCAGTTCGGCCGGGTCGCCGTCCATCAGGTCGAACGCGACGGTCCGCACGCCGTCCGCCTCCAGCGCCTTCGCGGCCGCGGCATCGGACCAGCGGGAGACCGCGTACACCCGCGCCTGCGACCGGCCCGCGGCGTCGAGGCCGCGACGCGCCAGCCGGCACAGGCTCGGGCCCATCTTGCCGCCCGCGCCGAGCACGACGAGATCGCCGCGCAGCTTCGCCAGGTCCGCGATCAGACCGGCGGACGGGGTCGCGAGCAACTCTTCGAGAGCGGCCTCCCCGTCGGGAAACCCGCGCGGCACATCGCCGTGCGGCTCGCCGCGTCGGGGAACGTCGCCTTGCGGCACATCGCCTTGCGGCACATCGCCTTGCAGTACATCGGTCATAACGAACCTTCAGCCCTTGATTCCGGTCGCGGCCACGCCTTCGGTGACGTAGCGCTGGCCCACGAGGTAGGCCATGAAGATCGGCACGAACGCGACCACGGAGCCCGCGAGGACCACGTTGAGCGGCACGTTCTGTTGTTGCAGTGAGGCGATGCCGACGGTGAGCGTGCGCATGTCCGTGCTCTGGCCGACGATCAACGGCCACAGGAAGTCGTTCCAGTGCCACAGGAACACGAACGTGCCGAGCGTGGCCATGATCGGCTTGATCAGCGGGAGCACGATCCGCACGAAGATCTGGAACTCGGACGCGCCGTCGATCTTGGCGGCCTCGAACAGTTCGTCGGGCAGGCCCTGAATGAACTGCCGCATCAGGAAGACCGCTTGCGCGTTGGCGAGCGACGGCAGGATCAGACCCCAGTAGGTGTCGACGCCGTTCATCTTCGCGATCAGGACGAACGTCGGGATCATCGTCACGTGGTACGGGACCATGACCATCGACAGGAACGACCAGAACATCGCGTCGCGGCCGGGGAAGCGCTTCTTGGCGAACGCGTATCCCGCGAGCGCCGAGAGCAGCAGCGTGCCGAGCACGCCGACGACCGAGTAGATGAGCGTGTTGATCAGCCACTGGGGGACGTCCTGCGAGCCGAGGACGTCGCTGTACGCGCTGGTGGTGAGGTTCCACGGGAGCAGGCTGCCGGGGAACTCGACCGCGCCGGACGGCTTGAGCGACAGGACGACCATCGCGTAGAACGGGAAGATCGTGGCCAGCGCGACGATGCCGAGGACGAGCCCGCGCAGCCATTTGCCGCGCGTGGTGCCACGCATCGCGTAGGGCACGCTGTCCTGTTCGCGTCGCGAACCCGAACGCCCGGACCGCGAAGCCCGACGGAACCGCCCGCCACCGGCGCCGGATTCGGTCTTCGCGACGGCGACCGCCGGTCCGGTGTCCGAAACCTCGTGGGTATCGAGGGACATGGTCACTTCTCCTTCCCGATCACGAGGCGCTGGATGAGCGCCACGACGAGCGTCAGGACGAACAGGGCCAGGCCGATCGCGCTGGCGTAGCCGAGATCGAAGTACTTGAAGCCGGCGTCGTAGAGCTGGAAGACCAGCGTGTAACTGGCGTTCGCGGGGCCGCCACCGGTCATCACGTACACCGCGTCGAAGACCTGGAAGCTGGCCGTGGTCTCGATCACGGCGAGGAAGAACAGCGACGGCTTGAGCTGCGGCGCGATGATGTACCGAAAGCGCTGCCACGGGCCCGCTCCGTCGGTGAGCGCGGCCTCCTCCAGTTCGCGGGGCACGTTCTGCAACGCCGCGAGCAGGATGAGCATGCCGTAGCCGAAGCGCGACCAGATGCCCACGATCGCGAGCGCGGGAATCACGAACACGTCGTCGGCGAGCCAGGATCCGGTGTGCCCGCCGACCCACCCCATCACCGAGGACCACGGGCCGTCGGTGGAGAAGATCCAGATGAACACCGTCGACGCGAGCACGAGCGAGGTGACGACCGGCAGGAAGAAGATCGAGCGGAACAGCTTGGAACCGCGGAACGCCCGCCGGGTGAGCAGCGCGAGGGCCATCGCCGCGATGATCGTGCCGGGCACGGTGATGACCGTGTACAGCACGGTGACCTTGAGCGAGGACCAGAAGACCGGGTCGTCCCACAGCCGGGTGAAGTTGTCGAAGCCGGTGAACGTCGGCGAGTCCATCAGCGAGTAGTCGGTGAAGCCGAGCAGCACACCGGCGATGCTCGGCCCGAACCGGAACAGCACGAACAGCACGAAGGCGGGCAGGACGAACATCAGCCCGATGCGGGCCTCGCGGCGTGCGTGCGGCCCGCGTCGGCGGAGCCTGCGGGGTTGTTCCGCGACTGCGGCCACGGGGACCTCCTTGGGTGGTGGGGCGATGCGGCGGCCCACCCGGGAGTGGGCCGCCGCGGTGGAATCAGCGCGACAGCAGCGCGTTCGCCGCCTTGGCCGCGTCGTTGAGCGCGTCCTTCGGGCTCTTGTTGCCGATCAGCGCCGCCTGGATCTCCGGCGCGAGCACGCCCATCACGTCGCGCGACTTCTCCTTGAGCGGACCCGCGCTCATCGCGTCGAGTGTCTTGGCCATGTCCGCCTGGAGAGCGTCGCCGGGGTACGGGTCGGCGGCCGAAGTGCGGGCCGGGAAATAGCCGTTGGACTTCACCAGTGCCAGGCTGTTCTCCGGCTTGGCGACGAACGAGATCCACTTGCCCGCGGCGTCCTTGTTGGCGCCCTTGAGCATCGCGAACGCGCCGACCGTGCCGTAACCCGCCGACTTGACGTCCTTCAGCGGGGGCTTGACGACGATGTTCTCCTTGCCCCAGAACGGCTCGACGTCGGTGGGGGTGTTCTGCCATGTGCAGGCGACCTTGCCCTTGGCCACCGGGGTCTGCTCCAACTTGGGGGTCGTGGTGACCTGGTCCTTGTCGGTGTAGCCCTTGTCCACGAGGTTCTTGAGGTAGGTCAGCGCCTTGACGCCGGCCTCCGAATTGAACGCGACCGACTTGCCGTCGGCGGCGAACACGTCGCCGCCGGCCTGCCACAGCATCGGGTACCAGGTCATGTTCAGCGTCTGCTGGGTGTCGCCGCTGTAGCTGGTCGCCTGGAAACCCTTCTCCTTGAGCCGGGGGGCGAGGTTGGCCAGGTCGTCCCACGTGGCGGGGTAGTTCGTCTCGCCGATCGCGTCGAACACGCGCTTGTCGCAGATCAGCGGGTTGGCGCTCATCAGGAGCGGGGTGCCGAGTACTTTGCCGTCCACGCTGACCGAGTCGAGCGCGGCCTTGCGGTAGTCGGCCTTTTCGGCGGCCGGCATGTACTCGTCGGCGGAGATGATGCTGCGCTGGTACTTGGGCAGTTGGTCCGGTACGAGGTAGACCACGTCGGGGGCCTTGTTCGCGGCGATCGAGGTCGCGAGCGCGGTGTCGCGATTGGCCCACGGGTAGGTCTGGACCTTGACCTTGTAGCCCGGGTTGGCCTTCTCGAACGCGGTGGTGAGGCCGTTCCAGTACTCCTTGTTCTTCGCCTCGTCGGCGATGACCGGGTACATCCACGTGGTGATCGACTTGCCGTCCGAGCCGGAGGAGCCGCCGCACGCGGCGAGGCTCACGGTCAGGGCGGTCGCCAGGACGGGCAGGGCGACCAGACGAACGGCGCGGGTGGCGCGGGGCCGAGTGCTTCTCATGAGGGTTGCGTCTCCTGACAGCGGGGTTTGACGGGGTGTCAGCACAGGGGGCGGCGGGAGAACCGGCCGCGGAGCTCAGCGTTCGGGCACGGCCTCGGTGGTGCCGCGGTGTCGGGAGCGTTCGACGGCGAACGCGGCGAGGTGGCTGCCGAGCGAGTCGGCGCCGTGCGAGCGGATGTGCGCGGCGTCGCCGGTGGCGAGCGACGTGACGAACGCGTCGATGAGGGCGGTGTCGCCACCGCCGTGCCCGTCGGCCGCGTTCGAGCCGGACGCGCCCGCGTCCAGTTCGGTGACCGCGTCGTCGGCGAACGTGTGCACGGTGACCTTCTCGCCGTCGCCGCGCAACCACCCGTGGCTGCCGAAGATCCGTACCTGACGGTGCGTCTGCTCGGTGAACGCGGTCATCGTGAAGGTCGCCGTCCGGCCGCCGGACAGTTGCATCGCGACCACCTGGTGATCCACCACGTCGTTGTCGCAGTGGTAGACGCAGCGTCCGTACGGTCCTTCGCGCAGCGCTCGCACCAACTCGGCCCGGTCCTGCGGGCCGTGCGCGGCGTCGGTCACGTGGTTGATCGGCCACGCGTCGCCGGTGTCGCGCAGGGCCGGGAAGTACAGCTTGGGACCGGAGTAGGGGCAGTCGGGTTCGACCGCGCAGTCCAGGCAGTTGCGGGCCGAGCCGACCGGGGCGTTCTCGGGCTTGAAGTGTGCGAGGCCGCCGAAGCTCGCGACGGTCTCGATCCGCGAGCCCGTCACGTAGCCGATCCAGTCCAGGTCGTGCGAGGACTTGGCCAGGATCATCGGCGACGAGTCGGCCTCGCGGCTCCACGGGCCGCGCACGTACGAGTGCGCGTAGTGCCACCAGCCCACCGGCTCCAGGAGGTCGAGGCTCACGATCGAGCCGAGTGCTCCTGAGTCGATCACGCCCTTCACCAGGTCGGTGTAGGGCGTGTAGCGCAGCACGTGGCACACGGCGAACGGGACGCCGGCCTCGGCGACGCCCGCGACGATCCGCCGGCAGTCCGCCTCGGTGGCGGCCATCGGCTTCTCGGTGAGGATCGCGTAGCCGGCCGCCGCGAGGGCGAGGATCGGCTCGACGTGTTCGCGGTCCTGGGTGGCCACGATCACCGCGTCCGCGATCCGCTCGTCGAGCAGTGGACGCCAGTCGGTGAATTCGATGGCCGCGCCGGTCGCGGCGCGCGCGGAGGCGCGTGGGTCGGCCACCGCGACGAGTTCGGCGCGGTCGGGGTGGCGGCGGATCCAGTCGGTGTAGGTGAGCCCGCGGTTGCCCGCGCCGACGAGGGCGATCCGGACCGGACGATCGGTGATGGCCGGGTGGCCGTTGTTCGGGGTCATGGTGGGCGCGGTCATGGTGCTTCCCGTGGTGCGAGGCGGCGACGAGCGGTGGGTCGGCGGTTCAGAGGAGCTGATTGCCGGCGGTGTGCGCGACGCGCGGTCCCTCGTCGGGAACCGCGGTGCGGGTGACGCCGTCCTCGACGCATCCCGTGTGCAGCAGGGCACTTGTTCCGGCGAACGCGCCGGGGGCGAGTTCGAGCCGACCGCCCGTGAAGGTGTTTCCGGCCGCTCGGTAGCGGTTGACGCCCTCGGTGACCACGATGTGCGCGGTGGCGGCGTCGGCGGCGGTCGAGGTGCAGCCGTCGAGGTTCCAGGTGACGGTACGCGCGCCGCCGGTGCGGGCCAGGAGCGCGCGGTCGGCGTTGCTGCCGCCGAGCCGGGCGCGCGCGAGCGTCGCACTCTGGTCACCGCTACCGGCGAACCGAAGCCCGGTGTCCCGCAGTTCGCCGCCCGTGACGGTGAGCGCGGCGCCGGTGACGGTGGTCGGCGCGGCGGCCGGGGTCCCCACGAGAGTGCACTCGGTGAGGGTGAGGCGTCCCGCGTTCTTCAGGTTCGCGCCGTCCAGGCCCTTGAGCGTGACGCGTTCGAAGTGCACGTCGGCGGTGACGTTGGCCTGGGTGATCTCGGCGCCCTTGGCGAACGTGAAGGTCGAGTCGGCGATCACGTTGGCGCGCTGCGAACGCGTCGACGCCTGCGACACGATCAGCGGTCCGGAGGCGGTGCAGCCGCGGATCTGCACGCCGTCGGCGTTGACCCACAGCATCCCGGAACCGTCGAGCGAGGGCTTGCCGATCACCTGCATGTCCTCCAGGGTCAGGTCGGTGATCTTGACCCGGGCCACGAACCACGAACACACGTGCTTGCGCACGGTGATCCGCTTGGCGACCGAACCCCACGCCGCCCCGGAGTTGGCGAACGTCATCAGGCCGGAGTTCCCGGTGTAGACGAGGTCGTGCTCGAACTGGCCGTGCGTCACGAACGGCCCTTGGTCGTCGCCGTCGCCGTGACAGTTGGTCACGTGGCAATAGGCGGACGCGGTCAGGTCGTTGAGGTGTCGGCTGTTCGCGACGTGGCAGTCCTCGACGTGCCCGTACAGGCAGTAGATCTGCTGGGTGAGGTAGCCGGCGCCGCCCCACGTGACGCTCGCGGGGTTCTTCAGCGAGCACGCGCGGGTACGGAAGTGCGTACACCAGCGGCGCATGATCACCGGCCAGAACGTGCCGGAGGCGTCGACGTGTTCGACGTCGCAGTTGATCGCGTACTCGTACGCGATCGGGTGCGAGCCGGTGAGCTGGTCGCCGTCGGGGATGCCCTGGAAGACCATGTTGCGCACGTGCGCGCGGTCGACGGGTTCGATCCGGGTCCAGGTGAAGGTACGGCCGGCGGCGAGGTCCCAGCCGATCTTGTAGCCGACCCGGATGTGTGTCGGGTCCTCCAGGCGGGTGATCTCGACGAGCCGCTGTACCTCCTGCTCGTACTTGCCCTTGCCCTTCTCGGCGTCGATGGTGACCGCCCACCACTCGCCGACCTTGAACCTCGTGCTGTCCGGCACCTCGAAGATGTCGGAGAGGTCGGGCATCGGCGCGGACAGCACGGACTTGACGACGGTGTCGGTCACCGTGCCCTTGAAGTACAGGACCGCGCCGAACGGGTTGTCGT
>NZ_WWJX01000178.1 GCF_009865215.1 Streptomyces sp. SID3343 | reverse complement strand
CGATGATGTCGACGGTGTTGCCGCACAGGTTGACCGGCACGTGCACCGGGACCTGCACGTTGTTTCCGGAAAGCACGCCGGGCGACTCGACGGCCGCACCGTCCGCGCCGGCCGACGCGAACGCCTGGCCACCCATGGCAACCGAACCGCCGAGGATGGCGGCGGTGGCGACCGCGCCCTTGGTGAGCTTGTTCACTGGAGGTGATTCCCATCGATCGATAGACAAGGGAACCGAGGTTCCGTGACGTCCAACGCGCGAGCGGGGCTCCCGTGACGGGTGACGCGCCGACCTCCCCCATAAGTGGCAACTTATGCCTGGCGCGGCGATGACACGCCGTCAAAAGGCGCCGGAAACGGGGAGATCGTCACCATCGAGCGGATTGTCGGACCGGCCCGGGCGCTCAGGCGCCGGCGATGGCCTTGTGGTGGTGGATCACTTCGGCGACGAGGAAGTTCAGGAACTTCTCCGCGAAGTCGGGATCGAGCTTGGCGCTCTCGGCGAGCGCGCGCAGCCGCCGGATCTGGATCGCCTCGCGGGCGGGGTCCGCCGGCGGCAGTCGGTGCTCGGCCTTGAGCACACCGACCCGCTTGGTGCACTTGAACCGCTCGGCGAGCAGATGGATCAGGGCGGCGTCGATGTTGTCGATGCTGTCCCGCAGTTCGAACAGTTCGGCGGGCTTGTCGGGCGCCTCGCCCGATCGATCGTCAGTGGTTCCGTTGGCCATAACGGGTGACCCTACCCGGCCGCAGGACAGGGCGCCCCGAGCCCCGGCCGGGACTCGAATCACGTGTCATGACGATCCGTCAGAGGAGATATCACTACCTGTCATCTCTCGTTCTGCCAGGTGTCACATCGCCACCTGCGGGGGACTCTCTGAGTACGGTCTGCGCCGTCGGCTCTCCCTGCCACGTCGTGCCGACCGTTCGGCAGTGCGTCTGGGATGCGGGCCGTGGATGCAACAGGGGGCGAGCGACATGATGGAGGAAGTGCGTCTGACGCCGAGCGAGCGCCGGATGCTGGAGTCGATCGAGGACGAGCTGCGCAAGGACCAGGAACTGGACCTCGCGTTGCGCACGATGCGACTCTCCCGCAACCGCCGTCGCCCACCCGCGCGTGATCGGGTGGTGCCCGGCGCGGGCGCGAAGTCGGCGTCGCGGCGCGGGCGTCGCCGGGCCCGGCCCACGCTCGCCGGCACGTGGCACGTGTTGTTGCTGATCGTCCTGTTCACCGCCGTCTTCGCGGCCCTGGCCACCACGTCGGGGGTCTACCTGGTGGTCATCGCCTTCGCGCTGATCATCATGGGCTGCACGACGGCGCTGGTCTGGTTGTGCGTCTCGTTCCTGCTGCGCCGCTCGGGCGACGACAAGACCTGATCGAACCGGGCGCGCCGGGGCCGTCACGGCGCCCGGTGACCACCGCTCGTGCGCCGCAGGCCGCGCCCGCGCGCCGCCACGAGCAGGGTGCCCATGGGCGCGAGGACGCCCATCAGGAGCGCGGCGTCGAGCGCGCCCATGCCGCCTTGGCCGATCGAGAAGAACACCAGCGACAGGCAGCCGAACACACACATCAACACGCACGCCGTCATCCGGTCGGCGCGGCGCCCGCGGGTGACCAGCCACAGGAACCCGAGCAGGCCGACGGACAACGTGATCAATGCGGCGATGGCGGTCGTGGTCATCGCGCCTCCTCGTTCTGCCTGGCTGCGGCCGTGGGGACCGACCCGGTCCCGCCCGCCTGGTGTCCGAAGTGATCTACCCGGGGAGATGCCGAAGATGCCCTGGGCCCTCCGCGGGAAATCCTATCCGCCAACTACCCCCGGGGGGTATAAGATTCGGCCATGACACCTCTCACCTCGGCCTGCGGCGGCGCCGCGCGGCTCCTGCTCACGCGCCGAATCGGCGCCTCGACCGTCCGCGTGCTCCTCGCCGTCGACCGCTGCCGTCGAACCTGCGCGGGACGATCCGGGCACCCCGCGTGACACCGACGTCACGCTCATGCCGGCGCCCGATCCCGGGGCTCGGTTCCCATCCGGGGCGCAGCCCCGATCCGGGGTCGACCCACCCCGACCGGAAGTTCAGCCCAGGTCCGGAGTCCGGCTTCGACCGGGAGTTCGGCCCCGGTCGGGAGTTCGGCCTCGATCGGGAGTTCAGCCTCGATCGGGTGTAAAGAACGGCAACACCCGCTCCTCCCCCGCCGGCCGCAGGTCGACCCGCACCCGCATCCCCGAGTGGATCTCGCCCGGTTCGACCTCGACCAGGTTGGTGAGCATCCGATAGCCCTCGTCCAGATCCACGATCGCCACCGCGTACGGGCTGCCGAGTTCGCGGGCGGCGGGCCGGTGCACGACGGTCCAGCTGTACACGCTGCCGCGACCGGAACTCGCGGCCCATTGCAGCGAACGCGACGAACAGCCGCGACACACGTCCGTGGCGACGAAGTTCGCGGTCTCGCACGCGACACATCGCTGGTAGCGCAACTCCCCCTCTTCCGGGGGAACACGCACCGACGCGGCGGGAGTGACGGGTACACCGATCTGCGGTCCCAACACGGGTGTCACGGCCTTTCCGATCCGAGCCTTCGCTTCACAGCCTCACAGGAATGCACGTGCATGCTCGCGCACCGGACGCACAGTTGCCGAATCGCCAGAGGCGATCCGTACGCCGACCGTACGCGCGCCGTACGCGTCTCGTCAGCACCCGATACCCCCCGCACTCGGAACGCCCCGGCCGCCACGGCCGATCGCGCCCGCGACTCGCCCGTGTGACACCCGTACGACGTACCCGCCTCACGCGCGCGCGAATAGGGGCCGAAGAGGACGCCGACAGGACTTCTCGGCCAAGTCGGGGACAGGGCTTGCGTACGTGTCGCAGGATAGGTAGCGCAAGTGATCCGCCACGGCGCGTAATCGAACCGCGCGGGCTCGGGGTGGGGACGCACGGCAGGGAGGCTGCGCGATGACGGCACGACGCATGGCACCGCGCCCGCAGGGCGACGGGCAACGGACCGCGCAGGGGCGGGAGTCGACGCCGCTGTTCGATCGTGACCGCGTGCAGGGCGACCTCCTGGAGCGAATCACCTCCGTTCACGATCTGCGCCGCACCGAAGTGGCGGTGGTGACCGGCGATGCCGGACTGGGCAAGTCGGCGCTGCTCGACTGGGCCGTCACCACGGCCGAGGCAATGGGCTTCACCACGTTGCAGGCCACCGGCTACGAACTGGATCAACTCCGCGTCTACGGCCTCGTCAAGCGGCTGTTCCAAGACCTCTACGATCTCGACGACGACGGGCGCATGCTGCGCCTGGGCAAGTGGTACGGGCTGCTCGCGCCGATCATGGGGATGTCCGACAAGGAGCGCAAGGAGGCGCCCGACCCGAACCACGTCATGGACGCGCTCGACGCGGTCATGGACGGCTACCTGGCGGCCCGACGCCCGATGCTCCTGGTCGTCGACGACGCGCAGTGGTCGGATCCGCCGTCGTTGCGTTGGCTCGCCAACCTCGCCACCCAACACCGCCCCGTACCCGTGCTGATCCTGGTGGCCTATCGCCCCAAGGAGTGCGACGAGAGCCTGGATCCGGCACTGCGCGCGCTCGACCGGGTCGCCTCGCGCTCGCCGTCGAATCTCGTCGCGCTCTCCCCGGAGTCCACCGACCACGTGGTCCGCCGACACCTGAGCGATCGACACGTGGATCCGGAATTCACCCGGCACTGTCACGAAGCCTCCAGCGGTCGACCGCAGCTTTTGCGCGAACTCCTGCGCTACGTGGTCGAGAAGGACATCCCGCCGACGGCGGAGGCTCTGATCGAGCACGGCGACCGGATGAAGGAGCACGCGCTCACCGCCTACGCCGACACCACGTTCCAGCCCCGGTTCGCGAAATTGGGCACGCATGCCCGCAAGCTCTCGCGGGCCGTCGCGATCCTGAACTCGCACGCGTCGATCGACCTGGCCGCGCAGTTGGTCGACATCGGCCTCGACGAGGCGATGGTCGCCAGGACCGAACTGATCGAAGCCGACGTCCTCAAGGGCACCGTCCACCAGGCCGACTTCACCCACCCCCTGGTGCGCGGCGCGGTCTACCACCACTGCATCCGGCCGCACGAGCGCAGCGACCTGCACGACAAGGCGGCCAGGCTGCTGGAGAAGAACTTCTCCGCGCAGACCGCCGCGAGCCACCTGCTGAACGTCCCGGGGCGGGGCGACGAGTGGGCCGTCAAGGTGTTGTGCAAGGCCGCCCGCGAGTGCCTCACGTCCGGTGTCGCCGACGCGGGCATCCCGTATCTCGATCGCGCCCGGGAGGAACCGCCGCCGACCGAACTCCAGGCGCAGGTCTACTACGACCTCGGCCGCGCGCACTTCGTCAACAACCCGATCGCCAGTGTCGCCCCGTTGCGCATCGCGCTCTACGACTGCGAAGCGGAACCCGACATGCGCACGAACATCATTCTCGAACTCGCCCGATCGCACAGCTTCAGCGGGCACATCGACCGGGCGGTCGAACTGCTCGACAAGGAGGTCGAGCGGACGCCGCCCGGCCCACTCAAGCTCCAGCTCTACGCGAACCTGTTCAGGTGGGCCGCCTTCTGGGAGAACGACCACACGTTCTCCAAGCGGTCGCACAACATCCAGCGGCTGACGGCCCGGTTGCGCCCGAAGAACTCCCGGGACCGGACCGCCTTCTCGCTGTTCGCGCTGATGGCCTGGTACAGCGTGCTGTGCGGCCGACGCCTGGAGACCACCACCCAGTTCGCCCGCGACGCGCTCGGCGCCGAGGTCAACGGGCGCCGTCCCGGCCTGAGTTGGGTCGAGGAGGGTTGGGGCTTCGAGATCCCGATGGTGCTCACGCTGACCTTCGTCTACTGCGACCTGTTCGACGAGGCCGACGACCTGTTGACCCGAGGTGTCGCCGAACTCAAGGAGAACGGCCGCAAGAGCGCCCACCTGTCGTACGGACACGCGTTCAAGGCCATGCTCGAACACCGCAGGGGAAACCTGGCGCTGGCCCGCGAACAGGCCCGGACCGGGATGGAGATGGCCATGGAACTCGGCGAGGGCACGCCGTCGAAGTGGTACGCCTCGGGAGTGCTGATCCAGACCCTGATCGCCCAGGGCGAGTTCGACGAGGCCGAGCGGGTCGCCAAGGACATCGGTTTCGATCGACTGGACGACTTTCCGAACGCTCGGATCTTCCCGGTGCCCGGCATCGTCTTCGCCGAACTGCGGATCGCGCAGGGCCGACACGACGAGGTGATCCCGCTGCTGCGCACGCTCGGCCGCAAGGTGCAGCACCTGGGCATGGACAACCCCGCGTGGTGTCCGTGGGGCGTGCTGCTGGCCCAGGCGTTGAACGCGCCGGGACCGCACCAGGACCGCGAGGAGGCGAAGGACGTCGCGCGGGCCGCGGTCTCGCGCGCCGACTCGTTCTACGCTCCGGTCGCCTCGGGGCACGCCAAGCGCGTGGCCGGCGAGATCGACGACAGTCCGCAGGCCCAGCAGTGGCTGTGGGACGCGGCGGTCGCCCTGGAGGGTGTCGGCGCGAAGTTCGAGTACGCCAAGGCGTTGTTCGCGTACGGCGACCGGTTGCGCAAGGACGGGCACAAGCAGGACGCGATCGGCGAGTTCATCCGGGCCAGGGACGTCGCGAAGGAATGCGGCGCGGACCCGCTGCGGGACCGGGCCGCCGACATGGTCGAGGCGCTGCGCGAGGTGACCGCGATGCCCGCGCTCGACGACTGCGACCCGTTGGACGAGATCTACGGCAGCTCGGCGCCGCTGTACACCGACGAGTGCAGCCCCTACGGCATTCCCTGCCCGCGCGACGAACCACAGCACGAACAGGAGACCGAGACCTTCGAGACGTGGCCGTTCGGTGGGGATCCCAGCCCCAGGCCCGATCAGCTCAACTGAACCGTTTCGGCTGCCGGACGCGGCCGACGGCCGATCGTGCCCCCGGGTACGGTAGCGACGTGATCGACACTGCCTCCCCCACTCCCGTAGGTGCCGTAGCCGCCGGTCTCGCGACAATCGCGGCCGACGGCACCGTCCTGGACACCTGGTACCCCGCCCCCGAGCTGAGCGCGGCCGACGCGCACGGCAAGACCGAGACCGTGCGTCTGGACGCCGCCGCCGCGACCGCGGCGCTGGGCGACGACGTGTCCGCCGGCCTGGGCCCGGACCCCGTGCGCGGGGTCGAGGTCGTCGCCGTGCGCACGGTGATCGCGTCGCTGGACGCGGCCCCGACGGACGCGCACGACGTCTACCTGCGGCTGCACCTGCTGAGCCACCGCCTCGTCCGCCCGCACGGGGTGAACCTGGACGGCCAGTTCGGCCTGCTCGCCAACGTCGCGTGGACCAACCTCGGCGCGGTCGCGGTGGACGGCGTCTCGACCGCCCGCCTGCGCGCCCGCGCGGCCCGCGTGCCGTTCGAGGTAGTCGGCGTGGACAAGTTCCCGCGGATGACCGAGTACGTCGTACCGAGCGGCGTGCGCATCGCGGACACCTCGCGCGTGCGCCTGGGCGCGCACCTCGCGTCCGGGACGACCGTGATGCACGAGGGCTTTTGCAACTTCAACGCCGGCACCCTCGGCGCGTCGATGGTCGAGGGCCGGATCAGCGCGGGCGTCGTGGTCGGCGACCACAGCGACGTCGGCGGCGGCGCGTCGATCATGGGCACTCTGTCCGGCGGTGGCAAGGAGATCGTCTCGGTCGGCGAACGCTGCCTGCTGGGCGCCAACTCGGGCATCGGCATCTCGCTCGGCGACGACTGCGTCGTCGAGGCGGGCTGCTACGTCACCGCCGGCACTCGGGTGACCACCCCGGACGGCAAGGTGGTCAAGGCCGCCGAGCTCTCCGGCCGCGACGGCCTGCTCTTTCGCCGCAACTCGGTCACGGGCACGATCGAGGCGATCGCCCGGACCAAGTCGTGGGGCGCCCTGAACGAGGATCTCCACAAGAACGACTGAGGCCGCCGAGCGCGCGGGGGACGTCCACCGGGCGCCACGCGGGGTCGATCTCGGAGTCGAGGACGCTGTCACCGGATCTTTGGTGCTCGACTCCGAGATCTCTTGCGCACGTGCTACTCCTCCACGAGGTCCGCCGCCTTCGCGCCGGTGGCCACCGCGCGGATGACCTTGCCGGTCGGGGTGCGTGGCAGGGGGGTGGTGCGTAGTTCCCAGTGCGCCGGGACCTTGAAGTGGGCCAGGCGCTCCGCGACGTATGCCCCGAGCTCCGCCGCGGTGATCGCGCTGCCCGGGGCCGGCACGACGATGGCCTTGACCTCCTCGCCCCATTCGTGGTGCGGCACGCCCACCACGACCGACTCGGCGACGTCGGGGTGGGCGTCGAGGCAGTGTTCGATCTCGGCGGGATACACGTTCTCGCCGCCGCGCAGGATCAGGTCGCTGCGGCGGGTGGCGAGGTGGAACCGGCCGCCTCGGGTGTAGCCGAGGTCGCCGGTGCGCAGCCGGCGGTCCGGGGTGAGCGCCTTGGCGGTGGCCTCGTCGTTGCGCCAGTAGCCGCGCATCACCAGCGGGCTGCGGATCCACAGCTCGCCCTCGACACCCTCCGGTTGCTCGGTGCCGTCCTCGTGGTGGACGGTCACCTCCACCGTGGGCACGGCCGTGCCGATCGCGCCGGGCTCGCCCTCCAGTTGCGCGGCGCCCGCGGTGGTGGCCACTCCCCCGGACTCGGTCAGGCCGTACCCGACTCCCACCGCGCCCTTGGCGTTGGGGAACACCTCCTGCAACCGGCGTACCAGTTCGGGCGCGAACGCCGCGCTGCCGCCGCCCAGGCGGGTGATCGAACTCAGGTCCCGGGTGGGGGTGTCCGCGTGGTTGACCACGCGCCACGCGAGCGTGGGCACCAGCGCCCACGTCGTGCAGCGTTCGCGCTCGATCAGGTCCAGGACTCGGGTCACCTCGAATCGGCCGGTGTAGAGCACCATCGTCTGGCCGCCGGCGAGCGCGGCGATCGCACCCGCGAGCAGGCCCGACACGTGGAAGAACGGGCTGTTGACGAGCCACCGGCCGGCGGGGGCCTTGGCGAGGGTCTCGGCGGGGACGTGCGCACTCGCTCGGGCGGCGAGCAGGGCTTGGAGGTTCTGCATCGCCACGACGTTGCGGTGGCTCAGCACCGCGCCTTTGGGACGGCCGGTGGTGCCGGAGGTGTACAGGATCAGCGCGGGGTCGTCCTCGTCGGCCGCGCCCGGGGGAAGGTCGGCGTCGGGCGCGTACGCCTCCAGGGCGGCGAAATCGGCCTCGATCTCGACCACGGTCACCCCCAGTGTCTCGGCGGCCCGTACGGCCCCGCCCAGGCGCTCCAGGCGGCGTCGGTCGGCGACAAGCAACTTGGGCTCGCAGTCGGCGATGCCGTAGCGGATCTCGTCGGCGGCCCACCAGCCGTTCATGCCGACCGCGATCGCGCCGAGCGCGGCGGTGGCCTGGAAGGCGGTCAGCCACTCGGGCCGGTTGGCGGCCAGGATCGCGACCCGGTCGCCGGGGCCGATCCCGTACCTCTCGCGCAGCGCGAGGGCGGTGGAGGCGACGGCACGCGCGTGTTCGGCGAAGGTGACCCGACGGTCCTCGTACACGAGGTAGTCGCGGTCGGCGAAGCGGTGCGCTCCCTCGACGAAGTGGGTGAGCGACCGCGGACGGTCGGCCAGGACGCGCATCGGCACGCCGAGCACGTCCTCCTCGACGAGTGCGAAGGGCCCGCCCGGGGCGGTCAGGGCGACGAGCGCGTCTGCGGGGGCGGAAGAGCGGGTGGTGGCCATGGCACGGACCCTAGAACTCCTTGACCGAGTCATTCAAGTATCGGGGCGTGTGATCTGACACGTGTTCAGATTCCGTGCATCGGGGGGTCGTTGCCCGACTTGGATACCCCGCGCGGGTAGCCTGGGGACTTCGACAAGGCACTGATCCACCGGCGGGGCGGCCGATCCGGCCGCCCCGTCGTGGGATGTGACACAGGCTCAGTTGCGCGCCGCGAGCATCGGCAGGAGCGCGTTGTCGACGAGCGCGGTGATCTCGTCGTGGGACATCGGCACCCCCGTCATCGTGAAGCCCTGACACAGCACCGACGGCACGGCTATCACGCAGTGCGGGTCGGTCGCGCCGGTGCGGGCCTCGCCGCGCTCGATCGCGCCGTCGATGATCCGCACGAGCAGGTCGTGCCACGGCTGGATCACCCGCTCCTTCCACATCTCCCCGAAATCGACGTGCCGGTAGATCTCGGCGGACAGGAGCCGCATGCCCACGCCCATCGCGCCGAGCATGCCGCGGGCGACGGTGTCGAGGAAGAGGATCAGGTCGGCGCGCAACTCGCCTGCCAGCGGAAGCGTTTCCGCGCCCGGGAGCGTCACCGCGAAGGCGTCGGCGGTCATGCTGGCCTTGTCCGGCCACCGGCGGTAGAGCGCCGACTTGCCGGTGCCCGCGCGTGCCGCGACGCCCTCGAAGGTCAGCGCGCCGTAGCCGCGGTCGCTCAACTCGGCGATCACCGCCGCGGCGATCGCCTGCTCCAGGGCCTCGCCCCGCTTGCGTGGGCGGTGCCGGTGATCGGCTTCGGGAAAAGCCGCCTCGATTTGACCCGGGTCAACTTCTGTGCTCACTTCAGCCTCCGCCGCCATGTTACAGAAAACGTTTGCGTTCTCTAAGGCAAAAGCTCTAGGTTCGCGTAGAGAACGCTCACGTCCACTAGTAATGCGAGGCAATCCATGACGACGGCACCTTCCGAGGTCGCCGGCTCGACCGGATCCCCTGCCGCCGACGCGCCCCACGTGCGTCGCGGTCTGGCCCTGGCCCTGCTCGCAGGGGCCCAGTTGATGATCGTGCTCGACGCGACCATCGTGAACATCGCGCTGCCCGACATGGGCAATGCGCTGCACATCAGCGAAACCTCGATCTCCTGGGTGCTCAACGCCTACATGCTGACCTTCGGCGGCCTGCTGCTGC
Source organism: Streptomyces sp. SID3343 (assembly GCF_009865215.1). Lineage (GTDB taxonomy): Bacteria > Actinomycetota > Actinomycetes > Streptomycetales > Streptomycetaceae > Embleya. The sequence continues at coordinate 2,870 of NZ_WWJX01000178.1, read as the reverse complement.
TCGGTGGTCGGTTCGGGGACCTCTTCGGCCGACGCCGCCTGCTGGCGCTCGGCCTGATCGTGTTCACCGTCGCGAGCCTGCTGGGCGGGTTCGCGACCAACGAGGGTCTGTTGCTGGCCGCGCGCGCCCTCCAGGGTGTCGGTGGCGCGATGGTGGCCCCCGCGGTCCTGTCGCTGGTGACCACGACCTTCGAGGAAGGCCCCGAGCGCAACAAGGCGTTCGGTGTCTACGCGGCCGTGTCCGGCATGGGTTCGGCGGTCGGCCTGCTCGCGGGCGGCCTGTTGACCGAATACCTGTCCTGGCGCTGGGTGATGTTCGTCAACGTGCCGATCGGCATAGCACTCGTGGCGGCCCTGCCACTGGCGATCCCCGACGACGCGAAGACGGGCGAAAAGGCGGTCTGGCGCGGCCGGTTGGACATCCCCGGTGCGTTGACCTCCACCCTGGGCGTCACCGCCCTGGTCTACGGCGTGATCCGCGCTGCGGAAAAGGGCTGGGGCGACGGCCTGACGATCGGCTCGCTGATCGCGTCGGCGGTGCTGATCGCCGGTTTCGTGGCGATCGAACTCAGGGTCGACCAGCCGCTGATGCCGATGCGGTTGTTCCGCAACCGCAACCGCTCCGCGAGCTACGTGGTGATGGCGCTGGCTGCCGGCGGCATGATGGGCGCGTTCTTGTTCATCACGCTCTACATGCAGATCGTCGCGGGCTACTCGCCGGTCAAGGCCGGTCTGGCCTATCTCCCGCTGTGCGCGGGCGTGATGATATCGGCGCAGTTCACCAGCGTGATGCTGCCCAAGATCGGGCCGCGCATCCTGTTGACGGTGGGTCCGGTGCTGGCCGCGGTCGGCCTGTTCTACCTCTCGCTCCTGGAGGCCGACTCGGGCTACGTCTCGGGTCTGCTGCCGGCCATGCTGGTGTTCGGCCTGGGCATGGGTCTGATCTTCGTCGCGATCATGTCCACCGCGGTGGCCGGTATCGCCCCCGAGGACGCGGGCATCGGTTCGGCGATGCTCAACGTCACCCAGCAGATCGGTGGCGCGGTCGCGATCGCGGTCCTGACCACGATCTACTCGAACGCGTTCGACACCGAGTTGAAGCACCAGGTCACCAAGTTCGGCGAGAAGGCCAACGTCAACGTCGCCCTCACCGAGGGCTACACGACGGCCTTCCTGGTCGCCTCGATCCTGCTCGCCGTCGGTGCGATCGTCGCCGTCGCGATCCTGCGGGTGAGCAAGTCCGACCTTCCCGCGGAGAGCACGGGCGCGCTGCACTAGCGAGCACGCCACGCCGGCGGGCGAGTTGCCCGACGGCGCGACACCAGTGGCTCACGGCCGGTGCGGGGGCCGTCGCCGCGATATACATCCGGGGCCGACGGTCGGCGACGGGCACCTGATCCACAAGCGCCCGAATCCGACCGATCGATCCGGAAATTCCCCCGGCCTGCGACCACGCTTCGTGATCGTCGGCTGGGGGATTCCCCTGTGTTTCGGTCCAAGCAGGACGGGGCGTGGGCGGCAGAGCGACCAGGCGGGTACCCTGCGACAGGCAGCGGGTGCTCCACCCCGGGGCACTTCTATCGCGACGACGGCCGACCGGCGCCGTGGACTCCTCCCGCCTGTTCCTGTCGTAACGGCCGATCGGCGGGGATGATGGGCGGTGGGGCGACTTCGGGGGGATTGTGACGGAACACGGATGGCCGGGTGAGCCACCGGCCAAGGGGGATCCGGACAGGATCGGCCCCTATGTCGTGCTCGGCCGACTCGGTGCGGGCGGCATGGGCCGCATCTACCTCGGGCGTTCGCCGTTCGGGCGACTCGTCGCGATCAAGACGATCCGCTCCGAACTGGGCGGCGATCCCGGTTTCCGCGCGCGCTTCGCACAGGAAGTGGCCGCGGCCCGACGGGTCAGCGGCGTGTTCACCGCCGCCGTGGTCAACGCCGATCCCGATGCCGCCGTCCCGTGGCTCGCGACCGCGTACGTTCCCGCGCCCTCGCTCGAATCGCTCGTCCGCGCGTGCGGGCCGCTGCCGCCGCGCGCGGTGCGGTGGATGGCCGCCGGTATCGCCGAGGCACTCGAATCCGTACACGCCGCCGGGCTGGTCCACCGTGACCTGAAGCCGTCCAACGTGCTCGTCGCGAGCGACGGCCCCAAGGTGATCGACTTCGGTATCTCCCGCGCCGCCGACTTCGGCTCGCTCACCATGACGGGTGTAGCCGTCGGCACTCCCGCCTACATGTCGCCCGAACAGGCGCAGGGCGTGCGCGACATCACGCCCGCGAGCGACATGTTCTCGCTCGGCGCGACCCTGGTCTACGCCGCGACCGGTCACTCGCCCTACCCCGACCGCAAGCCCGCCGAGGCGCTGCTTCGGCTGGTCACCGGCTCGCCGGACCTGGCCGGTCTGCCCGCCGAGTTGGGCGGTCTGGTCAGCCTGTGCATGCAGCGCGCGGCCGAACACCGGCCGAGCCCCACCCAGTTGCTCAACCAACTGGCGCCGTTGCTCGACGACAGCGACGCGGACAGCCAACTGCCCGACAACGCCTCGGCGATGGTGCAGCGGTTCGAGAGCCAGTACCGGCCCACGATGGGGCCGCGGACGCCTCCCGTGCGCGAGATCGTCGAGCCGGCGGCGCCCGCCGAGCCGGACGCGAGCGACTTGGACGGCGGGGTACTGCCCGACGACATGGGGATGCTCCCGAACCAGGTCCGCGGCGACCGCCGCCCCCAACCGCAGCCGGTCCGCCGCGATCCGCGCCGGCCCGCGCCACCGCCGCCCGCGCACCCGCCGACCAACACACCCGTGCGCAAGCCGCCTCCACAGCGCCCGCCCGCCCCGCCGACGAACACGCCGGTGACCCGGCAGCCCG
>NZ_WWJX01000021.1 GCF_009865215.1 Streptomyces sp. SID3343 | reverse complement strand
ACGCGATGCCCACGCTCGCCGAGATCGACGCGCTGATCGGGCGCGCCGCGGCCGGGGGCGGCGGGGGTGGCGGGGGCGTCACTTCCACGTTCGGTTCCGTTCCCGATTCCACCGCCGACTCTACGACCGGTTCCATCACCGACTCCAGGACCGGTTCCGTTTCCGGTTCCACTGCCGACTCCACGACCGGTTCCGTTTCCGGGGCCGGTTCCGTTTCCAGCAAAGGACAGCTGTGACCATCGCTCCCGACATCGCCTCGGTCGTCACCACCCGCCTGACCGACCCCGGCGCGATCCGCCGCGCCGCGCAGGACCGGCCGAAGTTCGAGCGCTCGGGCTTCAGTCGGCCGTTGTTCATCCTCGCCGCCGACCACCCCGCGCGCGGCGCGATCGCCGCCGGCGGCAACGCCACCGCGATGGGCGACCGGCACGAACTGCTCGCCCGCTGCGTCGAGGCGCTGGCCCGCCCCGGCGTGGACGGCTTCCTCGGGACCCCCGACATCGTCGAGGACCTGATCCTGCTCGGCGCGCTCGACGGCAAGCTCGTACTCGGCTCGATGAACCGCGGCGGAATCCCCGGCGCGAGCTTCGAACTCGACGACCGGTTCGGCTCGTACGACGCGCGCGGCATCGCCGAAGGCGGCCTGGACGGCGGCAAGATTCTGCTGCGCGTGGACCCGGCCGACGCCGGTACCGCCGAGACCCTGATCGGCACCGCGAACGCCGTCAACGAACTCGCCGAACGCGAACTCCTCGCGCTGATCGAACCGTTCATGTCGGTCCGGGAGAACGGCAAGGTCCGCAACATCCTCACTCCCGACGCGCAGATGAAGGTCAACAACATCTCCGCCGGACTGGGCCGCACGTCCGCGTACACGTGGCTCAAGGTGCCCGTCGTCGACGAGATGGAACGCATGATGGCCTCGACCACCATGCCCACCCTGCTCCTGGGCGGCGAGGGCGGCGCCGACGTCGACGCGATGTACGCGTCGTGGCAGAAGGCGCTGGAGATCCCGCACGTGCGCGGCCTGATCATCGGCCGCACGATGCTCTTCCCGCAGAACGGCGACGTGGCGGGCGCGGTGGACACGGCGGTGTCCCTGTTGGGTCGAGGCGCACAGTGACGTCGGGCCTGCACGTGGTCGACGGGGCCGCCGCGGCCGACGGTTTCCGGGTGGCGATCACCCCCGAGTCGGCGGGCTGGACCTACAGTTCGCTGCGCGTGCTGGAGCTGGGCGCGGGCGAGACGCGCCGGTTCGAGACCGGGGACGCGGAGACGATCGTGCTGCCGCTCGCCGGGTCGTGCGTGGTCACCGTGGACGACGTGCGCTACGAACTCGTGGGCCGTGAGCATGTGTTCGCGCGGGTGACGGACTTCGTCTACGCCCCGCGCGACGCGCACGTGAGCGTGACGTCCGCGCGCGGTGGGCGCTTCGCGCTGCCCGCGGCGCGGTGTACGCGCCGGTTGGCCCCCGCGTACGTACCGGCGAGCGACGTGGCCGTGGAGGTGCGCGGCTCCGGCGCGGCGTCCCGGCAGGTCAACAACTTCGCGGCCCCGGACGGCTTCGGGTGCGACCGGCTGGTCGCGGTGGAGGTGCTCACGCCCGGGGGCAACTGGTCCTCGTACCCGCCGCACAAGCACGACGAAGAGCGCGAGGGCGAGGCGATCCTGGAGGAGATCTACTACTTCGAGCTGGGTTCCTCGGGCGGTGGGCGGCCGTTCGGCTACCAGCGGGTCTACGACGGACACGACGTGGACGTGCTCGCCGAGGTGCGCCAGGGCGACACGGTCCTGGTGCCGCGTGGCTATCACGGCCCGTCCATGGCGCCGCCCGGATACCCCATGTACTACCTGAACGTGCTCGCCGGCCCGCACGAGACGCGCACCATGGCGTGCTGCGACGACCCCGACCACCACTGGGTCCGGCAGTCGTGGGAGTCCGTCGAACGCGACCCGCGCGTGCCGATGTGCGATGCGGAGGGACCGCGATGACCACCGTGCGGATGACCACGGGGCAGGCCCTCGTACGCTTCCTCGCCCGCCAGTACACCGAACGCGACGGCATCGAACACCGGCTGATCGAAGGCTGTTTCGGGATCTTCGGTCACGGCAACGTGGCCGGTCTGGGCCAGGCGCTCCTGGAGCGACCCGCCGACCTGACCTACCATCAGGCGCGCAACGAGCAGGCGATGGTGCACGCCGCGGTGGCGTTCGCGCGCACCCGGCGCCGACTGTCCACGCTCGCGTGCACGGCGTCGGTGGGTCCCGGGGCGACGAACATGGTCACCGGGGCCGCGCTCGCCACCATCAACCGGCTGCCGGTGCTGCTGTTGCCGGGCGACACCTTCGCCACGCGTGTGGCCTCGCCAGTGTTGCAGGAATTGGAACTGCCGTACGCGGCCGACATCAGCGTCAACGACGTCTTCCGACCGGTGTCGCGGTTCTTCGACCGCATCCAACGTCCCGAACAACTCGCGCACGCCGCGACGCACGCGATGCGGGTGCTCACCGACCAGGCGGAGACCGGCGCGGTGACGCTCGCGTTGCCGCAGGACGTACAGGCCGAGGCGTGGGACTTCCCCGAGGAGTTGTTCGCCAAGCGGGTGTGGCACGTGCGACGTCCCGGGCCCGACCCCGACTCGCTGGCCGCCGCGGTCGCACTGCTGCGCGGCGCGCGCCGGCCGCTGATC
>NZ_WWJX01000177.1 GCF_009865215.1 Streptomyces sp. SID3343 | reverse complement strand
CGGCGCGGCCGGGGTGCGGGCGCTGGACCGGGCCGAGCGGCTCGGGCTGCCGGTCGGACCGGTGGCCGCGACGCGAGCGGGCCGGGTGCAGTTCTTCGTGGCCCCCGGCGTCGCGGACGATCTGCCCGCGCTGCTCGACTGGCTGGACTGGGCCGACCTCGACCTGGATCTGCGGGCGTACGGCGAGGGCGCACTGGTGGCCGCGCCGTCGCCGTGGCCCGCCACGTGGCGGGCGCCGTGGCCACGCGCGTGGGAGCACTCGCGGTGGTTGCGGCGACCCACCGGCCTGGCACCGGCGTGCCCGATCGGGGCCGTCGGTGCCCAGGGGGCCGTGTTGCACGTGGATGTGCGGTTTCCGGATGTGACCCGGTTGTTGAGCACACTGGCCCACGCGTGCCAGCACGTACGACTGTTCCCGCGCCGGTGCGTGACCGAGCCGCGCCCGCTCACGCACCACCGGCCCGCGCCGGCCTGAACCGACCCGGGCGGTCCCGGATGTGCCGGAGCGGTGCCCTCCCCCGATGCGATCGGGGGAGGGCACCGCTCTGCGTCGGCATCGAGGATCAGGCGTGCGCCTTGTCGTACGCGTCCTTGATGTTGCCGGGAACGCGACCACGCTCGCTGACGTCGAAGCCGTTCTCCTTGGCCCAGGCACGGATCTTGGCGGTGTCGCCGGAAGCGGCACCACCCTTGACCACCTGACGGACGCCTCGACGGGCCGCGACCCGGCCGCCGGTCTTGCGACCGGCATCGACGTAGCTCTTCAGGGCGGCGCGCAGCTGCTCGGCGTGCGTGGCGCTCAGGTCGATCTCGTAGGAGACACCGTCGAGCGCAAACGTCACCGTCTCATCGGCCTTGTTGCCGTCGAGGTCGTCAACGAGAAGAATCTGGACCTTCTGTGCCACCAGGATTCCCTTTCATCGGGAGGGTTCACAACCAACTCAAGAAAAGGAAACCGCTTTCTGCGTGAAAATACAAACCCACGCGAGCGGAACCCGTCGAGCCGGCAATACGTTACCGGGTTTGTGGATGCGAGTTCACCGCGCACCACACCGTGACGGACAAGAAGCGTCAAGAGGTTCGCCCACCGGATGGGCGCGATCTCCACCACACTCGGGCCCGGACGGCCACTCTCGGGCCCTCGAGATCACTGCCAGAGATGGAGCAACATCCGCGTGTTGCCGAGGGTGTTGGGTTTGACGCGTTCCAGATCCAAGAACTCGGCGACACCCTCGTCGTACGAACGCATCAGTTCGTTGAGCACATCGCCGTCGATCGGTGTCTCCTCCATCTCGACGAAGCCGTGCTTCGCGAAGAAGTCGACCTCGAAGGTCAAGCAGAATATCCGGCGCACGCCGAGCCAACGCGCCGTCTCCAGAAGTTTGCTGAGCAACTGATGACCCACCCCGCAACCGCGAACGGCCGGATCCACCGCAAGAGTGCGCACCTCCGCGAGGTCTTCCCACATCACGTGCAGCGCCCCGCAGGCGACGACCTCGCTGTCCGCGTCGCGTTCGGCGACCCAGAACTCCTGAACGTCCTCGAAGAGGGTGACCGTGGGCTTGTCCAACAGGATTCGCAGGCCCACGTAGCCGTCCACAAGTCGGCGAATGGCTCGCACATCGGACGTTCGTGCACGGCGGATCGTCACTTCCATGGGATGACGCTATCGCGATCACGATAGGGATCGCCGCTCCGCCCTGTTTCCCACCGATCTGCCCGACTGCGCCACAAACCGCCGCCGCGAGCGGGCCCGGCCCGGGATCGTTTCCGACCGGCCGGGCCGTGCGTTCTTCATACCGAGAGGTGATACCTCACGAGCCCGGGCGCGCGGGTTGTGGCGTGATCGGGCCGATATGAGGGGATTTCCGGAAGTCATTCCCGGGCGGAGGATTCGGCCACGCGTGTGCTCGCGCACGACGCCAGGGCATCGGCGCCGCACACGGTGCCGATCACGGGCTTCGCGCCGAGTGCGCCGACAAAACTCGAACGGGCGATCATCTCGGATCCGGCCACCCCTTGCGAGACCTTGAGTACGACAATCAAGGCGACCTCGGATCCGGCCTTGGTCTTGCCGGTCTTCTCCACACCGCGGCAGCATCGAATTCACCGTACGAGGGCTTGGATTCGAGCAGTTTCACACTGGCGGGAAGTGCGTCGCGGGCGACTGCGGAACTCGCCTCGGCGGGCGAAAAGCCGGCCGGGGCCGGCGAAAAGGTCTCGGGTCAGGCCGGGCCCGTCCCGCCGGGCGGCTCGGGCAAGGCGACCCGTAGCGCGTCGCGCAGCGCGTCGGTCTGCTCGGGCGTCATGCCCTCGACGAAGTACACGAGAGCGCCCGGCCTGCTGTCGCCGGCCGCCCAGTCGGCGCTCATCAGTTCGGCCGTGTACGCGTCGCGGGAGAGCACCGCCTCGTACAGATATGCGCGCCCGTCGAGCCGGCGCCGCAGCAGGCCCTTGCGGAAGAGCTTGTCCAGGACGGTCATCACCGTCGTATAGGCGGGCTCGCGGTCGGGCAGCAGGGCTTCCTGAACGGCGCGCACCGACGAGGGGGCGTTGAGTTGCCAGACGCGCAGCATCACTTGGGCTTCCAGTTCGCCGAGCCTTCTCATCTCGCCCCTTCCCGAAACGTCGTCGTGCCGTGAGGTGCGTCACCACGTGCCGGTCGTCTCCTATGGACCATCGTAGACACAGGTTGGTCATGAATTGTCTGTTTTGGTGGTGGGACTTTCGATCCGGCGACAACCGGGCCGCAGGGCCGGGCCGCCGCGCGGTCGATGCGGGCCGGATGGCCATCGGCCTATCGGCCTGCGGGCAAGCCGAGCGATCCGGAAGGCCGCCGGTGATCGCTCGATCGGTCGCGGGCCGTCTGCCGTACTACTACGAGCGGCCGTAGTGTCCGTTCCGTTACTACTTGGTCGTTGTGTGGTGAATTGCTACCACTGGTCTCGGCACTGTCGTCGAACATCCGAGGTCCTTCGTGCAGCACTCCCCCGAAACTTCGCCCCAGCCCGCCGACCGCGTCCAACGCCTGAAGGGGCTGCGCCCGCGCCGCCCGATTCTGGTGGTCGCGGGCCTTGCGGTCGTCGCCGCCGCGACCACGGCCGGCGTGCAGGCTTCGGGTGCGGGTGCGGGTGCGGGTGCGGCGCACGGGCACCGGGTGATGGGTCTGGCGCCTTCGTCGGGGTCCGCCTCGGAGTCCGCCGACCCGGACGCCGCTCGGCTGCTGAGCGAGCGTGGAGAGGACGTCGCGGCACGCGGGAACGAGCGCGACCCGTTGGAGGTGCGGCAGGAAGCGGAGGCGGCCGAAGCGAAGGCTTCGGCGGACGCACAGGCCGCGGCCGAGGCGGAAGCGGAGGCAGAGGCCGAGGCCGCGCGGGAGCAGGCCGCCGCGAAGGCCGAGGCGGCGGCGAAGGGCTGGGTGCTGCCGACCTCCGGCTACTCGCTGACCGGCCGCTTCGGCAAGGCGGGCGCGCGATGGGCCAGTACGCACACCGGCCTCGACTTCGCGACGCCCTCGGGCACCCCGATCAAGGCCGCCGCGGCCGGGCGGATCACCTCCGCCGGAGGCGCGGGCGCGTTCGGCAACCGCATCGTGATAACCCACACCGACGGCACCCAGACCTGGTACTGCCACCAGTCGCGCTTCGCCAAGACCTCGGGTTCGGTCGCGGCCGGCGACGTCATCGGCTACGTCGGTACGACCGGCAACTCGACCGGCCCGCACCTGCACTTCGAGGTGCACCCGGGCGGCGGCAGCGCCGTGGACCCGGCCGGGTGGTTGCGCGCCAAGGGCGTCAGTCCGTAAGCCTTGCCGGGCCGCGAAGGCCCGTGGCCTCACGCTCTCGGCGTGAGCGAGTCCAACCAGTCCCACCAGCCGCCCTCGGCGACCAGCGCCGCGATCATCGCGTAGCCGACCTCGTCACAGTGGGCGCCGTCGCCGTACGCCTCGATGCTGCGCCACCACGCGGGCTCGGCGCGCAGGGCGCGCTGTATCGGCACGAAGGGGATGCCGCGGGCGGCGCAGACCTTGGCGTAGGCGTCTTCGAGTTCGAGCGCCGCGTCGACGTCGTTGGCGTCGGCGGGGATCGGCGGCGGGCCGACGACCAGGCAGGTCCAGCGGGCGCCGGTGGCGGTGTCCAGTATCGCGTCGAGGTTGGCGACGCTGTCCTCGTGCTCGACCCGGCGACGGCCGTGTTCGACCACGAGGTCGTTGACGCCGAACGCGTAGACCATTCCGTAGCCGTCGGCGTGCCGCATGCGCGGAACGGCTTCGCCGTACCAGCGCTCGGCGACGTCGGCCGAGGTCTCGTGGCGCACGCCGATGTTGTACGCGGTCAACGTGCGCCCCCGCCGCCGGGATTCGGCCGCGAGGCGACCGACCCATCCGGCGCCGGAGAGGTCGCCGACGCCCTGGACGAACGAGTCCCCAACGACGCAGATCCGAAGATCGTTGGCTGCTTCCATGCGCCGACCCTATGCGTACGAATGGGTGACGCGCCCGGAATTTGCCGAGGAGCCCCCGCCGGGGCGACGAAGCGTCGCCCGGGTGGGGGCTCCCAGGTATCGAGCCGGTGCCGAGCCGGTGTCCGGCCGGCCCGCGCCGTCAGTCGCCGGCCGGCTTGACCAGTGGGAACAGGATCGTGTCCCGGATGCCGCGGCCGGTGAACGCCATGATCATCCGATCGATCCCGATGCCCACACCGCCGCTCGGCGGCATCGCGAACTCCATGGCACGCAGGAAGTCCTCGTCGAGCCGCATCGCCTCGACGTCGCCGCCCGACGCGAGCAGCGACTGCTCGGTGAGCCGACGGCGCTGCTCCACCGGGTCGACCAACTCCGAGTATCCGGTGCCCAGTTCCATGCCGAAGCCGATCAGGTCCCACTTCTCCGCGACGCCCGCGACGGTGCGGTGCTGACGGGTCAGCGGCGAGGTCTCGATCGGGTAGTCGCACACGAACGTCGGCTCGATCAGCGTGTGCTCGACGAGTTCCTCGAAGAGCTCCTGGACGAGCCGGCCCTGACCCCACGCCTTGTCGCACTCGATGTCGTGCGCCTCGGCGAGCTTGCGCACCGTCTCGATCGGCGTCTCGGGGGTCAGCTCTTGACCGACGGCCTCGGACACCGAGCCGTAGACGGTGATCCGGCGCCACTCGCCGGCGATGTCCACCTCGCGGTCGCCGTACTGGAACTTCGTCGTGCCGAACACGGTCTGCGCGACGTGCTGGTAGACCTCGCGGGTCAGCGTCCCGATCGTGTTGTAGTCGCCGTACGCCTCGTACGCCTCCAGCATGGTGAACTCGGGATTGTGCGTCGAGTCGGCGCCTTCGTTGCGGAAGTTGCGGTTGATCTCGAAGACCTTCTCGGCGCCGCCGACGACCAGGCGCTTGAGGTACAGCTCGGGGGCGATCCGCAGGAACAGGTCCATGTCGTACGCGTTGATGTGGGTCACGAACGGGCGCGCGGTAGCGCCGCCGTGGACCGGCTGGAGCATCGGCGTCTCGACTTCCAGGAAGTCGCGGTCGTCGAACCACTCGCGGATCGCGCGAACCATCTTGCTGCGCGTGCGCAGCATCGCGCGCGACTCGTCGTTGACGATGAGGTCGACGTAGCGCTGCCGGACCCGGGCCTCGGGGTCGGTCAGACCCTTGTGCTTGTCGGGAAGCGGGCGCAGGCACTTGGACGTGATCGCCCACGAGTCGACCATGATCGACAGCTCGCCGCGGCGGGACGTGATGACCTGCCCCTCGACGCCGACGTGGTCACCGAGGTCGACGTCGCTCTTCCACTTGGCGAGGGATTCGGCGCCGACGCCGTCGAGCGAGACCATGACCTGCAGGTCGCCGTCGCCGTCGCGCAGCGTCGCGAAGCACAGCTTGCCGCCGGTGCGGGAGAGCATGACGCGGCCGGTGATGCCGACCCGGCGGCCGGTCTCCGTGTCGGCTTCGAGACCGTCGAACTCCGTGCGGAGCGCGCCCACGGTGGTGGTGCGGGGGAATCCGACGGGGTACGGGTCGGTGCCCTCCGCCCGAAGGCGGTCGAGCTTCTCGCGGCGGACCCGCATCTGCTCGGGAAGGTCGTCGATCTGCGGCTGCGCTGCGCTCTGCTCGGTCACGGGACAAGGCTACCTATCGACGGTTCGAGGTTTGAACCGGAATACGCCGGGGCGGGCTCGCGTATGCGCGAACCCGCCCCCTGAAGCGTCGACCATCCGATCGATCAGACCGCCGGGCCCGCGCCCTTACGCCGACGCACGACGAGGAACGCGCCCCCGCCGAGCGCGAACAGCGCCACCGCCCCACCGGCGATCAGCGCGGTCGAGGAGGAGTCGGAACCGGTGTTCGCCAGCTCGGGACCGGTGGCCCCACCGGTCTGCACGGCCCCGGCGGTCCCGGCACCGCCCGCACTCGCGCCCCCGGCGCTCGCGGCGGACCCGGCACTCGCGGCCGAACCCCCGGTCGCGGCGGTGCCACCGGTGGTCGCGCCCGGCTCGGGCTTGGTGGAGTTGAGCACGACCTGAGCGACGTCGTCGGCGCGGTTGTCGTCCACCGCGCTGCTCTGGAGCATGCCGGTGGCGTCGGGGACGACCTTGTCGATCTTCATCTCGAACTCGAAGAAGCCCTTGGCGCCGGGCTTGTACGCGCCGGCCTCGCCGCTCCAGGCGCATACGTACGCGGGACGGCCCTTGGCGTCGAACCCGGGGTACATCGGCTCGCCGGGGTAGTTCTGCTCGTCACCCTCGGAGAGACGGCAGTCCTTGGGGACCTTGGTCACGGTCGCGCCTTCGGGTACCGCCATCTTGACGGACCAGCTCGGGTCGCCCATGTAGTCGTCGATCCGGCCGGGCCCGCGGTTCTCGATGCCCGGGCGAACCTTCACCGTCTGCCCCTGCTTGCCGCTCGCCGTGGCGCCGACGGCCGCGAAGTCCGCCTTGAGCGTGCTGTGCGCCGAGAAGTCCGTGCCGTTGTCCTGGTCGTCGAGGTCGGTCGTCGTGCGCAACGAGCCGTTCGACTGCTGCTTGACGAGCGCGAGAGTGCCCTCGGTACCGGACTTGCCCTTTGCGGCCGCTTCCAGCCGGTACGCGACGGCGCTGTCGTTCGCCGCGTGGAACGACACTCCCGCCGAGCCCCGGATCAAGTCCGCGGAGGCGCGTAGCGGAACCGCCTTGTCGAAGGCGTACGTCTCACCCGGCTTGGCATCGACGTCGTCGAAGCGGCACATGGCTTCCTCGCCGCCGAGTGCCACGGGAGGGAAGTAGACGCAGTTCCGGTAGCGCTGCGCGAAAGCGAGGCCCGGCCGTGCGTCCATGAAGACCACGATGCCCTTGGTCGCCTGGTCTCCGGAATTGGTGAACGATCCCGGCATGTCCACTGCGGCGCCCGGGATCACCGTGCGGTCGGGCAGTTGCCTGGCCACGAGGTCGTAGCCGCTGTCGACCACGATCTCGGCGCCGTAACTCGGGAGGTCGACCCGCACTGTCGCGTTCGAGGCGGTCGCGCTGTACTTCAACTTGCCCTTGGTACCGGGCTTGGTTGCCGCGTCCGTGTGGAACTTGAGGTCGAGCGTCGGCTTGGGCGCTCCCGACGCGGGGTCGTACACCTTGACCTCACCGACCCGGCAGGTCGCCACGGTGGCCTTGACCGTGCACTGCGAAGGGAACCCCACCGAGGTCACCCCTTGGAGGCCGGACGTGTCGATCGTGACGACAAGATCCTTCACGATGGCGGGGCCGTAGTTCTCGATGTCGATCGGGTACGTCCGATCCTTGCCGGGGATGGCCGTATACGTGTCCCGCGAGTCGAGCCAGAGATATGTCTCGGCGGGGGTGTCGGCCACTGCCGACAACGCACCGGGGCCGAGAAGCAGTGCGGCGGCCGTACCGGCGGCAAGGGCCGAGGCGCGCGTAGGGGTCAGGCGTATGAAGGTCATGAATTCTTTCCGGAGCGGGAAAAAGGCGAGGGGCGCCGAATGAAACGTCGGCGGGCGAGCGAAAGGTCCATTCGACGGGACGGTTGCCGCGTCGAGGCGGCGACGAGCACCACGTCGGGAGCGGCGTGGTGAACCGGACGAATCAATCGAGAAGTGCGAACCGGGGCCGTGCGGCCATCCGGTGGCTTCGGCCTTCGATCAGCGCCGGGTCGGATGAAGCGGAGCGGAATCGTTCACACGGTCGATCGGTACGAGCCGACATGCGTGTGGGCTCAAGCCTTCCGCCGTCGCGACGCTCGCGATGAAAACGCGGCCGCGAGCAGGCGAAGGAGCAAGCAACGTCAAGGATCCCCCCAAGGATCTGTAAAAGCTCGCTCAGCGTATTGGTTGGTTGCCGCTGTTTCCAGGCGAGGTGAATCACAAAACGGCCTCGGTGCGTTTGAATCCGTCGACGACGCGAACTCGGAACCGACCGACGACACGGAAGCTGTTTCCTTGTCGATTTGGAAAGATCTCCGGTGGGATCAGCCGGTGCCGGTCTGGAGGATTTCCGGAACCGGGAGTTGGCCCAGGGTGCGACCTTGGCGGCGGTGGGGGATCACCGGGGAGAGGGTTTCCCCGGTGGGGCGCGGGGGGCCCACGGCGGTGTGGTCCTGGCGGATTCCCTCGGGGGAAGGCGAGTACAGGGAAGCGGTGTCCGCCGCCTCGTTGGTGTCCGTCTGTTTCTCGCGCGCTGTTTCGGTGGCGGTTGTCGGTTGCTCGGCTGTGGGTTCCGGCGTGGGGGCCGGCTCGCCGGAGGGGTGTGGCTCGACGGCTTCCGGGTCGGGGGTGTTCGGGTCGACGGGTTCTGCCGCGGCCGATTGTTCTTCGGCGGCTTGTTCGTCGGCGGCCTGTTCTTCGGCGACCGGTTTGTGGTCGGCGGATTCTTCGGCGATGGGTTCGTCGGTTGACGCGTGCTCGGGAATGGTCGGTTCGAGGGGGCGATTCTCCGGTTCCGTTGTTCTCGAATCCGATGCCGCGGCTCGGAACTCGGCCGGATTCGGGGCGAATTCGATGACCGGGGTGAAATCGGGCGCGGGTGTCGGCTCCGTCTCGGTCTCGGTCTCGGTGGCGGTGGTGGTCGCGGTCGCGGTCGCGGCGGGTTCCGCGACGGGTGTCGCCTCGATTGCCGAAGGTGCTCGCCTCGGCAGTGGTTTCGGGCGGCCCGGGATGAGGATGTCCAACGGGTCCCGGGTGGTTGCCCGGGCTGCCTTCGCGGCGGCTCGGCGGCGGGCTCGGGCAGTGAGGCGTTGCTCCAGGGCGATTTCGGCCAGGCGCGTGCAGCGGTGCAACAGGGCGGCTCGGCTCGCTCGTTCGCGTTCGCCGCACGGGAGGTCGACCGCGCTGCGGAGCGCGGCCAGGTCCTCCGCCGAGGGTACGTAGGCGACCTCGTCCAGCGCGCCGCGCAGGCAGGACAGGAACGACGACGCGGTGCCCGGCAGTGCGGCGCGGTAGCGGCGCAACTCGGCGGCCATGAACGCGCGTAGCCGCTCGCGCTCGTCCTGCGCCTCGCCGATCGCCCGGCCCAGGAGCCAGAAGTCGACCGAGTCGCGGCCCTCGCGCAACGCGACGGTCAGTGCGCGGCGGAGCACCTGTACCTCGCTCGCGCTGAAAGCCATCCCTTGATCACCATGTGGCGTCGGCATAGCACGCACTGTATGTGCCGAAAGGGACGATCCGGCTTATTTGATGCTTGTGTTTCCGCTTGTGGTCACACAGCGGCGTTACGCTCGTAGACCATCCGCAGTCCGATCAGCGTCAACCACGGTTCGTGTACGTCGATCACCGACGCCTCGCCGAGCACCAGCGTCGCGAGTCCGCCGGTGGCGACCACGGTGACCGCGTCCGGGTCGTCCGGGGACAGTTCGGCCGCCATCCGTTTGACCACGCCGTCGACCTGGCCCGCGAAGCCGTACAGGATGCCGGCCTGCATGGCCTCGACCGTGCTCTTGCCGATCACGCTGCGCGGGCGCATCAGCTCGATCTTGCGCAGTTGCGCGCCGCGGGCGCCGAGCGCGTCCACCGAGATCTCGATGCCGGGGGCGATCGCGCCGCCCACGTACTCGCCCTTGGTGCTGACCGCGTCGAACGTGGTCGCGGTGCCGAAGTCGACCACCACGCACGGGCCGCCGTAGAGCTTGACCGCCGCGAGCGCGTTGATGATCCGGTCGGTGCCGACTTCCTTGGGGTTGTCCATCAGCACGGGCACGCCCGTCTTGACGCCCGGTTCGACCACGACCGTGGGGATGTCGCCGTAGTAGCGCCGGACCATGTCGCGCATCTCGTGCAGCACCGAGGGCACGGTCGAGCAGATCGCGATCCCGTCGATGGCGTTCGCGCCGATCAGCTGGTGTCGACCGAGCAAGCCGGCGAGGACGACCGCGAGTTCGTCCGCGGTACGCCGAGCCTCGGTCGAGATGCGCCAGTGCTCGACGATCTCGTCACCGTCGAACAGGCCGAGCACGGTATGCGAGTTACCGACGTCGATGGTGAGCAACATCGTGGGCGTCCTTGGTGTTCTGGCTCGGGCCGTGGGGGACGGAGCGCGGCTTGGCGGGGTCGGGTTGGCAGGGTTGGGGAGAGCTGATCCGGTGAACCGTACCGGTCGCTCAGGCGCGCAGGTCCACGCCGATGTCCAGGATCGGTGCGGAGTGGGTCAGTGCGCCGACCGCGAGGTAGTCCACGCCGGTCTCCGCGACCTCGCGCGCGCTCTCCAGGGTGAGCCCGCCACTGGCCTCCAGACGGGCCCGACCCGCCACGAGGACGACCGCGTCCCGCATCTGACGAGGCGTCATGTTGTCGAGCAGGATCAGGTCGGCGCCCGCGTCCAGGACCGGCGGGATCTGTTCGAGGTGGTCCACCTCGACCTCCACCGGCACGTCGGGGAACGCAGCGCGCACCGCCTTGAACGCCTCGGCGACGCCGCCGGCGGCGACCACGTGATTGTCCTTGACCATCGCCGCGTCCGACAGCGACATCCGGTGGTTGACCCCGCTGCCGCAGCGCACCGCGTACTTCTCCAGCGCGCGCAGCCCCGGCGTGGTCTTGCGGGTGTCGCGAACGGCCGCGCCGGTGCCCGCGATCGCGTCGGCCCACGCGCGCGTGGCGGTGGCGACGCCGGACAGTCGACTGAGCAGGTTGAGCGAGACGCGCTCGGCGGTGAGCAGGCTGCGGGTACTCGCGTCGACGGTGAACAGGACGGTGCCGCGGGTCACCGCGTCGCCGTCCGACACGTGCCGCGTGATCGTCAGGTCGGGGCCGCAGACGACTTCGAGCACGGCCTCGGCGACCGGGATGCCCGCCACCACGCCGGCCTCGCGGGCGGCGAACTCGGCGTGGCCGCGCGCGTCTTCGGGCACGGTGGCCACCGACGTGACGTCCACGCCGCCGTCGAGGTCCTCGGCGACGGCCGCGGCGACGAGAGCCGCGACGGCGGCCGGGTCGAGCCCGGCCCGGGACAGGCGAGCGGTGAGGTCGGCGGACAGCTGGGCGATACTCACGCGGTCGACTCCTTGGGTTTGTGAGCCTGATAGGCGACGTGCAGGACGCCGTCGCGCAGCGACGTGACGAGGTTTCCCCGCCACGCGACGTCATCGGCCTCGGGATGGTCCTCGCGCCAGTGGCAGCCGCGGGTCTCCTCGCGCAGCAGCGCGGCCCGGGTGAGCGCGCTCGCCACGAGGTGCAGGTTGGTGGTCTCCCACGTCTGCGTGCACGGGTCGGAGCTCGTGTGCCCGGCCAGTTCGTCGAGCGCGGCGGACGCGCCGACGAGGCTGTCGGCGCCGCGCAGGACGCCCGCGCCCGCGGTCATCGAGCGTTGCAGTGTCAGCCGTACCGCCGGGTCGAGCAGCCCGGCGGGCCCGCTCGGGGCGACCGGTTCACTGAAGGCCGGCATGTCCCGCGCCAGGTCGGCCGCGATCCGCTCGGCGAAGACCAGGCCCTCCAGGAGCGAGTTGGAGGCGAGCCGATTGGCGCCGTGCACACCGGTGCAGGCGACCTCGCCGCACGCGTACAGACCGGGCACGCCGGTGCGTCCGTGCAGGTCGGTACGCACCCCTCCGCTCGCGTGGTGCGCGGCGGGCGCCACCGGGATCGGCTCGGTGATCGGGTCGATGCCGTGCGCGCGGCACGCGGCCAAAATGGTCGGGAAGCGCTGCTTCCACATGTCGGGGCCGAAGTGCCGGCCGTCGAGGTACATGTGCTCGGTGCCGGTCTCGACCATCCGGCGCAGGATGCCCTTGGCCACGATGTCGCGCGGGGCCAGTTCGCCGAGCGGGTGCCGGCCCGTCATGAACCGGATCCCCTCGGCGTCCACGAGGTGGGCGCCCTCGCCGCGCACCGCCTCGGACACCAGCGGCTGCTGCCCCTCGGCCCCCGCGCCCAGCCACAGCACGGTGGGGTGGAACTGCAGGAACTCCAGGTCGGTGACCTCGGCCCCACCCCGCAGCGCGAGCGCGACCCCGTCGCCGGTGGACACCGACGGATTCGTGGTGGACGAGAACACCTGGCCCATGCCGCCGGTGGCCAGTACGACGGCCCGCCCCGCGGCAGCGCCGACGCCGTCGCGCGCGCCCTCGCCCATGACGTGCAGCGTGACCCCGCACGCGCGACCGCTCGCGTCCTTGAGCAGGTCGAGCACGAGCGCGTTCTCGATCACCTCGATGTCGGGGGCGGCCCGCACCGCGGCGACCAGGGCGCGCGATATCTCCGCGCCCGTCGCGTCGCCCCCGGCGTGCGCGATCCGGTTGCGCAGGTGGCCGCCCTCGCGCGTGAGCAGCACGTCGCCGTCGGGGCCGCGGTCGAACTCGGCGCCGGTGTCGATCAGTCGGCGCACCGCGTCGGGGCCCTCGGTGACCAGGACGCGCACGGCCTCCTCGTCGCACAGCCCGGCCCCGGCCACGAGCGTGTCGCGCAGGTGCTGTTCGGGGGTGTCCCCCTCCCCCAGCGCGGCCGCTATCCCGCCCTGGGCCCAGCGGGTGGAGCCCTCGTCGAGCAGTGCCTTGGTGACGAGCAGGACCCGCCCGGCGCGGCGCGCGCGCAGGGCCACGGTCAGTCCGGCGACACCGGAGCCGACCACGATGACATCCGCGCGCACGGTCCACCCCGGGGCGGGGGCGGCCAGGCGCGCGGGCAGTGCGTGCGTACTCATTGCGCGGTCCGAGCGCCCACGACCCGATCGCCGCGCACGGTCCGGCCGCCGGGCAGCGCCTCGGCGGGGTCGTCACCGGTGCCGGTGATCCGGTTGTCGGCGTCGACGAACACCACATTGGGCTTCATCGCCCGCGCCTCGGCGTCGGTGACCTGGGCGTACGCGATGATGATCACGAGGTCGCCGGTGTGGACGAGACGTGCCGCGGCGCCGTTGATACCGATCACGCCGGTGCCGCGCGGCCCCGCGATCGTGTAGGTCTCCAGACGGGCGCCGTTGTCGATGTCGACGACGTGCACGAGCTCGCCCGGCAGGATGTCGGCGGCTTCGAGCAGATCCTCGTCGATGGTGATGGATCCGACGTAGTGGAGGTCCGCCTGCGTGATCGTCGCGCGGTGGATCTTGGACTTGAACATCGTGCGCATCATGACCGGGGGACTCCCGTGATCTTCAGGCGGGTGTTGTCGATGAGCCGGGTGCTGCCGACCTTGGCCGCGATCGCAAGGATCGCCGGGCCGTGGTGGGTCGCGGGCACCGGGGTGAAGTCGTCGGGGTCGACGAGTTCGACGTAGTCGGGTACGAGGGCGTCGGCCAACACCTCGGCGGCGGCGGCTCGAACCGCGTCCGCGCCGTGCGCGCTCTCGTCCTCCCCGGCCCGAAGGGCCCGGCGGATCGACAGCGCGAGGTCGCGGTCGGCCGGCGAGAGGAAGCGGTTGCGGCTGGAGCGGGCCAGTCCGTCGGGTTCGCGGACGGTGGGTACGCCGACGATCTCGACAGGGAAGTTCAGATCGCGCACCATGCGCTGGATCAGCGCGAGTTGCTGCGCGTCCTTCTCTCCGAAGAAGGCTACCCGAGGCGCCGTCAGGTGCAGCAGCTTGGCCACCACGGTGAGCATGCCGTCGAAGTGGCCGGGTCTGGAGGCGCCCTCCAGGACGGCGCCGGTGGGCCCCGCGGTGACCCGTACGCGCGGTTCGCCGCCCGGATACACCTCGTCCACCGCGGGGGCGAACACGACGTCGGCGCCCGCCTCGCGGCAGACCTCCAGGTCGGCGTCCAGGGTGCGGGGGTAGCGGTCGAGGTCCTCGCCCGCGCCGAACTGGAGCGGGTTGACGAACACGGTGACCACGACGAGCCCGGTGTCGCCCATCCGGGCGCGGGCGGCCCGGACCAGCGCCGCGTGGCCGTCGTGCAGCGCGCCCATGGTCATCACGACCGCGCGCGGCGCGCGGTCGGCGCCCGCGGCGGCCAGTTCGGCGGCGGTCCTGGCCAACCGGACGGTCTGTACGGCGGTCATCTGCGGCCCCCCTCGGCGAGTACGTCGAGCAGGGCCTCGGCGGCCTCCGCCTTGAGCAGGCCGGCGTTGAGCGCGCGGTCCGCGGTCAGTCGGGCCATCGCCACGTAGGCCGCCAGCGCCTCGGGAGAGACCCGGCGCAGTTCGGCGACGTGCGCGGCCACGGTGCCGGCGTCACCGCGGGCGACCGGTCCGGTCAGCGCGTGGTCGCCGGCCCGCAGGGCGTTGTCCAGGGCCGCGCCGAGCAGCGGGCCGAGCATCCGGCCCGGGGCGCGGACGCCGGCCTGTTCGAGCAGGTCGATCGACTGCGCGACGAGGGTGACCAGGTGGTTCGCGCCACCGGCCAGGGCCACGTGGTAGAGCGCGCGGTCCTTTTCCTCGATCCACTCCGGCTCGCCGCCCATCTCGACCACGAGCGCCTCCGCGACCGGGCGCAACACCCCGGGAGAGGTGACGCCGAAGGAGCAGCCGGCCACGCGGGCGAGGTCGACGGTGGAGCCGGTGAAGGTCATCACGGGGTGCAGCGCGAGCGGCAGCGCGCCGGCGCGGGTGGCCGGCTCCAGGATGTCGACGCCGTAGCGCCCCGACGCGTGGACGAGGAGTTGACCGGCTTTGATCGCCCCGGTCTCGGCGAGACCGGCCACGAGCGACGCGAGCGCGTCGTCGGGCACGGTCAGCAGGGTGAGGTCGGACGCGGCGATGACCTCTTGCGGGGTCACCAGCGGGACGCCGGGGAGAAGGTCCTCGGCCCGGCGTCGGGAGGCCTCCGAGACGCCGGAGGCCGCCACCACGCGGTGCCCGGCGAGGGCGAGCGCGGCGGCGAGGGTCGGGCCGACACGGCCGGTGCCCACGACACCCACGCGCAGCCGCGCGGGGCGGTCGGCGGGGTCGGGCGAGCGGCCGTGCGGATTCGAACGTGCGTTGATGTCGTTGTTCACGGGAGCGAGCCTTCCGTTCCAGTCCGCGGCGGGTACCGGACGAGTACTGGCCCGATCAGGGTACTCACGCGCCGGGCGGACCGGTCCCCGGGTTGGCCGGGAGGTTGGGCCGCAGACCGCCCGGCGGCGACCATCGATACCGGGTGGCCCCCGCGAGGTGGGACACCTGCACGCGGACCTTGCGGCGGATCAGCTCCGGTCCGCGCATGCCGATCGCGCCGAGCGCGGTCAGCACGAGGCCGGTCAGCAGCATCGTGCCGGTGACCACCCGGGCGACCCGCACACTGCGTGGGCCGCCCTCCGTCCGCAGCGAGTACGCCGAGGGGGCGGCACGCTCGTCCAGCGGGCCCGCCGTCGCGGGGGCGGCGCTGCTGCGCTCGGGTGTCGGCGGGCGCGACGACGCGGTGTCGAGCGCGCCGGCTGCCGCGACGATCCCGACCGCGGCGATCGTGATCGCGCAGCGCCGTCCCGCACGTGTGACCAGCTCTGGGCATCCCACGGGGAGCCTCCCGGAGACCGTTGGCGATGGGACGGGGTGCGAAGGGTGCGCCTTCTTGCTTTGTCTTTCCCCGAGCCGACCGTTTATCTGTCCCCGTTTGTGCGCACCGGCATGCGCGGCGCCCGCATCCCGCCGGTTGCCCCAGGCGGGTCGGGCGCTATCCCAGGCGCACCGGCAGCCTCGTGAGCGCGTTGTTGAGGTTGGAGCGCAGCCGTTCGGGCTCACCCACCAACTCGATGGTCGGATAGTGGGCGAGCAGTTCCTCGAAGAAGACCCGGCCCTCCAGGCGCGCGATGTGCACGCCCAGGCAGAAGTGCTCGGCGAAGCCGAACGACAGGTGCGGATTGGGCCTGCGGGTGATGTCGAAGGAGTGCGGGTCGGTGAAGACCTCCTCGTCGCGATTCGCGGACGTGTAGTACATCGCGACCTTGTCGCCGGCCTTGATCGTCACTCCGCGCAGTTCGGTGTCTCGGGTCGCGGTGCGCCGGAAGTAGTGCAGTGGATTGGCCCAGCGCAGGATCTCCTCGACCGCGCCCTGGATGCCGGCGGGGTCCGCGCGCAGCGCCGCGAGTTGCTCGGGGTGGGTGAGCAGCGCGTGCAGCCCGGCGGAGAGCATGGTCTTGGTGGTGTCGTTGCCGGCCGTCACGAGTTGGACGAAGAACAGCCCGAAGTCGACGTCGGTCATCGCCTTGCCGCCGAACTCGGCGTCCAGGATCAGCGACGTGATGTCCTCGCGTGGCTCCTCGACCCGGCGCCGGGCGGCGAATCCGATCGCGTAGCGGGCCATCTCGACGGCCGCGACGCCGCCCTCGCCGGAGGTGTTGCGTTCGGCGAGCGCGTGGATGTGGTCCCAGTCCTCGGGTGGCAGGCCCATGAGTTCACCGATGACCTGGGTCGGCAGGCTGGAGGTGACGTCGTGCACGAATTCGACCTCGCCGGTGCCCACCCGGGCGAAGATCTCCCGGCAGATGGTCCGGATCCGGTCCTCCATGCCGCCGACGACCTTCGCGGTGAAGGATTTCACCAGCGGCTTGCGATACGCGCGATGGCGCGGCGGGTCCATCGACAGCAGCGTGCCGCGCAGGGCTTGGAGGCGCTCGGGTTCGAGGTCTTCAAGGATGATTCCGCCGGCCTCGGCGGAGAAGATCGCCGGGTTCTGCGACACGTACTCGACGTCGGCGTGCCGCAGGATCGCCCAGTAGCCGGGCTGCCCGGGGATGTCCTGCCAGTACACGGGCGTGGTGCGGCGCAGTTCGGCGAGGAGTTCGTGCGGCGGGCCGTCCGCGTACAGGTCGGGGGTGTACAGGTCGGGCGTGGTGGTGGTCATGACGCTCCCTGGATCGGGGGATCGGTCGGGCCGTCAGCCCACGAGCACGTTCGGCTTGCCGAAGCCCTGTTGCTCGCACAGCGCGTAGTACGCGCGCAGCGTGCCGGCCCCGTCGGTGACGGAGGTGACGGTGCCGTCGGCGTCCAGGTTGAGGTTGGCGCCGTACATCTGGAACCACACACGGGTGTCGGGCTCGACACACGTGAGCGTGTGGACGGATCCCGCGGGCTCGTACAGGAAGGAGCCGGCGCGGTTGACGTAGTCGTACTCGACGTACTTCCACGCTCCCGAGGTGGTGTATCCGTAGACGGGGCCGGTGTGTCGGTGCGTCTCGACGGCGAAGCCGGGCTGGAAGACGTTCTCCACGATCCACAGCCCTTCCTCTTCCTTGACACACAGCACTTTGAGCTTGTTGCCCCCGCCGATCTCGACGAAGGGCAGATCGTCGGAGCCGAGGTGGATCGCGGGGCGGCCGGTGAGGGTCATCGGGTTCCTCCGGGTGGGTGACGGGCCGCGGACCGCGTGCGACAGCCGGTGGGCGACACGTGACAGGCAGGTCTGTAACGGTGTAACAGCATGCCTCAAGGTCCGATGAGTTTCGAGGGCCACGTGGGATGGGCAACACCATCGATCGCTGTGCGGGCGGCCTGCGGCGAAAGGGAGCGGACAGCAGCGAAGGGAAGCGGACATGGGACAGCTCGACGGCAGGGTCGCCGTGGTCACCGGCGGCGCGAACGGGATCGGCCGGGCGTGCTGTGAGCGGTTCGCCGAGGAGGGCGCCGACGTGGTGATCGCGGACATCCTGGACGAACCCGCGATGGACACCATCGCGGCGGTGGAAAAACGCGGCGGACGGGCCGCCTACATGCACACGGACGCGAGCAGCCCGACCGACACCGAGACCGTCATGCAGCACGCGATAGACATGTTCGGCGCGATCGACGTCCTGGTCACCGCCGCCGGGATCTCCACCGGCGGCTACGTGAGCGGGCGGCCCGGCAGCGAAGTCGAGGTCGAGCGCGACCCGATCAGGCGCTTCACCGAGGGCTCACTCGCCGACTGGCAGCACGTGCTCGACGTCAACCTCACGGGCACGTTGCTGGCGGTACGGGCCGCCGCCCGGCACATGCACGACCTCGGCCGGCGGGGCTCGATCATCACGATCGCCTCGATAGCGGCCAAGCACCCGGGAGCCGGCGCCCCGGCCTACGCCGTTTCCAAGGCCGGCGTGTGGATGCTGACCAAGCAGGCCGCGCTGATCCTGGGACCGGCCGGGATCCGGGTCAACGCGATCGGCCCGGGCTTCATCGAGACCGACATGACCGCGGTCGTGCGCGGGATGCCCGAACTGGAGCAGCGACTGCTCGCGAGCGTGCCGCTGGGCCGCCTGGGCAACGCTCGCGAGGTGGCCAACGCGGCCCTGTTCCTCGCGAGCGACCAGTCGTCGTACTTCACGGGCGAGATGCTGCATCCCGACGGCGGTTTCTACACGGATTGAGCCGGCTGTACGGGTCGAGACCGCTGTACGGATCGAGCCGGCTGCACCGATCGCGAACGGCTACACGGATCGAAACGGCTGTACCGATGGATACCGCCGTACCGATCGAGGACGGCCGTCAGCGACCGCGTGCCTTGACCAGGCCCGTCTCGTACGCGAGCACCACGACCTGGACGCGGTCGCGCAGGCCGAGCTTCATCAGGATGCGGCCCACGTGGGTCTTGATCGTGGCCTCCGACAGGAACAGCCGCTGCGCGATTTCCGCGTTCGACAACCCCTGGGCGACCAGCATCATCACTTCCAGCTCGCGCTCGGTAAGCGCGTCCACGACGTCGGGGCGCGGCTCGTGGTCGCTGGGCAGGATCGGCGCGAAGCGGTCGAGCAGCCGCTTGGTGGTGCTCGGCGCGACCACCGCGTCGCCGGAGGCCACCGCGCGGATGCCGGACAGCAGTTCGGGCGGCGGGACGTCCTTGAGCAGGAAGCCGCTCGCGCCCGCCTTGAGCGCGGCGAAGGCGTATTCGTCGAGATCGAACGTGGTCAGCATCAAGACCTTGGGCCGCTCGCGCCCCTCGGGCACCACGAGCGCGTCCGGGCCGGACTCGGCACAGATCCGTCGGCACGCCTCCACGCCGTCCATCCGCGGCATGCGCACGTCCATCAGGACCACGTCCACGTCGACGTGCCGCAATCTGTCCAACGCCTCGACGCCGTCGCCGGCCTCGGCGACGACCGTCATGTCGGGCTGGGCCTGCAGCACCATGGTGAAACCGGTACGCAGCAATTCCTGGTCGTCGACCAGCATCACCTTGATGCTCACTGAGCTCCTTGAAGAGTCGTCCTGGTGGGCGCGGGGGCGGAGACGGCCACGGGGCGGCCGGCGTAGGGCAGTACGGCGGTGACCGACCACCCGCCGCCCACGCTCGGTCCGGTGCGCAGCCGGCCACCGAGCATCGCGACGCGCTCGCGCATGCCGACCAGCCCATGACCCATGCCGTCGCCCGGCGCCGCGGCGCCCCGCCCGTCGTCGCTGATCTCCATCTCCAGGCCATCTTCCCCGTAGCCGACGCCGACGGTGGCGGTGGCATCGGGTCCGGCGTGTTTGCGGGTGTTGGTCAGGGCCTCCTGGACGATCCGATACGCGGTGAGCGCGACGCTCTGCGGCAGTTCGACCGGGACGCCTTCGACCCTGAGTTCCACGTTGAGGCCGGTGGTGCGCACCTGGTCGACCAGCTCGCCGAGTTGGTCGACTCCGGGCTGCGGGACGTACGCGCCGGTCTCCGACTGCGAGCGCAGCACCCCGAGCAACCGGCGCATCTCGGCCAGCGCCTCCCGGCCGGTCGCCGCGATCGTGCCCAGCGCCTCACGGGCCTTGTCCGGCGACGCGTCGATCGCGTACGCCGCGCCGTCGGCCTGCACGACCATCACCGAGACGTTGTGCGCGACCACGTCGTGCAACTCGCGTGCGATCCGGGCCCGCTCGGCCGCCGCGGCGATCTGTGCCTGTTGGTCGCGCTCGAACTCCAGCCGAGTGGCCCGCTCCTCCAACTCGGCGTAGAACGCCCGTCGAGTGCGCATCGAGTCGCCCAGCACCCAGGCGATCGCGAGCAGCACCACGAGGAAACCGAAACCGAGGACGTTGTCGCGGAAGGAGGCGTCGTCCGATTCCGGGAAGCGCGCGAGCAGGACCGCCGGCCCCGCCACGATCGTCACGAGACCCACCCGCGAAAGCCACCGCGGGCCCGACTTGGCGGCCGTGTACAGCGCGACGATCATGGCGTAGTTGGCAGCGGTGAGCGAGCCGTCCCAGATCAGTTGCATCAGACCGCCGATCACCACGAGCGCGGTCGCGGTCATCGGGCGCACCCGGTGCAACGCCATGCCCAGGCTGAGCAGCGTGACGATCAGCAACCACCACCAGCGCGGCACGGGGACGACGGTGTCCGAGACGACTTGGAGAAGTCCCAGGCCGAACACCGGAACCGTGCACACCGAGTCGACCAACAAGGGGTGTGCTCGCAGCCACGCGTAGATTCGTTGCACACTTCGACGCTACGTGGCACCGGGCCCTCGGCGCGTCCACCGACGTGCCGAATCGCCTCTCCGCCACAAGTCGCACCACGGGCACCACGAGCACACCCGTGGTGCCGCCGTCGGGCCTCAGGCTCCGTCTCGGGGGCGAGCCGGCAGGCAGGCCCGCACCTGCCAGCCGCCGCCCGGTCGGGGTCCGGTCTCCAGCCGGCCGCCGAACAGCGCGACCCGCTCGCCCATGCCGACCAGACCGTGCCCCATCCCGTCGCCGGGGGCGGCCCCGCCTCGGCCGTCGTCGCCCACGTCCAGTTCGACGTCCTCGCCCAGGTAGCGCAGTCGGACCAGGGCCGTGACGTTCGGCCCACCGTGCTTGCGGGTGTTGGTCAGCGCCTCCTGGACGATCCGGTACACGGTCAACGCGACGCCCTGGGACAGCTCGACGGGGATGCCCTCCACCGTGAGGTCGACCGGCAGGCCCGCGCCGCGCACCCGCTCCAGGAGGTCGTCGAGTTGCTCGACGCCCGGTTGGGGGACGAACGCGCCGCCCTCGTTCTGCGAGCGCAGCACGCCGAGCAGCCGGCGCATCTCGGCGAGCGCTTCGCGGCCGGTCGAGGAGATCGTGCCGAGCGCCTCGCGGGTCCGCTCGGGGGCCGTGTCGAGGGCGTAGGCGGCGCCGTCGGCCTGCACGACCATCACCGAGACGTTGTGCGCGACCACGTCGTGCAGCTCGCGCGCGATCCGGGCCCGCTCCCCGGCCGCCGCGATCTGCGCCTGCTGGTCGCGCTCGCGCTCCAAGCGGTCGGCGCGGTCCTCCAGTTCGACGTAGTACGCGCGCCGGGTGCGCATCGAGTCGCCGAGCACCCACGCGATCAGGAACGGGCCCATCAACAGCGCGGTGAACAGGATCACGCCGGTGGCGCCCACCTCGGGGTCGTCCCACCAGCGCACGACGGCGGCGATCGGCGCGAGCACGCTGCCCACGAGCGCCGTGCGCGAGGCCCAGCGCGGGCTGTACGCGGCGGCGCTGTAGGCGATCGCGGGCATCACCAGCGCCTCCAGGCCCGGCGGTATGTCGTCGAAGAGCTGGACGAGGCCGACCACGATGGTCAGCACCAGGGCGAGGGTGGGTGTGCGTCGGCGGATCAACAGCACGACGGACATCGCGCTCAGCGCGAACACGTGCGCGACGTCCGGATCGCCCGGCTGATCGATGATCAGCTCGAACAGGCCGAAGCCGAGCAGCAGGAGGGCCCACGCGCCGTCCACGAGCAGGGGGCGCCGCCGAAGCCAGGCGTACAGATGGTGCACACAGCGAGGGTAGACGGGCACAAGCGTTCGCCACGCGGGTGGGACGGATCGGTACACACCGACCTCACGGCACGGCAGTCTCGCGCGGCCGGTACCGTCGGATGCGATGGAACGCTGGCTGACCTGGAAGGAAGCCACCCGTCGGGCGCTGTACGGAGCCGAGGGCTTCTACCGCGGGCCCGAGGGGCCTGCCGGGCATTTCCGCACCTCGGTACACGCCTCCCCGCTGTTCGCCCGCGCGCTGGCCGACCTCGCCGCCGCGGCCGGGCTGACCGCGGTGGTGGACGTGGGGGCCGGACGCGGCGAACTGTTGATCGCGTTGCGCCGGTTCGCGCCGCACCTGGAACTGTCCGGCGTCGACGTCGCCGATCGCCCCGAGGCGTTGCCGCCGTCGATCGCGTGGGGCACCGAGATTCCCGCGAGCGACGGCGCACTGCTGGTCGCCAACGAGTGGTTGGACAACGTGCCCGCCGATGTCGCGCAGGTGGACGAGCACGGGGTGCCGTGCATGGTCGAGGTGGAAACGCGCACGGGGCGCGAGCGGCTCACCGACGCGATCCGGGGCGAGGACGCGCGCTGGCTGGACCGGTGGTGGCCGCTGCTGGGGGCCGAGCCGGGCACCCGGGCGGAGATCGGCGCGAGCAGGGACGCCGCGTGGGCGCGCGCGATCGAGCGACTCGGGCGCGGGGTGGCGGTGGCGATCGACTACGGGCACGCGAGCGACGCGCGCCCGCCGTACGGATCGCTCGCGGGCTATCGGCAAGGGCGTCAGGTGGCGCCGGTTCCGGACGGCACCTGCGATGTGACGTGCCATGTGGCGACGGACGCGGTCGCCGCGGCGGGCACCGCCGCGGGAGCGGGCGCCACGATCGTGACCACGCAGCGCCAGGCCCTGAAGGCGCTGGGCGTCGACGGCCGGCGCCCGCCGTACGAGCTCGCCCGCACCGACCCGACCGGCTACCTCGCGGGTCTGCGCGACGCGGGCGAGGCCGGTGAACTGCTCGCCCTGTCGGGCCTGGGCGCCTTCCACTGGCTGGTGCAGGGCGTGGGCATGGACGTACCCGCCCTCCTCCCGCGCGGCCCGCGGTCACCCGGATGATCCCGAAGTCGCGGGCCGAAAACCTCGGTTCTCGGCCCTTCGACTCCGGGATCGTCGCGGTGCGTCAGCTGTTGCCGAGTGCGCCCGCCGCGCGCAGTTCGGCGATCTTGCTCTCGTCGTAGCCCAGCAGGTCGGCGAGCACCTGTGCGCTGTGTTGGCCGACCGTGGGGGCGTGGTCGGGGCTCGGGAGGGTTTCGCCGACGAACTTGATCGGCGAGGGCAGTTGCGCGACGCCGAGCTGCTCCTGTTCGAACCACGGGAAGCGGTGCTCGAACTGCGGGTCGTCGGCGATCGTCTTCGGCGAGTTCACCGGGGCGATCGGGGTGTTCGCCTCGTTGCCGAACTCGATCCACTCGCGCGCGGTACGGGTGGCGAAGATGTCGCGCAGGATCCCGCGCAGCTCGACGTTGCCGACCGCGTGGTCCGCGTACTTCGAGCCGGGCCAGCGCTCGAACAGGTCGGCCCGACCGACCGCCTCGCAGAAGTTCTTCCACAGCGACTGCTCGGACGCCATGAACAGCACGTAGCTGTCGTCCTTGGTCGCGTAGATCTGGTAACGGACGCCCTTCTCCATGCCGCCGGTACCCGGGGCCCGGCGCTCGTAGTTGTCCGACTTGTTGCCGGTGACCTCGGACTCGGGGCGCTCGTACGCCTTCCAGGTCTCGCTGCGCAGCCAGTCCATCGACGCGGCGGCGTCCGACTGGGCGATGTCGATCACGCCGCCCTCGCCGGTCGCGCGGGCGCGGATGATGCCGGCGAGGACGCCGAGCGCGCCGAACATCGGGCCGGCGTGGATGCCGATCGAGGCGTGCTCGGGCAGGTACGGGAAGCCGTCCTCGTCGATCGCCGGCTTGACCACGCCGGCCCAGGTGTCGTACGCGACGCCGTGGCTGGGCATGTCCCGGTAGGGGCCGGTGGCGCCGTAGCCGGAGATCGTGCAGAAGACGATCTTCGGGTTGATCTTGCGCAGGTCCTCGAACCCGATGCCGCGACGGGCGAGACCGCCCGGGCGCATGGCCTCGATCACCGCGTCGGCGCCCTTGACCAGTTCCTTGAAGGTCTCGATCGCCTCGGGCTTGCGCAGATCCAGGACCAGGGACTTCTTGCCGCGGTTGATGTGGAGGTGCATCAGCGACGTGCCCTCCACGATGGGCCACGTCATGTCCCGGATGTAGTCGCCCTGCGGCGGCTCGATCTTGATGACCTCGGCGCCGAGGTCCACCAACGACGAGGTGATCGCGGCCGGACCCAGCATCGAACACTCGATGATGCGAACTCCCGCGAGCGGGGCCCCACCCTTCGACTCGACCTGACTCATCGTTGCCTCCATACGAATGTGACGGTGCGTCAGATATTAGCCGGAGCCCTCGCCGAGGGAAGAGGCGGAACCTGACGAAGCGTCAGAACCGCTGTGGATCCAACGTTCCGCACCCGCTTCGCGACGGCCCGTGCGCGAACGTTCGGCCTGCTCGGCGACCATCGCCTCGGCCTCGGCGACGTCCCGGCGAGGGGCGCTCACGTGCACCGGTCCCGGGGTCGAGTCCAGGTGCACGCTGGCCAGGCCGAGTCGGCGCTCCCACGGGCCCTGGGTACGCCGCACGCTCTGCACCTTGGCGTGCGGGATGACGTCCAGGACTCGGTGGAACCGGCCGCGGCGGGACACGAACACCTCGGCGTCCGCACCGTACGCGAGCACCTTCCAGGCGATCGGGTCGTGCCATCTCGCCCGACGGGGAGCGGGGATCAACGCGATGCTGTCGATGTCCACCCCGGGCAGAATCTGCCCGAGCAGGCCGTGCGCGACCGCGCGCGGCGCGACCGGGAGCAGAATCGTCTCCTTGGCGTCGCTGTCCTTGCCACCGTAGCCCGCGACGTTGATCTCGACCTTGACCCAACCGGGCAGCCGCCACAGCAACGGCTGCACGATCCGCACCGCCTGCACCCGGCCGGGCGGCACGGTCTGGTGCCGCTGTTCGAGCAGACCGTGTTGCAGCCGCAGCCCGTCGGGCGAACGGGCCACCGTGAAGTCGAAGTTCTTGATCACCCGGCCCGCGGTGAACTGCCACGCGGCCAGGAACAGCGGCAGGAACGCGAACAGGATCGCGAGTTCGCCGAATCCGATCGCCATGGCCACCACGGCCACGCTCGGCAGCAGCCCCAGCCACGTCGACACCGACAGCAGTACCGAGCCGACCACCGCCGACATCGGCACCGACACCAGGGCCTGTTCGGGCGCCTCGCCCACGTCGGGTCGCACCCCGGCCGCGCGCGCGAGCAACTCGGCGCGCAGCTTCTGCGCGTCGGCCTCGCCCAGGAACGACAGCCGTGCCTCGGCCTTGTCGCCACCCGCGACCTGGAGTTGCAGTTCGGCCAGGCCCATCAGGCGGGCCGCGAGCGGCCGCACGATGTCCACGGCCTGGAGCCGCGACAGGCGCACGTGCCGGGTGCGCCGGAACAACACGCCCGAGTCGATCCGCAGATCGTCGCCCTCGACCCGAAACGTGGTGAACCACCACGACACGTACCCGTACGCGAATGCCACCGGCACCACGACGGCGAGCCCGATCAGCAACCGGCTCGGGGTCGCCCACCCGGAATTGACGTTGTGCACCACCACACCCAGGCACGCCGCGATGACCACCCAGCCGCGCGCGGGCGGAGTCAGCGGATGCAACCGGCGCTGCTGTCCGTTGTTGACGGTCACAGCCCCGCCGATCGGGCCTCGCCGAGCGCCGCGAGCCGATCGCGCAGGCGCGCGGCCTCCTGCGGTGGCAACCCGCGCACGACGGCGTCGGAGGACGCGGACGCGGTGTGCAGCGTGACGGTGGCGATCTTGAATCGGCGCTCCAGCGGACCGGCCTCGACGTCGACGAACTGCATCCGGCCGTAGGGCACCACGACCAGCCGGCGAAACTGCACGCCGTGCTCGATCAACAGGTCGTCCTCGCGCTCGGCATAACGCCACGACCGCTGGTTGCGCCGAATCGCCCGCACGCCCCACCCGCCGAGCACCGCGCACCCGGCCGCGAGCGCGAGTCCGGCCCACCACACGACGAAGTATCCGAGCGGGCCGCCGCCCGCGACGGCGACGAGGAAACACGCGCCCAGCAGCAGCGCCCGGCGCATCGTGAACAGGTGTTCCGAGACGGAGCGCCAGTCGAGATCGGGCGGAGCCAGGGCGTCATCGGCCGGTTTCATACCGGCAACCTTCCCAGGTGGGCACGCAACCGTGCGATGGAGGACGCCGCTACTGGCAGACTCGGGCCCATGACCGCCAGGACCGTGGGCGTCGGTATCGGCGCAGACCAGCTCGACACCACCGACATGGTGCTCAACATCGGGCCCCAACACCCCTCCACGCACGGTGTGCTGCGGCTGCGCCTCGTGCTCGACGGTGAGCGGATCGTCTCGGCCGAGCCCATCGTCGGCTACATGCATCGCGGCGCGGAGAAACTCTTCGAGGTCCGCGACTATCGGCAGATCGTGATGCTCGCGAACCGGCACGACTGGTTGAGCGCGTTCTCCAACGAGTTGGGCGTGGTGCTCGCCGTCGAGCGGATGCTCGGCATGGAGGTACCGCCGCGCGCGGTGTGGGCGCGCACGCTGCTCGCCGAGGCGAACCGGGTGCTCAACCACCTGATGTTCCTGGGCTCGTATCCGCTGGAACTGGGAGCGATCACCCCGATCTTCCACGCCTTCCGGGACCGGGAGGAAATCCAGGCCGTGATGGAGGAGATCTCCGGCGGCCGGATGCACTTCATGTTCAACCGGGTCGGCGGCCTCAAGGAAGACCTGCCTGCGGGCTGGATCGGCCGGGTCCGGCACGCGATCGCCGCCGTGCGGTCGCGGTTGCCGGTGCTCGACGACCTGGTCGCGGGCAACGAGATCTTCCGGGCCCGGACCCGCGGGGTCGGCGTGCTGACGCCGGCCCAGGTGGCGGCCTACGGCGTGAGCGGACCGATCGCCCGGGCGTCGGGGGTCGACTTCGACCTGCGCCGCGACGAGCCGTATCTGGCCTACGCCGACCTGTCCGACGTACTGCGCGTGGTCACCCGGCAGGAGGGCGACTGCCTGGCCCGGTTCGAGTGCCTGCTCGAACAGGTCCGGGTGAGCCTCGACCTCGCCGACGCGTGCTGCGATCGGCTGGACGACCTCCCCCAGGGCCCGGTGAACCTGCGCCTGCCCAAGGTGCTCAAGGCTCCCGAGGGCCACACCTACGCGTGGACCGAGAACCCGCTCGGCCTCAACGGCTACTACCTCGTCTCGCGCGGCGAGAAGACGCCGTGGCGGCTCAAGCTGCGGTCGGCGTCGTACAACAACGTGCAGGTGCTGACCGAGCTGTTGCCGGGCTGCCTGATCGCCGACATGGTGGCGATCCTGGGCTCGCTGTTCTTCGTGGTCGGGGACATCGACAAGTAGCGGCGCCCCCGACCCCCGCCGTCAGGCGTGCTTGCGGATGTCGATCCGCGGCATTTCCTCGGTGTCGTCATGGGCGGTCAGGTCGACCGGGAGCGGCTTGGGACGCGGGGCGCCGGGGTGCGCCGCGTCGGACTCGAAGGTCGCGAAGCGCACGCCGCGGCCGCGGTGTTCGACTGCGGCGGGGGCGGGCTCCGGTGGGTGGACCGGGTCGGTGATCCGATCGGCTTCGATGTCGTCGGCCGCTGCCGCGGCCGGGGCCTCGGTCACGTCCTCGAACTCGAACTCGTCGTGCAGGTGCGGGCGGCGCGCGACGAGCGCGTCGTATCCCGCCTCCGAGCCGAACAGTTCGTCGGCCAGGAAACCGGTGGCCTCGGGTTCGGCGACCGCGCCGCGCGGCGAGAAGTAGTCGAACGCGCCGGAGACGCCGGACAGTCGACGGGTCACCTCGCGCACCTGGTCCTGCACCATCCGGGTCACCTCGGCGGTGTCGGAGGTCGGCGCGGGGGCCTTCTCGGCCGCGGTGGCCGGCACGGGTTCGACATCGCGCGCCGGCTCGGGTGCGGTGGGCTCGGCGGCGGTGGGCTCGGCGGGGGT
>NZ_WWJX01000176.1 GCF_009865215.1 Streptomyces sp. SID3343 | reverse complement strand
GTATCCCACGTCAGCGCGTCGCCCCCGAACCGGGAGGCGCGCAGGTCGCCCGCACGCGCGTGGCCCTCGAAGAGCTCGACGCGCGCGGCTCGCCCGCACACGCGGCCCAGCTGCGCGCTGGAGGCGTCGTTGCGTATCTCCTGGTAGGTGACGGTCTTGAGGTACTTGCCGACCCACAGTCCGCCGGTGAATCGGGCCGAACCCCGGGTGGGCAACACGTGGTTGGTGCCGATCACCTTGTCGCCGTAGCTGACGCACGTGCGATCGCCCAGGAACAGAGCGCCGTAGTCGCGCATCGCGTCGAGCGCGCGACGCGGTTCGCGGGTGAGCACCTGGACGTGCTCGGACGCGTAGGTGTCCGCGACCGCGAACGCCTCGTCGAGGTCGTCGACGAGCACGATCACGCCGTGGTCGCGCCACGCCGGGGCGGCGTAGTCGCGCGTGGGCATCCCGGGCAGCAGGCGCTCGACGTGCTCGCACGCGGCCCGCGCGAGGCGTTCGCTCGTGGTGATGAGCACGGCCGGCGAGTCCGGGCCGTGTTCGGCCTGGCTGAGCAGGTCGACCGCGACGGTGAACGGGTCGGCGTACTCGTCGGCGATCACCAGGATCTCGGTGGGCCCGGCGAACAGGTCGATGCCGACCTCGCCGAACAACTGTCGCTTGGCCTCGGCCACGTACGCGTTGCCCGGGCCTGCGATCAGGTCCACCCGATCGATCGACTCGGTGCCCAGGGCCATCGCCGCGACCGCCTGTACCCCGCCGAGCAGATGGATCTCGTCGGCTCCCGCGAGGTGCAGCGCGGCCACCGTCGCGGCGGGGACCTCACCGCGGATGGGCGGCGTGCACGCGGTCACCCGGGGCACGCCGGCCACCTTCGCGGTCACCACGGTCATGTGTGCCGACGCGGTCAGCGGATAACGCCCGCCCGGCACGTAGGCCCCGGCGGCGCCCACGGGAATGTGCTTTTGACCGAGGAAGACGCCGGGCAGGGTCTCGGTCTCGAACTCGCCGAGCGAGTCGCGCTGGCACCGGGCGAACGTTCGCACCTGGTCCTGGACGAAGCGAATGTCCTCGACGACACGTTCCGGCACGGATGCCACGATCCGTTCGATGTCCTCGGCATCGAGCCGAAACGACTGCGGCGACCAGCCGTCGAACTTCTCCGAGTAGCGCCGTACGGCGTCGTCGCCGTGCCTGCGCACGTCGGCCACGACGGCGGCGACCGTCTCGCGAACGGCGGCGTCGGCCGAGTCGCCGCTGCGGGCGACACGTGCGGGTTGCCTGAGAAGTACTGCCACGAGGGTGCTTCCTCCCGTTGACGGCACCGCACGCCGATCCGGGACCGACGTACGCTGCGGGGTGGCTGAACCGGCCGGAACCCTGCGGGCTTCCCGGCGATGCCCAACCTTCATGCATACGTATTCACGATGTCAATGCCCCGGCGGTTCCCCGGTCCGGCGCGCGGGTGCGATCGCGCATCGTGGGAGCGGCTCGGCTCGGGCCGTGCGGGCGCGTTCGACGGCGATCCCCCACCATGCCCACGTTGCCGCGGCTCGCCCGTGCCCGACGCTCCCGGGCCCCGCCCGGAGACGAAGTCCCAGGGAGGCCACGAGGTGCGACGGGACGGAGAGGTGGTGGACCCGGACGAGGACGGCCGACCCGATTTCGAGCGGTTGCACGGTCGAATGGGATCGGGAACACTCCCGCACACGGGCCCCGGTCGCCGCTTCGGGCTCCCCTTCGCGGGGGCTGCCGACGCACCCGGCGCGCCGGGTGCGGCCGCGCCCGGACGCGGAGATCTTGGTGACCGCGTTCACGGCCGCCGACCGGTTGCGCCGACCCGCGTGGCTGCGTTTGCGTCCGGGTCCGACCCGTCCCGATCGAGGCGGCGTGGGCGGGTGTGGGGCTCCAAGGAGGCGAGGCAAGGTCCACGTCTCGGTGGTTGCGCGACGTCGACCGCCGCGCACGGCACTTCACCGACGAAGCGGGCACCGACTTCACGGAGTTCACCGGCCGGCATGTGCGTCGGGCGATCGCCGCCCGCCCCTCGCCGGGGGCCAGGTGCGCGGCGTCGGGTCCTCGTCGGAGACCGTGACGACGTGGATGTATCGCAACGTCTCCTCGACGCGTGCGCGAACCCCGGCCCAGATCGCCCACGGCGTCGGGACGGGTGTTGGGATCCATACCGGGGGTGACCGCCCCGCAGGCGCGCTCGCGACGGATCAACCGGGCCGGAGCGGCGGCCCCGGGTTCGGGGACAGGGCGAGGGAACCGGTGCGCAGGACGCGGATGTTCGGGTCCGGCAGGTCGGGGACAGGTCGGCGTCGACCCGGCCCCCGTCGGCGGTTGGGGCGGGGCGGAAGTCGTATCGGGCTCTTCGTTGCGCGTCGAAGTCGACGACGACCAGCCTGGAGGGCGCGCCGGCGGCGGCCGGGTGGCGTCGGTCCAAGCTGCGGACGCGAGCCGGCGGCGGATCGCGACGCCGGCTCGCGTCCGCGCCCATCCGGGCGATCGGCGCGATGGGCGTGCCCGGTTCGGTGGTCCAGGTGCGACGAGTAGTTGCCGCCACTCGATTGTGATGCGGATCTCTGGCGGGTGGAGGCTGCGGGTAGCGGCGGACCTTCAGGAGCTTCGAAGTCCTGCGGTGTCCGGGCCCGGAGTCGAGCCGGGCGGACGGGCTCGCGGACCTGTGCGCTCGCCGCCGGCAGGAGGTGTTCGGGAAGGGCAGGCGGGCGGAGGCCCGCTTCGTGCTGGACGAGGCCGCGGTGCGTCGGTGGGTCGGCGCGCCCACGAAGCCGTCGATCATGATCGACCAGCTGCGCCACATGAAGGCCCGGGTGATCGAGCACGGCATCGAGCTGCGCGTCGTCCCGTTGGATCGAGGCATGCACGCCGGGCTCCGGGGACCCGTCACGGTCTACGGGTTCGACGCGTCGTCGGGCTGGAGGACGTGGCCTTCGTCGGCGAGGCGGTGTGCATCCGGGGCGCCGAGACCGCCGAATATCTCCGCACGTTCCAGGCATCGGTACATGTCCAGGACCGTGCTGGTCCGGCGGTCCTCGGCCGCTGTCACCGAGATCCTCACCTCACCCCCGGAGCCGCCCCTGGCGGTCAAGAAATACGTGCCGGAGCCGTGCGGGCTCGTGCCGGAGCAGGACCCCCACTGGCTCGACCAACTCGCCCCCGGCGGCACCACCTCGCCGGCCACGACCGTCGCACGACCTGCCTCGCGCCCGTGACGATCCTCCGTTCCATCGCGCTGGTCCCGACCGCCACCGGCTTGTGCCGGTGATCCCATGACGGGCGAACCGGAGGACGTGCTTCGGTCGAACGTCGGATCGGGTGGGGTACCCACGCATCCGGGCGGCTCGAGGTGGGTAACGCTGCACAGGCAGCGCGGAACAGGACCGGCAACTCACCACCGTGAGAAAGACTCTCGGGCTGGAGGTCGACATCACCGGATTACCGGAATCACCGAAG
This sequence comes from Streptomyces sp. SID3343, assembly GCF_009865215.1. Taxonomy (GTDB): domain Bacteria; phylum Actinomycetota; class Actinomycetes; order Streptomycetales; family Streptomycetaceae; genus Embleya. Next base: position 13,192 of record NZ_WWJX01000176.1, on the reverse strand, counting down.
CCACCCGATGCGGACCCGATCAAAGACCTCCTGACTCCTCGGGTCCTGCGCGAACCGGCGACGATTCGCGCCCGACTTCGGGAGCGGGGAGACGCCTGGTGGAGCCCGACCCTGGACTCGTGGGTCACCGCCGGTCTCGCCGAAACCACCGCGGTACTCAGGGATGCCGACCGGTTCTGCTCCGACTGGCGGCGCCTGGGAGAGGACACGCCGGACTCATCGCTGAGCGTTCAGGCGCTCGACGCACCCGAACACACCGCGGTGCGACAGGTATTGGTCGGCGCGTTCCGGGCCCAGGACTGGGCCGGCATCGAAAAACGTACGGTCGCGAGCGTCAACGAACGGTTGGCCAAGCTCGCCCGCCGTTCCTCCTTCGACTTCGTCGGCGACTTCGCCGCGCCGCTCGCGCTGGAGGCGGTCACGAACCTCCTCGGGGTCGACCCACCCGACCTCGACCGCTTCGGCCCGGTCTCGGCGGCCATCGTCGACGCGATGGACGACGGCCTGCGTCCCGAAACGGCGGAGCCGGGCACGGCCGCCCGCGCCGAGTTGGCGGAACTGACCGGTAGCTGGCTCACCGACGCGGCGAATCATCGGGGCCGGGACGGGATGGTCGACTATCTGGCCGCCCACCACGACGGCGTGAGTCGAACCGTCCTGCGCAACTCCTTGCGGGTGATTCTGCATTCGGGCTACGAGTCGTCGAGCCGCCTGCTCGGAAACGCGCTCGTCGCCTGCCTCGACGCCCCGGGCGCACTCGCGCGGCTGCGCGGCGGGGTGACCGACGCGGCTCTGCGGGAGCTGGTGCGCTTCGCCGGGCCCGTCCAGGCCGAGGCGCGCGGTTGCGTCGAGGACACGGAGGTCGGCGGGCAGCCGATCCGCCGGGGCGAGGTCGTCACGGTCCTGGTGGGCGTCGCGAACCGCGACCCGCGCGTGTTCGCCTATCCGGACACACTGGACCTGGACCGGCAACACAACCCGCACATCGGATTCGGTCGCGGCCCGCACGCCTGTCTCGGCTCACTTCCGGCCCTACTGCTGACCCGCACGGTGTTCACCGCGCTCGTGCGCGAACACCCCGGGATGGAGCCGGTCGGCGAACCGATCTTCCGTCGCAACGCCACACTGCGCGGCGTCGAGCACCTCGAACTCCGCCTGCGCTGAAGACCTTCGAGTCCCGCCCGATACGAAAGGAGGCGCACCGTGCGTCACCGTCACTGATGCCGTATTCGGGAAGACGCGACATCCGCCCGAGGCGGCGGAGCGACGTAACCTCGCCCCGCCGCCTCCCTTCGGAACCGTGCCAGGGCACCACCTGCCGGCGCACGAGACCGCGACGCCGTGACCGTGAGCCGGTTCAATGCGATCGGCCTCGTTCACGACGGGCCCGGGCGATAGCCCGGGCCCAGGCGTCCCGACCGACGGGGGGGGAGCCGCACCTGCGGAGTTCGCGTCGCGGGAAGACGCGTCTGGTTCGTGAGACGGGTGCTCGCGGTGTTGCGGCGACGGTGTCGGGACTCGGTCGGGTCGACGTGGGTTGGTGCGGGACGGTGCGGAACCGGGCGACGCCACGCGTAACGAGCGCACGGTATCGGCGCCCACGACGGCATTGACGCGCTTGACCAACGCGCCTTCCAGCAAGCGTAGGTGGTTGATGTGGGGTGCAGGTCGAGGCCGCCGGTGTCGGGGGCGCAGTGGCCGGCGATGACCTCGTCGGCGACCCGGGGCAGTCGAGCTCCTGCCCCGTCGGCTCGCGATCCTCGGTGAGATCTAAGCCGTCCGAGTGGGCCGCTGGTCCTCACGGCCACCTGGTCGAGTCGGAGCGGTTTCGGCGTGGTTCGAGCATCCGGCACTTTCTTGGTGCGGGAGAAATGCCGCAGGCTGAGCGTATGGTGCGGTGGATTGTTTCGCGCCGCCGCGGACCGGTGGACCTGAATCCTGATCGCCGCCCACGCGCAACTTTTCCTCGCCCAACCGCTCGCCGGGGACCTGGTATTGCAACCGCAGTTGATGTGATGAGGTCACAGCTCATGGCTGTGGCCTCGTCGTTTGTAGTGGCTGCTGCGTGCGCGGTGTTGGGATCGTCGTCGCCGGTGGGACCAGTGCAGGACATGGGTGATCGTCGGTGGGTGCCGGTCGATGAGGCGGGCGACGAGTCGGCGGATCTCGGGCAGGCTCAGCGGGACGAGCCCGTGTCGAGGGTGGTGCCGTCGGGCGCGAAGCACACGTAGTAGGCGATCTCGGTGCGGTCCTTGAGGCTGCGACGCGCGGGCACCCAGAGTTCGACGCCCTCCTCCCGCCACGGGCGGATCGGCGCGCGTGCCCAGTCGTAGACGCGTTCGCCGTGCGCGCCCCTGCCGCACGAGCGGCGCTTCCACGCCTGCCGGGGCAGGGCCGCGACCAGCGCGTAGACCGGGTGTTCAACGAACATCCCGGTCACCACGGTGTCGTTGCGCCTGGTCGCGAGCACGTGGAAGACGCCGCGTTGCTCCAGCCAGGACCGCAGTCCCTTGACCTGCCCGTATGCCTCGTCGGCGGTCAGCCACGCGAACGGCACCCGCGCGGCCAGGGCGCGGGTGACCATGGCCTTGGCGTGCTCGATCCTCGTCGCGAATCCCACCGTGTCCGGAACCGCCGCCGCCCGGCAGCGGTCCCGGTCGTCCGTCCACGACCTCGGCAGACACAGCTCGCGGTCGATCAGCGTGTGCCCGCCCGGGGCCGCGTAGGCGAGGAACGTGCCGACCTGGCAGTTCTCGATCCGCCCGGCGGTTCCGGTGTACTGCCGCTGGACACCGGCCGAGGCGGTGCCTTCTTCTTGATGTCATGGTTCGGGCATGCTGGTCGACGTGAACTTGGGGGAGATCGAGGAACTGCGGCCCGAGTTGGCCGTGTTCGTGGCCGAGGTGTTCGCGTCGGTGGTGCGGAAGGACACGCGTGGGTGGGGTGACTGCTATCTGCGCGGGTTGATGCTGGACGGCCGCAGGAAGTCGATCCAGCCGATGGCGGATCGGTTGCCGGACGGGGACATGCAGTCGTTGCAGCAGTTCGTGAACCAGTCGCCGTGGGACCACGCGGCGGTGTTGCGAGCGGTCGCGCTCAAGACGGTTCCGACCGTGGATCCCGAGGAGGTGTGGGTGATCGACGACGTGTCCTTTCCCAAGGACGGGCGCATGTCGGTGGCGGTGGCCCGGCAGTGGTGCGGGGCGCTGGGGAAGCAGTCGAACTGCCAGGTCGCGGTGAGCCTGCACGCCGCCTCCGACCGCGCGTCGGTGCCGATCTCGTGGCGGCTGTTCGTCCCCGCAGGGTGGGACACCGACGTCGAACGCCGGGCGAGGGCCGGGATCCCGGACGGGATCGGCCGTCGGGAGAAGTGGCGTCGGGCACTGGGCCTGATCGACGAGGCGATCGCCTGGGGTCTGCCCCCGAGGACGATCGTCGCCGACGCCGGATACGGACAGAACAACCTGTTCCGACAGGCCTTGATCGAGCGGGGTCTGGACTTCGTCGTCGCGGTCCGCGCGGACGAGTCCGTCCACCCGCACGAGGCCGTGCCGGTCGCACCCGCCTGGAGCGGCCGCGGTCGGCGACCGGTGGTCCGGTACCGCACGAGCGTCTCCTCGCTCAGGACCGTCGCGGTCGAACCCGGACGCCGCGACTACCGGCGATCGACCTGGCGCCACGGCTCCAAGGGCCCGATGCGGTCCAGGTTTCGGACCGCGACCGTGCGCCCGGCCGGGAAGCAGGCCCGCGCCCACACCATCGACCGGGCGGGAGGATCCGCCGCCTGGGGCGGGGTCCTGCCCGCGTTCACCCTGCTCACCGAGTGGCCCGTCGGGCAGAAGGCGCCCACCGAGTACCGGCTCACGAACCTGCCCGCCGCCACCACTCCGCGGCTGCTCGTCCGCCTGGCGAAGATGCGGTGGCGGATAGAGCACGACTACCGCGAGATGAAACACGGGCTCGGGCTGGATCACTTCGAGGGCCGGACATGGCGCGGCTGGCACCACCACGTCGCCCTGGTCACCGCCGCCCACGCCTTACTTCACCCTCCACCGGCTCCACCCCAAAGCCCACACGCCGGCCTGACGCTCTACCAGGTCCTCGACGCGTTCCAAGACCTCCTGAGCTGCTGGACCGGCATCTGCCACACCTGCGAACGTCCCCTCCCCGCAAGGAAATCCACCCGCCATACACGACCATCCACCCCAACCTAACGAAGTACTACCAGTGGAGCGCCACGGCAGGAACACCGTCGAGTACGCCCGTGTCGTTGTCCCGGGCGGGGCGACGGTGTGTGGTGAGCGGATCGTCGTCTCGGTGAGCAACTTCGGCTCGCTGGCCATGGTGGCGGCGGAGAATCCCGGCGCGTATCTGGACACGGACGATGCGCGGGGGGAAGGCGTGCTGGACGTCGGGGACCTCGCCACCGTGGAACGCGCTCTGATCGTCACCGGATATGTGGTGGTGTCGGAAGAACTGCTTCACACCCTGTACGACGGACCCGCGCCGCTGCGCAAGGACGAGCGGTGGCCGCCCACCTGGTGGGACCGCTACTTCGGCCACGCGTAGGCCCACGCCCCCAGGTTGCGTGCCCGAATCCGTCATCCTGGGTGGCGTCCAACACGCCGGCGACCACGTCCTCACCCGACGGGTGGGGAAAGGCAGGCCTGTCGTGACCGACGACTCCGGCGGTGCAGGGAGGATGGCGCCCCCGGTGCTCACCGCCCGGGCAAACGCGTCGGCCGAGGACGTGGACGTCGCCTCGCGCTACTGGCAATGGGTCTCCTACGGGCTCGGGGAGACGACACGCTGGGTCGAGAGCGTCTCGGGGATCGCACCGGATGCGCGGATGATCGCGCTGACGTCCGTGGCGGCCGTGGTGCCCGGGCCCGCGTGCGTGCGATGCGGTGGGCCGTTGACGTTGTCCTCGCGCGCTGCGTTCGACCGGGTGTATCGCACCGGGCTCACCGCGCAGGAGGGTTGCGTCGACTGCGACGCGGACCGGTGCCGCTCTTGGCGTGTCCGTCCGGCGCGAGGAGTTCGGCCGTGAACCTGAGGCCGACCGGTCACATGCGCACGCTGTTGGTCGGGTCGTCCGGGTTGACGTCGACGCGGTGCTTCAAGCCCCCGCGGAAGTCCACGGAGACCGTGTTGGTCCCGATCTGCAGAGTGGTGTTGACGGCGAGCGAGCTGCACGGAATCTCGGCGCCGATCGGCGAAGTGCGGACACGCATGATCCTTCGCGTAGACGGGGCGGGACGGGGACTCGTCCCGCACACCCCACCCTTGGACCCTCCCCCGCCCGAAGCCGGGATCGCCACCCGCACAGCCTCCGGGTGCACCCCAACGTGCCACCTGGCCGCCCATCCGTCGAGGCCCGGCACGCGCTCCCTGGTCGACGGCGGAGCGGTCCTCGGCGGGCACGGGCGTTCGGTGATGCCCGGATCGGCGCGGACGTCCGTACGGCCTCGGGCTGTTCGAACCGGACGACCTTCCGCCCACCGATCGCAGCCACCAGCCATGGCGCATCCGCCACGCCCGCACCGATTGTCATCTGACACTCCCTCATCCGTCACAGGCGATCGCGCGATCGCCAACCCCATGATCGGGCGGTTGCGCTCAGTCCTCTCCCCGATGTGATTTCAGAGGCCGTTGCCCTATCGAACGTGATCGCTGAGTTTCCGCTGGTCAGGCGTGAACTCGGTTGCTGTGCGGGAGAGATCACCGCGTCGGGATGTCTCGCTCGTGGGGGTTGTTGTGGCGTCGGTGATGGGGTTGTTGGAGGCACGGGAGACGGCCGCGCGGGTTCGGGTCGAGAAACTGCGCGCGGAGGTGGAGCGGGTGTCGACCGCGTTGCGGGAGGTCGAGGCGGTGTCGGAACGGCGGGTGATCCCGGTCGCGGAGGCTCTCGATGGGCCGGCGTGCACGGGGGACGCCGAGAGCGCGGTTCCGGGGCCGGCGGCGGTGAAGGCCGTGGTGCAGGGGTCGGTGGGGCCGTATCGGCGCGAGGGGGTGGCGGCCGAGGTTCTCGCGGCGGATTACCGGCGGATCGTGGTTCTGGTGGACCAGGCGGGTCCGGCGGGGTCGCGGGTGAAGGACCTCGCGCTTGGGCTGGGGCTTGGGCTGGGGCTGGACATGGTTCCGGGAAAGTTGGAGGGGGTGCGATCGAAGGCGAAGCGCCTGGTGGCGCGGGGATGGCCGGCCGAACAGGTCCCGGGGGTGTTCACGCCGCGGCTCGGGGACAGGTCGCGGCGGCGTGGCGGGCCAGACGGCGGGTCATGAGCATGGTCATCGACCAGTGGACGATCGCTTCGCTGCTGATCGGCAGGGTTTCGTAGTCGCGGGCCAGGGCGGCGTGAGCGCATCAGTCGGCCGAGCGTCCGCTCGACCACCCAGCGGCGGGGCAGCACGGTGAATCCGGCGGCGCGGTCGCTGCGCTTGACCACCGTCAAGGCAATCCGGAGCGTCTCGGCGGCCCAGTCGATCAGGGCGCCGGTGTAGGCGCCGTCGGCCCACACGAGCCGGATCTTGCGGTGGGCCGCGCGCAGTCGAGCGAGCATCGCGTGGGCCGCCGTGCAGTCGGCGACGTCGGCCGGGGTGACCAGCACCGAGAGCAGCAGACCGAGGCAATCGACGATGACAGCGAGGCAGCGCCGCAGGTCGTCGATGCCCAGCGGGAGTGCCTGGACCGGGCCCGGTTTCACGCCGGGGTCGTGGCCTGCTCGCGGGCGCGGTCGGTGACGACCACGCGGGCGGTGACGGTGTCCTCGGCGTCCAAAGGGCTGCCGCGAGCATCGCGGTGTGCCTGCCGAGCACGCGTCACGGCCGGGTTCGAACCGGACGACGTTCGGTGCGGGCTGTGCCCCACATTCCGCGAGGCGTGTCCGCGTCGAGACCTCTGTTGCCATGCGTAGATCGCATGCTTGTGATGACAAACCATCGCTTGTGCGCATGGATCAGTGGGGCCATCTTGGAGATGTCCCCACCGCGACGACAAGGAGAGAGCAGTGAGCCCGTCAGCAGACAGCACCATCGGAGGCGAGGGCGGCACCGTGCATCCGGACCGGAAGCTGAACCACGCCGTGCCGAGCGCGGAACCGGTCTGCCTCGTCACCCGGTTCTCCGCCGTCGACGACACGGCAGCCCGGGGGTTGTTCGACGAGCTGCGCGCCATCGCAGTGTCGGTCGTGGCCGAGCCCGGTCACCTCACCTACAGCGTCTTCGCCGACCGGGACGACCCCAAGAACCTCTATGTGATCGAGACCTGGGCCGGCGCCTCGGACGCACGGCGGCACGAGGACCTTGTCCTCGGCAACGGCACCGTGGAGCGCGTAACTCCGCTTCTGGCGGGACCGCTGCGGACGCTGACCCTGCGGCCCGTCGCAACCGACAGCGCCACACACCAGCCGGCACCAGTCAAGGGCCGTGCCGGATCCAACGGCAAGGAAGCCGAACCATCATGAGGACGACAGGACGCAAGATACTGATCACCGGTGCCGGGACAGGCATGGGTCTGGAGGCCGCCAGGCGATTCAGCGACACGGGCAGCCGCGTCATCATGGTCGCGCGCAACGCGGAGCGCCTGCGCACCGAGGCCGCGCGCCTTTCGGGCGCCGTCGCGTTCGCCTGCGACATCTCCGACGAAGAGCAGGTCGCACGCCTGGTGAAGTCCGTCGCGGCGGAACACCCCGACCTCGACACCGTGCTGCTCAACGCAGGGGTGACCCACACCTACAAGCTGTTCGGTATCGAGGACGCGGCCGCCCACGCGGAAGTCGAGATGCGTACGAACTACCTCTCGGCCGTCCGGCTGATCGACGGCTTCGTCCCGCTGCTGCAGCGACAGGCCGACCCCGCGCTGATCATCACCACCTCCGGAGTCGCCTTCGCCCCGGACATCACCAACCCGACCTACAGCGCCACCAAAGCGGCGCTGCACTCCCTGACCCAGTCGGTCCGGCTCCAGCTCGAACGCGACGGTTCGCCGATCAGCGTCTTCGAGTTCATGGCCCCCCTCGTGGACTCCCCCTTCTCGGCCGGTGTCGTTTCCGACCGGAAGGTGTCGGCCTCCGACGCGGTCGCGGAGCTGTTCGACGCGCTGGAGCGCGACGAGTTCGAGCTCCACGCCGGCCTGACGAAGGACATCTATGAGGCGCTGCGCCGCTCCTCCGACGCGGCAGTGCGCGCCGTGAACGCCGCGACCGGCGGCTGACACCAGCCACGCACGCCCGCACCGGCACCGGCAGTCCCCGCCGCCGCCCACCACGACATCCGGCACGACCAATTACAGGAGAACAACCATGACCACCTGGCTCATCACCGGAGCGTCCCGCGGCATCGGCCGTGAGATGGCCGAGCAGGCCCTGACGCGCGGCGACCGCGTCGCCGCCACCCTGCGCCGCCCCGAGCAACTCGACGACCTCGCCGAAAAGTTCGGCGACCGTCTGTGGCGCGCACGCCTGGACGTGACCGACAACGCCCAGATCGAGGACGTGATGGCGCGGGCGTTCGCGGACCACGAGCGCATAGACGTAGTCGTCTCGAACGCCGGCCTCGGCGTCTTCGGCGCCGGCGAGGACCTCAGCGACGAGCAGGTCGAGGGCACCATCGCCACGAATCTCACCGGCTCGATCCAACTCGCCCGCCGTGCCGTCCCACACCTTCGCGCACAGGGCGGGGGCGTCTTCGTCCAGATGTCGAGCATGGGCGGCCACATCACCTTCCCCGGCTTCGCGATCTACCACGCCACCAAGTGGGGAGTAGAAGGATACTTCGAGGCGCTGGCCCCAGAGATCGAGCCGTTCGGGATCAAGACGATCCTCGTGGAGCCCGGAATGGTACGCACGAGCTTCTACGACGCGGCCGCGCGGATCCCGCCGAGCGAGCCGTACCGCGGCGGTCCGGCCGACGCTCCCGAGCCGCGGGTCCAGGACATGGTCGCCAGCCAGTCCGGCGTCGCCCACGCCACGATCGAGGCTGCACTGTCCGACAACCCGCCGCTGCGCCTGCTGCTCAACTCCGACGCCTACGAAGCCGTCACCACCACGGTCCGTGGCCGGCTCGCGTCGCTCGAAAGCCGGCGCGAGGCCGCCTACGCCGCGGACGCCGAGTACCCGGCGCCGCTCGGCGTCTGAACGAGACATGCCGGCAAGCCCGTAACCGAGCGACCGGCAAGGAAGCAGACGAGGGCGGGTCCCGCGCCAAGGACGCGCGAGGGCCCGCCCTCGCGCGTCCGTCCCTCGCACGCCCCCCGGCCCTGCGCGTCCTCGCGCATACGCCTCCTCACCCATCCCGCCCTCGCCTCGCCGCGCCATGCGCGGCATGAAGGGTCACACTTTGCCGGCCCCACGCCTCACGCATATCGTCCGACCATGCCGGAACTGACGCTGACGGGCCTGCGGGTCACACTCGAAGTCGCTCGGCGCGGGTCCTTCACCGCGGCCGCCGAGGCACTCGGCTACACGCAGTCCGCGGTCTCCCGCCAGATCATCGCCACGGAAGCCGCCGTGGGCGCCCCGCTGTTCGAGCGGCACGCCCGCGGGGTCCGGCCCACGCAGTCCGGCGAGGCCCTGCTGCGCCACGCGCGCCACATGCTCGCGCATGTAGAGGCGGCGGAACTGGAGATCGCCGGGCTCCGCGACCGCATCGCGGGCCGCCTGGCCGTCGGCGCCTACCCGACCGCGGCGGCCATGCTCGTGCCCCGAGCCATCGCACGCCTGCAAAAGGCACACCCGGCCCTCACCGTCACCCTGTGGGAGGCGGGCAGTCCCGCACAGCTACGCCGCATTCGCGCCGGACGCATCGAGATGGCCGTGGTGGCGATCGGGGAGGGGCTGCCCGACTACGACTTCGACGGGCTGCGCATCGAGGTCGTACGCACCGGCCGCGGAATGGGCGTGGCAGTCCACGCGGACCATCCGCTGGCCTCACGGGACGAAGTGCACGTCGACGACCTGGCGCAGGAGGCGTGGATTGTCGGGACCGGCCAAGAGGGCGAACCCCAGTTCGGCGCCTGGCCCACCCTTGAAGCTCCGCGCGTGGCCTACGAGGCCCGCGGCTGGCAGACACGCCTGGGCCTCGTCGCCGCGGGGCTGGGCATATCGGTCCTGCCCGGCCTGGCCGCGGACACCGTCCCGCGCGGCGTGAAGTGGCTGCGCGTCGAGGATCCCGCGCTCGTGCTCAAGAGAGAGACCGTGATGGTCACGGCCACCGACGCGTCGAGCGCCGCGAGAGCCATGCTCCAGGCCATGCGCGACGAGATCAGCGGACCCGCCACGGAGCCCGAGTGAGACCGGGTGCCCTCACGCAGGCGCCGTTGGGTGAGACGACCTTGCGTTGCACGATGGAGAAGAAGACCTCTATCCGGTTCACCCAGGAGGCGTGGACCGGGGTGTGGACCAGGACGGCGTTCGGGAACCGGGCGGCCGGGCGGTCGACGGCCTTCTGCCGCAGTGCGAGGAGCCGTTGTCGACGACCCGGAAGACGCGCTTCGCGCCGGCGTGGGGCTCCTGTGTCATGACCCGTTCGACCAGGGTCATGAACGGCACGATGCCGGTGGTGGCTTCGCAGCGGCCGAAGACTGTGGCCTGGTGGACGTCGTAGGCGGCCAGATAGGCCACGGTTCCGCCGCGGCCGCGTACTCGTGGCCGACCCGCATCGCCCTGGCCTGTCCGGGGGCCAGGGTGGGGTGGCAGCGGCAGCGGGCCTGGATCGAGGTCTTCTCGTCGCTGGAGATCACGTACTCGTCCTCGCCGAGCGGCTCGCCTTCACAGGTCCGGGCGTACAGGTCAAGGATGCGTTGGGCCTCGGCGCGGAAGTTGGGGTCGCGGATGAAGATCCAGGACCGGTACTGCCAGGGCTTGAGTGCGTCCTGGCGCAACCGGCGGCCGCACGGTGGATGCGGAGCTGCTGCCGGTGACGCCGCGCGCGCTCGGCTCGGCAGCCGGTTCCGGGCACCAGTGCGACAGCGGGACCCCGGTCTCGGCCGGGAACCGGCAGGCCAAGGCCTCGACCTCGGCGACCTGCACGGGGGGAAGCCGGCAGGCCGCCGTCGGCGAAGCGGTCCCGCCGGGTGCGCACCGTGTCCAGGTGCAGTCCGGTCTCGTGGGCGATGCGGGCGTTGGAGCGCCCCCCGGGCCGCGCGCAGCACGACCTGCGCGCGCATCCGGGCCTGGTGAGCGGTCCTGTGGCCGTAGGCCGCCTTTTTCGGCCGGTGGCGCTCGGCGGCGGTCAGTAGGATCCTGGCGGCGCCGGCAACGGGTATGGGGGCAGGGATACCAGGACACGATCCTGCCCACCGGCGGCTTCGCCGCAACCCCCGAGGACGCTCTCGACTGCGCCTGCGTCCTCTACCGCCCCCACCCCGGCCAGTCACCCCCCGCGCGCACCCTGACGTCACGTCAATTCCGGAAGCCTGGCGTCAGGCGACCGCTGAACGGTCAGGCGGCGGGAACCGTCTGCGGGTAGAGCACGCTCGGGTCGGCGGAGAGGGCGGCCTTGAGCTGGACGGAGTTGTCGTCGGCGAGGATCTCCATCCTCCCGGCCTCGATGCCGTCGAGGGCGGCGCGTACGACGTCGGCGGGGTCGTTCTTCTCCACCTCCCACCCGGCCATCATGTCCGTGTCGGTGCTGGCCAGGTGCAGACCTGTCACCGTGGTCCCCTGGCCTGCGAGTTCGAGGCGGATGCCGTTGGTGAGGCTCCACGCAGCCGCCTTCGACGCGCTGTAGGCGTTGGCCCCGTCGTAGGAAAGCCAGGACATCGCCGACAGGACGTTGAGAATCGCCCCGCCGTCGTTGGCGGCCAGGACGGGGGCGAACGCCCGGACCACGTTGAGGGTGCCGTAGTAGTTGGTGTCCATCTCCAGCCGGATCTTCTCGGGGTCCCCGGTGACGAGGTTCTGCTGGGTGAAGACGCCGGCATTGTTGATCAGGAGAGTGACGTCCGAGGCTGCGCCCGCCGCTTCGGCGACCGACTTCGGATCGGTGATGTCGAGCCTCAGCACCTCCAGGCCGGGGAGGTCGATGAGCTGGGGGGTGCGCGCGGTCGCGTAGACCTTGGTGGCGCCCCGCTGCAGGAGTTGCTGGGCGAAGTGCCTGCCGATGCCGCGGTTGGCGCCGGTGACGAGGGCGACGGAACCGTTGATCTTCATGGAGGTCTCCTGGCAGTGGTGGGGTGAGTCCTGTCCGGGCTCTTCACGGCCCAAGCTAAAACCTGACGTTGATGTGAGAGGCAAGGAATGTGATCCAGGTCATGGAGGAGGCGTCGACGCGCATCGGCGAGCCGGGCGCCAGGGCGGGCGTGAGCATGCGGGCACTGCGCTACTACGAAGAGCAGAATCTGCCGGCCTCGGTACGCAGAGAGGGGTTTCCGGCATCCTCGCGAAGGACGCGAAGTGCGGCCTTGAAGGCCTCCACGGCGGAACCGCTATGCGACACGGGCAGTTCGCAGCCGCTGGGCGCCTGCGGCCCGGACCCCGCACCGAACACTTTCGCATCTGGCATCTCGCCGGCGTAGACACGGCGTTCGCCTCGCGCAGCCAGTCCCCGAACCCCTCCCCCGAACTCCCCGGATCGGTCCCACCACCCGGCCCGCGTCGGCCGGACCGACCCGCGAGGAGACACGATGAACCCCAGGCGCCCCGACCACGCGACTCCCGATACCGCCTCCGCGTCGGTGGATTTCCGAGATGCGCGCCGAATACGCGAAAGGCCACCTGGACCCGAAACAGGTCGCACGTCTGGAAGAGCTGGGGTTGGTGTGGTCGGTGCACGACCAGGCGTGGGAGGACGGGCTGGCCATAGCATGTGAATACGCCCGTCGGCATGGCACGTTGGCCGCGCCGATCGACGCCGTCGTGGACGGCTACCCCATCGGGAAGTGGCTGGAGAACCGCAGGGCCCAGGGCCGGCGCGGCGGCTTGGCCGCCGGGCGGCGGGAGGCGCTCGACGCACTGGCCGAGGGCGAGGAATGGCGCCTGGCACACTGGCCCGTCGCCCGGCAACGCCACGCCACCCACGCCGCCGACTACCTCGCCGAATACCTCGCCGAATACGGAGAACGAAACGAGACGGGCGAGCGAGACGCGACAGGCGAGAAAGGCGAGGGGCCGCGGCTGGACGACGTCGCCCTAGGCGTCGTGCATCGCGGCACGCCGATCGGGCGGTGGGTCGCCCGGCAGCGGTCCGGCTGGGA
>NZ_WWJX01000175.1 GCF_009865215.1 Streptomyces sp. SID3343 | reverse complement strand
CGTCCGGGCGAGGTCTCGCGCGCCTCTGGCCTCGGCCAGTGCCGCCCCCCACGTGGACGCCCCGGCGCCCGGCCCGCGACTCCTCGTACCACCCGCACCCGGCCTCGCGCCTCCGCCCGGCCCGCCACTCACGCCCACCGCCACCCGCTCCCGCCCGAGCACCGGTTCCCACCACCGCGCCGCACGCCGCAACGCCGCCACGATCCGCGCCTCGCCGCCGACGCCCGCCGCCGCGAACACGACCACCTCGTCCTTGCCGTGAGCCACCACCCACCGCGCCGCCGGATCCGCCTCCAACACGCTCTCGACCAGGTCCGTGACCAGTCGCCCCGCCGCGCCGGACGGATCGCCGGCACCGTCCCCCGCCGCGCTGCACACGGTCGGCGTCACGGCCGCGTCGATCCCGGCCGCCGCCAACCGGGCCCGTATCACCTCCGGCGCGGCTCCGGACTCGACCTGATCCACCAACTCCCAGGCGTGCGCCCGCTCGACGCTCAGTCGCTCCGCCTGCCGCACCCCACCGAGCGCGAGCATCTCGGCCGCCTGGGTGACCACGGGATCGGCGGACCGATCGCCCGCGCACACCAGATACCCGGCCAACGCCGCCCGCCGTCCCAGCGGTAGCACCGTGTCCCCGCCGACGAGAACGGGCAACCGCTCCGCCGCGAGCGCGATCCGTGCCACCTCGCCCCCATCCGCCGACGCCCCCGCCATCGGACCGGCCGCGGCCGACACGCGCCCTGCCGGCGTCACCACCCGGCACGCCATCCCGAGTTCGCGCGCGAACATTTCCAACAGATCGCGGGTATCCGCACCCTCGGACACCGCCGCCACCAACCGTCGCTGCCACAGCAGCAGTTGCTCGGCTCCGAGCCGGTGGCCGCGCGCCACCCGGGCCGCCACCACGTCGGCCAGCCGGGCCGGCGACTCGGCGTCCGGCGCCAGGAACAACGGCAACCCGACCCGCCCGCACGCCGCGACCAGTTCCTGTGCCACGTCCCGAGCCACCAACGCCACCGCGCCGGCCGCGGCGACCGCCCGGACAAACCCTTCCCGATCGACTCCCTCGTGCCCCCAACCCTCCCGCAGGACCACGCACTCACCACCGAAGAGACGCAAGCCGAGCGGAGCCGAGCCGGTCGGGACCGAAGCGGTCGGCCCGGAACCGGTGGGTCCCGACGCGATCGGCCCCGACTCGGTCGACCCCGAACCGAGCGGCCCCGGACCGAGCAGCCCCCAAGCAGGTTCGGCAGGATCGGCTGCGCACACCCGGCGCACCTCACGCCCCAGCCCCGCGGCCCCGGCCAACAGGGCCAACCTCAGCTCGGGCATCCCCAACAGATCCTCGACCCGCACCGCCGTGCCCCCCACCGATCGCCCGTCACCGATTGCCCGTCACGCCCAGTCGATCGTATGAACACCCGCCGATCCGGACACGACGGTTCCGCCGGCTGAGCCGCAATCGGGCTGACATACCGTCACATCACGTGTACATCGCGACGATTTCCGCCGCCAACTCACGGGCGGCGTGCCGGGCTTCCGGCGGCGACAGGATCTCGACATGCGTACCGAACTGGAGGAGTTGGCGCACCCCGGTCAGGGCGGGATAGCCGACCTCGATCACGATCCACTCGGCGGCAGCGTCCTCGCCTTCCTCGCGCAGCACGATCCGCGCTCCGACGATCCGCACGAACATGTCCCACCGCGACCGCCGCACCCGAGCCCGGATCCGCACCTCGGCCGGCTGCTCCTCGACCGCGCGGCGCAACGCGGCCCATGCGTCCGCCAGTTCGACGCCCGCTCGGCGCTGTACCGAATCCTCGGAAACCGTCACCGCCGCGATCCGCTCGATCCGGTACAACCGCGGTACGCCGCGCCGATCGGCGACCAGGTACCACGTACCGGCCTTGGCCACGAGTCCGTACGGGTCGACCGTGTACGTCCGCACGGCTGTCGAGCCGCTGTGCCGATAGCGGATCCGCAGCCGGCGATCCGCGAACACCGCGTCCTGCAACGCCTCCACGTCCACGGGCGGGCGCGGCCCGGCCAACCAACGGTCGGGATCGATCAATACCCGCCTCGTCATCTGTTCCGCGGCCGGCCGGTGCGGCGCGGGCAACGCGACCATGACCTTGCGCAGGGCCGAGCCGAGTGCGCCGTCGAGCCCGAGCGCCGCGTGCGTGCCCTGCTCGGCGAGCACGAACAGGGCGCGAGCCTCGTCGGAGGTGAGCCCGGTGACGTCGGTACGAAACCCGGGCAGCAGCGAGATGCCACCGTGTCGACCCCGCTCGGCGTACACGGGCACACCCGCCGTGGACAGCGCCTCCACGTCGCGGTAGATGGTGCGCTTGGACACCTCCAGCCGCTCGGCCAACTCGGCCGCCGGCACCCGGCCGCGGGACTGGAGGAGCAGCAGGATCGAGAGCAACCGATCGGATTTCACACCCCAAGCATGCGCCCGGACTCGGCCGTACCGAACACCGACAACTACCTACGCGTGACCGATTCCGTCTGCCGCGCGCCTTTGTGAGATCCGCCAGTCGTCGCGGTCGCTGTCGTAGCCGAGCAGGTACCGACGCCGCCCGGCGGCCACGGCCACCGACGCCTCGACGGGGTGGCCGAGTTCGCGCGGCCGGTCGATGTCGCGACGAATGGTCCCGAGACCGCCCCGCAGTCGGACGGCCGGTTCACCGCCGGGCCGTTCACGCGGGGTCCGGAGCGAGGAGAGGAGGGACGGCAGGCGGGAGGAGATGGCACTCGTGGGGCCATGACGCCCCGGCATCGAGGTCGGTTTGCGTCCTGTACGGCCTCCTGTGCCGCCTCGCCTTTCGACCTCCCCCCAGGGGTCGATCGGGTCGACGCGACACGCATCCGTCCACCCGGGGCTCGCCCGCTACCGACCCACGCCCGTCGGGACGAGGACGCGCCACGTGTCCTCGTAGGGGATCTCGGTACCCGGGGTGTGGCCCGCCTCGATGTGGGCCAACAGGCTCGCCACGTAGAGGTTTTCGCCGTCCGGGCGCATCGGGCTGATCTTCGCGCCGGCGAACTTGCGGACGGTGCTCGCGTCCGCGTCGGTCCACAGGCGATCGGCGGCGAGGGCCAGGCGATCGAGGAGGTATCCGACGGTGGCGTGCGAGAACTGAAGGTCGGAGCCGGCGGGCGGCTCAAGCGTGGTGTGCGCGGTGAAGCCGCGAAGTTTGACGAGGGCGTCGGCCTCCGGGATCTCCTGTCCCTCGTCGGCGGGTTCCAGGCTTTCCAGGTAGTTCAGGCCGTTGCGGAGCCGCTGGGTGACACCCTGCTCGGTGCGTTCGGAGACGCAACGGCCGACGAGTTCGGCCCCGTTGAGGGCCAGGGACGCGGCGGCCAGATACTGACCGTGGTGAAGCAACAACCCGGCGGAGCCGACGAATTCGCGCAGCACACCCGCTGTGTACAGGTACTTGCACCCATACGCCGGTATCCCATGACGCGCGGCAACCGGCGCCCAGACCTCCGCCTCACCACGAGGCAGAACATGCCGAGCCCGCCGAATCGATGACTTCATGCCCACAGAACTACCGCCCCCGAAACCCCCGGACAACCCAATATCCGCCGGGTACCCTCGCCCCCGTCCCCCCGCGTACCGAAAGGCCACGTCGCGCGCACGGCACCCGCCACGCAGGCGCGGGCCCGGGCTGCCGTGGGCTCTTCGACCCAGTGCCGAGGCCGCGAGGCCGGACCCCCCACCACATCGCCGTAAAACCGCAGCCCACCCCACACACGCAACGGGTGGTGCGGGTGGGAACCACACCCAAGCCACCCACAACGAAACCGCAACCACCCCTCGCGCCCACCTCACACCACCGCGCGACCTCGCCCAAACCGCACGTCACCCCGGCCCCACTCACCCCGAAGGCGCTTCCCCGGCCCCCGCAACCCCCGCCGACGGCGGCGCCGCCACCCGACCCGGCACCAAGAGCAGCGCGATCACCGCCGCCACCGCAAGCAACACCCCCGCCGACCCGACCGCCACGCCGTACCCGTGCGCAAGCGCCCGAGCCCGATCCATCCCGCCGCCACCACCCGCGCCGACACCGTCACCACCCGAGGCCCCGTCTCCCGCAATCACCGAGGCCGACAGCGTCACCAGCGCAGCCAGGCCGATCGAACCGCCGATCTGCCGCGAGCTGTTGATCAGGCCGCCCGCCATGCCCGCCTCGCTCGCCGCAACGCCCGAGGTCGCGGCGGTGCCCAGTGGAACGATGCACAATCCGGTACCGATGCTCGCCACCAACGACGGCCCCAGGATCGAACCCAGGAACGTGCCGTCGGCCTCGAACGCGGCCCCGAACCACCCGAACCCGACCGCCGCAACCGCGCCGCCCGTAGCCAGCAGCCGCCCGAGACCGAACCTCTCGACCAGCCGGGTCGCGAGCACCGAGCCGATCACGACCCCGACGCTGAACGGCACGAACGCGGCGCCGGCCGCAGCCGGCCCGTACCCGAGCACCTGCTGGAGGTACAGCGACGTGAAGTAGAACGCCGCGAACTGGCCCGAGAACAGCAGCATCATGAACAGGTTGGCGCCGACCACCGGACGGTGCGTCAGCAACCGCATCCGCAACAGCGGTTCGGCCGTGCGCAGTTCCACGGCCACGAACGCCGCCGACAACACGGCCGCCGCAGCGAGCGTGAGCAGCGTCGTCCCGGACGCCCACCCGTTGTGCTCGGCCCGCACCACGCCCAGGACCAACGCCGAAGCGCCGGCCGTGACCAGGAGTGCGCCCGTCAGGTCCAGTCTCGGCGCCCGCCCGGGCGCGGGGTGGTCGGCAGGTACGCGCCACGCCACGGCCATCGCGAACGCCACGATCGGCACGTTGATCAGCATCACCGCCCGCCAACCCACCGACTCGGTCAACAGCCCGCCCACCAGTACCCCGACCGCGCCACCGGCGGCAGCCGTCGCTCCCCACAGCCCGAGTGCCCGCGCCCGTGCTGGCCCGATCGGAAACGTCACGGTGATCAGCGCGAAGGCGACCGGCGCGAGAGCCGCCGCGCCGACTCCCTGTACCGCGCGAGCCGCGATCAACGCACCCGGTGAGCGGGTGAAGCCGCCGGCCAAACCCGCCAGGCCGAACACGGCCAAGCCGGCGAAGAGCGTACGGCGCCGCCCGACGATGTCACCGATCCGGCCGCCGAGCATCAACAGACCGCCGAAGGTGAGCGCGTACGCGTTGACCACCCACGGCAACCCCTCGGCGGTGAAGCCGAGATCGTCGCCGATGTCGGGCAACGCGACGTTGACCACCGACATGTCCAGGGCCACGGTGAACTGCACGGTCAACACGACGATCAGCAACAGTCGGGTGGTCCGGGCCGAAGTCGTCTCCTCCACCGACCCTTCGGCCGGCGACCTGGGCGCCGAGGCGGTCGATGACGCGGTCACGCCGCCCCCATCCCCTCGACCCGCCGCGCGAGGCGCGTACCCGCCCGCAACCCGATCGACATCAGATCACTCGGCTCGTCCACCTCCAGGCGATGCCAACGCCCCCGCGGCACGATGTACACCGCACCGGGGCCCAGGACCACCGGCCCCTCGTCCGCGTCCGGGTCCGCCGCGTCGTCACCCGGCGCCCGCACGAACAGCCGTACGCCCCCGGCGAGTACGCACACCGCCTCCTCGGACTCGGGATGCATCTCCCAGTGATCCGCGTGTACGTCGGCGTCCGTCTCGACGTGGAACGCGGCCACGTGCCAACCGACGTCGGCATCGGCTCCGCTCATCCGCCGTTGCTCGGCCTGCACGAGGCCGCCCTCGCGCAGCCTGATGGCGGAGGTGAACAGGTCCGTGATGGTCATCGGGACTCCTTCGGTGCTGCGGCGAAGAGACATCCGGGCACGCCGAACAGGCCCACAGGAGCCTGATCGGCCCCGCCGGAACCACGTTGACGTACCCTGTACGTGAACAGCGCCAGTCGAACACGTACGTTGTACGTACGTCAAGGAGGATCGTGCCCGCGCCCCGAAAGTTCAGCCGGGAACAACTACGTGCCGCCGCTTTGGCCCTGGTCGACGAACACGGCCTGCCGGCCCTGACCATGCGCAGCCTCGCGGCGGCCCTCGGCACCGGCGCGATGACGATCTACAACTACGTGGACGGCCGCGAGGGCCTGGAGGCACTCCTCGTCGAGGCGGTGTACGCGGACGCCGATTTGCCGGCGCACGAGAAGGCCGACGATTGGCGCGAGGAGGTCCGCGCACTCGCCGAAGCGAACTGGCGCGCGGTCCGCGCCCACCCGGACGTGATCCCGCTGATCCTCACTCGCCGCATTTTGGACGAGCCCACCCTCGCCGGCGGCGAGGCCCTCCTGCGCGCCCTCGCCCGAAGCGGCCGCCGGGGCCGGGATCTCCTGGTCGCGTTTCGTACCGTGTCCGGCTTCCTGGCGGGCTTCGCCCAGGCCGAACTGGCAGGCCCCCTGTCGATCGCCCACGGCGAGGACCCCGAAGCGATCACCACGCGCGCCCGAGCCCTCCCCCCCGACCGCTTCCCCCACCTGATCGAGATCGCCACAGCCGCCGCCGAGAGCACCCCGGAGTCCGAATTCCACGCGGGCCTCGACATCATCCTCACCGGCCTGTCCCGCTCCTGACCGGACCGAATCAGAGCAGAACAGACAGAATCCGACCGAATTTCACCAGACCGCACCAAACACCCGTAAGTGGTGGCCGGGGCGTTGGAGCAGCCTGGCCCGACACGCAGTCGATGCCGTGACGCGTATCACGTTCGGACAGGATCGGCCCGACCGCGGCGCCGCTTCGAACAACCGCCCGGCAGTCGAGCCGCCGAGCCCCCGCCACACACCCGCCGAGCCCGACGCGATCCGGACCGACGACCTCGACCGGGGGGCACCGACCAGCCGATGCCCCCCGGCCGGGAGCCTCGGCGCGGGGGCCGTCGACCGGCGTCTTCGACGGGGGGCTTCGACCGGGGACGTCCGGTACAGAGCCGGTGGCGCCGCCGCCGACCGGGCTCCGGGCCCGCCCGCGCACCCCGGTGGGAATTACCGTCCGAGCTCGTCCGTTGTACGGGTCAGTCGGTGAGTGGGTGTCCCCGGGCCCAACCATTCGCCGCCGCGACATACCGTTCGGCTGGATTCGCGGTGTGCCATTCGCCGAGAGGTGATCCCGCCCACCGACCCGCATACGACGGCGCCGCCCGCTCCCCCCCAGGGCGGCGTCGTCCTTTCGTCAAGGCCCGTTTTGCGCGCTATTCGTGGGGCCCCTGCCGATTCGTTGTCGCAGCACACGGTAAGGTGGCCCTACCGAAGACACTTCGTACATCGGCTTCCATGTCGGTGTTGTTCTCGGTGAGCGACAACGCCGGACCGGTGCGAACCGTCCGGAGGCAGGCCCGGCACATGTCCGTGACCGCCATTCGTCCGCCGACCGATGATCAGTGCCATCCGTTCGACGCACCAGCCGCCCGAATGGCGGCGCTCGTCCGCCCTCGCCACCGAACTCGCAGCACTCCGGCGCGAGTTCGACCGTCGAGGACGGGTCACCTGCGCCATCCTCGATCCGACCACCCGCTGGGCGAGCGTGTCTCGACGAGTCACGGTCGACAGACGGATCGTCCGGGCCGGGTGTTCGTACACCCCGGAGCAGGGCGCGGCCGCGGTCGTGCTCGTCCCCCGTTCGCGGGCGGATCCCGAGCATGTGCTCGTCGTATCACCCGAGTTCGCCCCCGACTCCGACCTTGACCCCGCGACGGCCGAACTCCTGACGGCCGACAACCCCGGCACCCGGGAGCCCGCACGGCGCGAGCGCTGTCGTCGCCAACGCCGCATCCTCGGACGCCCGTCGACCCGAGACACCACGCAACACACCACGGCACAACCGCAGTACGAACGCATCACGCCACACGCACCACGCACCACCACGTGAGTACACAGCAGATCCGACAACAGAAAACAGGTTCCTGCCATGACCACCACCCGGCCCCACCATCGCCACGTCACCCACGCCGCCCACGGCGCCCCCACCGTCGCACACGCCATGCAGCCTGCCGAACTCCGGATAAGCGCGGACACCATGGTCGACAGGGCCCTCGACCTCATCCGAGCCGCGGACGCCGACCACGCGATACTCACCTCCGAGGACGGCCGCGGCGTCGGCGTGGTCAGGCGCGCCCAGCTCGCGCCCTACCTGATCCGCTCCTGGTACACCGAGCGCACGCCGATCCGCAACATCACCCACGACCGCACGCCCTTCGCCCGTCCCGCCATGTCGGCCGTCGCGGCCGCGGCGTCGATGCGTCTGCACGGGCTGCGAATCTGGGCCGTCGCGGACGCGGACGGCCGCGTCGTCGGCGTCCTCACCCCCGAGTCGCTGCGCGCCGTACTCGCCGACGCCCCCGCCGAACTCACCGCGGTGGCCTGACCATCGCGGGGTAGTCCACGTATCCGCGGGCGCCGCCTCCGTACACGTCTGCCACGGCCGGCGGGTGCAACGGAGCGCCCGCGGCGAACCGGGCGGGCAGGTCGGGATTGGTGATGAACAACCGGCCGAACGCCACGACATCGGCGAGCCCACCCGCCAACGCCCGCTCGGCGGTTGCCTCGTCGACCGGAACGGGCCCGTTGTAATTGCCGATCAGCGTGCCCGACCACCGCGGGCGCAGGTCCGCCAACGCGTCGTAGTCCCCCCGTTCCAGCACGTGCAGGTAGGCCAGGCCCAGCGGTTCGAGCGCGTCGACGAGTACCCGGTAGGTCTCCCGCGCGTCCGGCTCCGCGAGTTGGTTCTCCGGGTTGTCGGGCGAGATCCTCAGGCCCACGCGCTCGGCGCCGACCTCGGCGATCACCGCGCCGACGACCTCCAGCACGAAACGCAGCCGGTTCTCGCGCGAACCGCCGTAACGGTCGGTGCGCAGGTTGGTGTTCTCGGCCAGGAACTGGTGGATCAGGTAGCCGTTGGCGCCGTGCAGTTCGATGCCGTCGAAGCCCGCATCGATCGCCCGCCGCGCGCCCGCCGCGTAGGCGGCCACCACGTCGTCGATCTCCTCGACCGTGAGCGCGCGCGGGGTGACGTGGTCGAGCAGGCCGTCGCGGGTGTATATCGGCGCGTTCGTGATCCGCACCGGCGACGGTGCGGTGGGGGTCTCGCCGTCGAGCGTCACCGGGTGGGTCATCCGGCCGACGTGCCACAACTGGGCGAAGATCCGACCGCCGGCGGCGTGGACGGCGGCGGTGACCTCGCGCCACCCCGCTTCCTGCGCGTCGTCGGCCAAGCCGGGGATGCCCGGTCCCGACTTGCCGAGCGGGTGGATCGAGATGCCTTCCGTGATGATCAGCCCGGCGCCGGCACGCTGCGCGTAGTAGGTGGCCGCGAGCGGACTCGGTACGCCGGTGGCGTCGTCGGCTCGGCCCCGCGTCATCGGAGCCATCGCGATGCGGTTGGGCAGGTCGAGCGCGCCCCGGTGGTGCGGGCGCAGCAGCGGGCCGGTCGTGTCGGTGGTCGTCGTGGTGGTGGTGATCATGGTCTGTACCCGTCCTGGGAAGCGGCGATGGGGCGGAAGTGGGAGTGGGGTCGCGAGAAAGGGAGGAGCAAGAGCCGACACCTCCGCGCGGCGCAGGGCGTCGCAGGGCGTCGCGCCACGGCGGTGGCGTCACCCGGGGCGCCGGGCGCGCGGCTACGACCGATCGAGCGCGATGACCTCGACCTCGATCAGCCAGTCGGGCTGGGCGAGCGATGACACCTCCAGGAGCGTGTCCGCGGGGTAGGGCCGAGACAGGAACTCGGCCCGCAGCTTTATGACGTCGTCCAAATCCCGGGCCATGTCTCGCACGAAGATCCCGACCTTGACCACGTCCGCGAAGGTCGCGCCGGCCGCGGTCAGTACCCGCTCCACGTTGCGGAACGCCTGCCGACCCTGCTCCGCGAAGCCGCCCTCGACCGTGCGACCGCTTTCGTCGAAGCCGGCCTGCCCGGAGACGTAGACGAAGCCGCCGGCCTTGATCGCCTGCGAGATGTTGTAGGGCTCGTACCAGTCCGGCTCGGTCGCGACCTGCAGGATCGAGCCGGCGTCGGCAGCGGGGCTGTTGCTCATGACGATCACTCCAGAGGTTGTATGCACATACATTCTTTGCTTGTACATGCATAATCTGGCACTGCATGTAATCTGTTGTCAACAGTCGAAAGAGGTGGGCCGTGAACGCACAGCTCTGGGATGAGGTCGTCGTCCTGCATGCCCGGGTCGAGCACGAGCTCGGCAAGGCCCTACAGCGACGACACGGCATCGGCTTGTCCGAGTACCGTGCGCTCTCCCGGCTCGCCGTGGCACCCGACGGCGAGTTGCGCATGCAGGAACTCGCCGACTCCATCGGATTGAACCAGAGTTCGGTCAGCCGCCTCGCGGTCCGCCTCGAGGCGGACGGCCTGACCCGACGCGACCTGTGTCCCAAGGACCGCCGCGGCGTATACAGCGTGATCACCGACGACGGGCGGACCCGCCTGACCGAGGCGACCGCGACCTACGAGGACGCCCTCGACGCCGCCCTCGCGGCAGCCGCCTCGGACCCGCAACTCACAGCCTTGGCAACGGCTTTGGGCGCAAGGCAGGCAGTCCTCGCAGACTGACGGAAGTTGGTGGGCGTGCGCGAGGACGCCATCGACCGGCAACTGTTGCTCGCCCTGGCGATCACCATGGAAGCCCGACAGCGCGCCTGAGGGAAGCCAGACGTCGCGGATGGCCACGCCGCCTTCGACGGATGACTTCCCCTGCAACACATGCATCCGGCTCTGGTATTCACATCCGGCTCCGGCACCTATATCCCGCTCCGGCACCCGCGTCGCCGCGCCCGGCCTCGGCGTCGATCCGCGCCTGTGACGCGCCCTCCTCGCGCAGCTCGGCGAGATGCAACGGGGATCACCATCCCGAGCGGCCCACGCCCGCCCGCCGGCGTGGCCGACATGCCTACCCCCACTTCCCAGGCATCGCCCTCGGCCACACATCTATCAGAACACGTACGCTCGTGCCGCGGACGAACGTATGGGATACGATCACTTCAATGCTCCCATCGAGCCCCGCGAATCCCCGCCGAATCCCACTGACCCCCTCCGACCCCACCCCCTCCCCACGTCGACTCCGAGGCGGCGACATGAAGGAACCGAACGAGAACCAGACCCCGCGGGTCGGGCGTGGCCTGCCACCCGACACCCGTCGCCGCGCGGCCGAGTTGTACTGGGAGGCCTTCGGCCGCAAGCTCGGCGCCGCGCTGGGGCCCGATGCCGCCGGTACCGCGTTCATCGCCGAGCACCTCAACGAGGATCGGGCCATCGCCGCGACCGTGGCGGGCGAACTGGTCGGCGTGGCCGGTTACCGCTACGGCGGCCGGGCCTTCACCGGTGGTTCCGCGCGCGACGTCGTGCGCGCCTACGGCAAACTTCGCGCGTTGCCCCGCATCGCCCTGCTGGCACTGCTCGAACGCACGCCCTCGCCGCGCGAGTTGGTCATGGACGGCATCGCCGTCGACGCCGCGCAACGCGGGCGCGGCATCGGCAGCCTGCTGCTCGACGAGATCGCCGTCGTCGGCGCGGAGTTGGGCTGTACGCGCGTCCGGCTCGACGTGATCGACGTCAATCCGCGCGCCCGCGCGCTGTACGAGCGCCACGGCTTCGTCGCGACCAGGACCGAACACACGCCCTACCTGCGCTCGCTCATGGGCTTCGGCTCCGCGACGACGATGATCCGGCGGATCGTGCCGTGTGCCGCGCTCGGCCGCGGGTGAGCGCGACGGGGGACACCCGAGTGCGCTCGTATGCTCGGCCCATGCCCGAAATCGAACCTGTCGTGATCCCGACCCGCACGCTCGTCCACGCTCTCGTCGACCACGACGGCACGGTCGACACCGGCGAGTTGTACACGGTCGCGGGCACCTTGGGCATGACCGATCAGCAGGTGCGCCTGTGCGTCAAGCGCCTGGTCGCGGAGGGCGCCTTCACCCACGAAGGCCGTGGCCGCAAGGCTCTGTTGAGCGCCACGGACGCGACCCGCCGCGCGCTCGAACCCAACGTCGAGTTCGTCCGCTACGCGTACCGTCGGGACCACGGCCTCGAACCGTGGGACGGCGCGTGGCACCTGGTCGCGTTCGCGATCCCCGAATCGGCCCGGCCCGCCCGCGACGCGCTGCGCGACGCGATCCTGCGCCTGGGCGGTGCGGCGCTGCACGGCGGCCTGTACGTATCGGCCAACGACTGGAGCGGGCCGGTCGACGCGGAAGCCGCCCGCCTGGGTGTGCGCGATGCGGTCACCATGCTCACCAGTCGGGATCTGCGAACCGGCGCGATCGAGGACCCGGTCGCGCTGACCGCACGGCTGTGGCCCCTCGACGAGATCGCGGCACGGTACGAGCGCCTGAGCGCGATCGTCCGGCCGCGACTGGACCGGCTGACCTCCGCCGGGGCCGACGACCGCGGCGGCCCGATCGAGCCGCCGGACGCCGTCGAACTGCTCACCATCGGCGTCGAACTCGCCGTCGAATTCGGCCGGGCGATGGAGCCCGATCCGCTCCTGCCTTCGGAGTTGCTGCCGACCCCGTGGCCCGGCACCCGGGCCCGGGCCCTGGCGGCCCGCTGCTGGTCGGCCATCGCGGCACACGACACGACCGGAACCACGCGGCGCCTGTACCGCCGATACGAGGACCTCGCCATCCCCGACACCGCCGCCATCCCCTGACACCGCAGGCACCTCCCCGCCCCGAACGCAACCCTCGAACCACGCTCCCCGCTCCTCCCCGGCCCGACCCCGGCGGCCGCCCCGACCGGCCCCACCACGCGACCGTGAAAGCATCAAGGGTCCGGCGCATACACCGCGCATACACCGCAGGCGTGGGGAGTGACCGTGGAGGTCGAACAGTTCGCCGTGATCGTCGCGGAGCGCATGGGCAGTCCCCGGCGCAACGAACGCAGATCCCGCGCCGAACGCCTCTTCGACGCAGTCCGCGAACTCGTCGAGACCGGCGACCTCCTGGCCGACACCCGCCTGCCTTCCGAACGCACGCTCGGCACCGCACTCGGCCTCAGCCGCGGCACCGTGGCGTCCGCCTATCTGGCCCTCAGCCGAGTGGGCCTGATCGAACGCCGCCACGGCAGCGGATCGTACGTGCGCGCCGGCGGCCTGCCCACGTTCTCGCGGTGGCTGCGCGAGGGCGCGATCGTCGTCGACCTGGCCAAGTCCGTCGTGCCCGACGCCTCGCTCCTCCCGGATCTGCGGCTGCGCGTCGAGGATCTCCTCGACGCCCGTCCGCAGGACGGCTACGGCCCGACCGGCGATCCTCGCCTGCGCGAGCTGATCGCCGCCGGAGCCCTGCCGCCCGGCTTCGCGGCCGACGACGTCGTCGTGACGGCCGGCGCCCAGCAGGCCATCCACCTCGTGGCCGATGCGCTCCTGCGCCCCGGCGACCGGGTGTTGGTGGAGGAGACGACCTACCCCGGCATGCTCGCCGCCGTACGACGCTTCGGCGCCGAGGCGATCCCCGTAAGCGGCGATCGACACGGCTTCGACCCCGACGCCCTGCACGCGGCGATCCGCCGGCACCGCCCGGCCTACGTGTTCCTGCTCCCGCTCCACAACCCCACCGGCAACGTGCTGTCGGCGCGCCGTGCCCGCGCCATCGCCGACATCGCGGTCGCCGAGTCCGTGCTACTGGTGGAGGACCGTACGCTCGCCGACCTGGCCGAGGGGCCGGTCCCCTCGACGGCCGGGCGCGCACCCGGTCTCACGGTGTGCCTGGGGTCGCTGTCCAAGACCGTGTGGGGCGGACTGCGCGTGGGCTGGGTCGCCGCGCCCGCGCATGTGCGGCCCCTGGTTGCGGAGGCCAAACAACGTACCGACCTGGCCTGTTCGACCCTGGACCAGCAACTCGCCGTCCACATCCTGCGCGATCCCACCCACCGGGCCCGCGTCCGAGCCTGGTCCGACACCCTCGCCCGGCGCCGCGACCACTTCGCCGCCGCCCTCACCGAGCACCTGCCCGAGTGGGAGTGGACCCTGCCCCGCGGTGGCCTGTCCGTGTGGGTCCACCTCCCGAACACCGACGGCGAAGCCTTCGTGGCCACAGCCTTGCGCCACGGCGTCGCCGTCTCCCCGGGCGCCGTCTTCTCCCCCACCCGAAGCCCGGCCGGCAACCACATCCGCCTCACCTACGCGTGGCCGGAACCCGTCCTGACCCAGGCCACCGCCCTACTCGCCAAAGCCTGGGCCACGCACACCCCTTGACTCCACCGCCGACGCACGCAGGGCGTGGGCGCCGAGGGAGTCGAGGTGGCCGGGATCGGCATCCCGAGGTGCAGGGCCATGCGGTGACAGAGGGGCCGAACAGCAGGTCGAGCGCGACGTCGAGCCGCATGCGGCAAGGTCCGCCGGTCTCCCGCCGTCCACCTGACGGACGGTCACTAGTGGACCAATAGCAACCCGGCTAACGTGCCACTCACAAAGTGGCCCATCGACACGTCAGCCGATGACCCACTTCCGGCGCAAGAGCCCAGCGGCCCAGCACTCAGCACCCCTCACCCAACCCCCGCCCCACCAAACGGCAGGAGCAGTCGATGGCACTGACCGAAGCGGACTGGATCTGGATGGACGGCGCCCTCGCCCCCTGGCGAGAGGCGAAGGTCCACGTCCTCACCCACGCTCTCCACTACGGAACGGGCGTGATCGAAGGCACCCGCGCCCACGGCACCCCACGCGGGCCGGCCGTCTTCCGCCTCGACGACCATCTGCGCCGGCTCCGCGAGAGCGCGCACATCCTGGGCTTCGCGATTCCGTACGACAGCGCCGCCCTGCGCACCGCGACCCTCGACCTGATCGCGGCCAACGGCCACGAATCGTGCTACCTGCGACACGTCGCCCACCTCGGCTACGGCGAGATGGGCCCGATCATCCAACCCGCCGCGGACGTCGGTGTGTTCGTCGCCGGTTGGGAGTGGGGCGCGTACCTCGGCGCCGATGCCGCCGACCGCGGCATCCGGCTCGCCACCAGCTCCTGGCGACGCAACGACCCCAACGTGCTGCCGCCCGCCGCCAAGGCCACCGCCGGCTACCTCAACGCCGCGCTCGCCAAGACCGCCGCCGTCCGGGCCGGCTACGACGAGGCACTGTTGCTCTCCGGCGACGGCTATGTCAGCGAGTGCAGCGCCGCCAACGTCTTCGCGGTGCGCGGCGGCGTGCTGTACACACCGCCCGCCGCATCCGGCGCGCTGCGCGGGATCACCCAGGACACCGTGCTCACCCTCGCCGCCGACCTGGGCATCCCGGTTCGGGTGGAGAACCTGCTGCGCTCGGACCTGTACACCGCCGACGAGGTGCTGATCAGCGGCACCGCCGTGGACATCGTCCCGGTCGCCTCGCTCGACGATCGCGAGGTCGGCACCGGCTTGATCACCCGCAAACTCCAGGCGGCCTACGCCGCAGCCGTCACCGGCGCGGACGAACGCTACGCGCACTGGCTCACCTACGTACGACGCTGACGAGACCGACGACGCCGACAGCGGACCGACGCCGACGGCGGGCCGAACGGGTCCAAGTCATGGCGACACACCACCAAATAGCCTGATATGCCCATGATTATGTGTTTTTCCGGATATGTGTAGACCTGTCCTGCCGACACACTTCATGGGAGTAGAAAATGCGCATCCGTACCACGCTCGTCGCCCTTGCCGGCGCTGCCGCCTTCGCGTTCATCGGCGCCGGCTCGGCCCAGGCGTCCGAGAAGAGCGGCGTGGAGGTCGAGTACTTCTCCGCCGCCGGCGTCGTGATCTGCGACGGCCACCACGGCGGCGGACTGATCGCCGGTGCGATCAGCGCGGCCTCCGTCGACATCGACTGACCTACCCGCCCCCGCTGTCAGCGGCCCGCCCACCCCCCGGGGTGAGCGGGCCGCTTTCGTCGTCCCCGAACGATCCCTTGACCTTAAGTCGGCTTGAAGTTCTACGGTTGCCCGAACCGCCCGACCGCACCGATGGTGCACTGGGTACGACCGCATCGACGGCACTCGGGGAGAACCAAAATGGGTGGACAACCACTCGGTGCGCATGGATACTCGCACCGCGATCCGACCCCCCGCACGATCATGATCGCTCGGCACTACGGTCATGGGCAGGCAGGCGCGCGTCGGCCGGGTCCGGGCGCCCCGTTCGGGCCGCACGACGCGCCGAAACCCCGCGCGAGACTTGCGCCCGAAACCCGTACGGCGCCTCACGCAGGTCGGCTGTACTCGCCCGACCCGAGGAGGGTCACGTGCTGATTCGATTGCTCCGCGCACACCTGCGCCCGTACAAACGGCCGATCGCCGTCGTCGTGCTCCTGCAACTCGTGCAGACGCTCGCGACGCTGTACCTGCCGACTCTGAACGCCGACATCATCAACAACGGCGTGGTCAAGGGCGACACCGGATACATCCTGCGCGTCGGCGGGGTGATGATCGGGGTGACCCTGATTCAGATCCTGTGCGCCGCGACCGCGGTGTACTTCGGCGCGCGGATCGCGATGGGGTTGGGCCGCGACGTACGAGCCGCGGTGTTCAACCACGTGCAGACGTTCTCCGCCCGCGAAGTGGGCGAGTTCGGCGCGCCGTCGCTGATCACCCGCACCACCAACGACGTGCAGCAGGTCCAGATGCTGGTGCTGATCGCGTTCACCATGATGGTGTCGGCGCCGATCATGTGCTTCGGCGGCATTTTGATGGCGCTCAACCAGGACGTCCCCATGTCCTTGTTGTTCCTGGTGATCGTGCCGGTGCTCGCGTTCGTGCTCAGCCTGATCGTGCGGCGGATGCCGCCGCTGTTCCGGTCGCTCCAGGACCGCATCGACAACGTCAACCGCGTGATGCGCGAGCAGATCACCGGCATCCGGGTGATCCGCGCGTTCGGCCGCGACGGGCACGAGCAGGCCCGCTACGCGGACGCCAACGGCGAGATCCGCGACGTGTCGCTCTCGCTCGGCCGGTTGATGGCTTTCATGTTCCCCGCGGTCACGCTCGTGTGGGAGACCTCCGCCGTGGTGATCGTGTGGATCGGTGGCCACCGGGTGAGCGACGGGTCGATGGACATCGGCGCGCTCATCGCCTTCATGAGCTATCTGATGCAGATCCTGATGGCCGTCATGATGTCGACGTTCATGCTGCTCCTGGTGCCGCGCGCGGCGGTGTGCGCGGACCGCATCGTCGAGGTGCTCGACACCGAGACGAGCCTGACCGTGTCCGCCGCGCCGGTGACCCGACTGCACGCGCACGGCAGGCTCGAACTGCGCGGCGTCAGCTTCTGCTACCCCGGAGCCGAGGAGCCCGTGCTGCGCGCGATCGACCTGATCGCCCGCCCCGGCGAGACCACCGCCGTGATCGGCAGCACCGGCGCCGGCAAGACCACGCTGCTGAGCCTTGTGCCGCGCCTGCTCGACGTGACCGGCGGCTCGGTCCTGGTCGGCGGTGTGGACGTGCGCGAGATCGACGCCGCGCTGCTCTCGCGAACCGTCGGCCTGGTGCCGCAGAAGCCGTACCTGTTCTCCGGCACCGTCGCCTCCAACCTGCGCTACGGCAACCCGGACGCCACCGACGAGGAACTGTGGCGGGCGCTGGAGACGGCCCAGGCAAGGGAGTTCGTCGAAGCGCTCCCGCTCGGCCTGGCCGCGCCGATCGCCCAGGGCGGGGGCAACGTCTCCGGCGGGCAACGCCAACGGCTCGCCATCGCCCGGCTGTTGGTGGTGCGGCCGGAGATCTACCTGTTCGACGACTCGTTCTCCGCGCTCGACTACTCCACCGACGCGGCGCTGCGCGCGGCGCTCGTCGCCGAGACGGCGGACGCGACGGTGGTGATCGTCGCGCAGCGGGTGGCGACCATCCGGCACGCCGACCGGATCGTGGTACTCGACGAGGGTCGCGTGGTGGGCACCGGTACGCACACCGAACTGATGGTCGACAACGCCACCTACCGCGAGATCGTGCTGTCCCAGCTGACCGAGGAGGAGGCGGCGTGACGACCACCGACGAGAAGGGCGGGGCGAACGACCCTCGCGACCCCGCCGGGTCCACCGGCACCGGGCCCACCGGGTCCGCGCCCGCCGCCCCCACCGGTTCCTCCCGTACCGACCCGACCGGCCCCGTCGAGGCCAACACCCACGCCGACGCCGACGCCGACGCGCCCGAGCCCACCGACGGCCCCGCGCGTCGTCCGGGACCACCGATCGGCGGCGGCCCGGGCGCGCGCATGATGGGCGGCGCGCCGACCGAGAAGTCGATGCACTTCCGCGAGTCCAGCCGCCGGCTGATCGGCATGCTCACCCCCGATCGCCCGCGCGTGATCGCGTTGATGGTCGCCAGTGTCGGCAGCGTGGGCCTGGCGGTACTGACCCCCCTGCTGCTGGGCAAGGCCACCGACACCATCTTCCGCGGCATGATCGGTGACCGGGGCATCGACTTCGGCCACATCCGTGTACTGCTGGTCACGGTGCTCGCGGTGGTCGTCGGCTCGGCGTCGTTCTCGCTCGCCCAGGGTCGGTTGACCGCGTCGATCGTGCAGCGCATGACGTACCGGCTGCGCGAGGAGGCCGAGACCAAGTTGGCCCGGCTGCCGCTGGGTTACTTCGACAAGCAGCCGCGCGGCGAGGTGCTCTCGCGCACGACCAACGACATCGACAACGTCTCGCAGACGCTCCAGCAGGCGATGAGTCAGATCATTCGCTCGCTGCTGACCATCGTCGGCGTGCTCGTGATGATGTTCTGGATCTCCCCGCTGCTCGCCCTCGTGGCGCTGATCAGCGTGCCGGTCTCGGTGTTCGTCACCGTGCGGATCGGCAAGCGCGCGCAGCCGCAGTTCGTCAAGCAGTGGTCGACCACCGGCAAGCTCAATGCGCACATCGAGGAGATGTACACCGGCCACGCCCTGGTCAAGGTGTTCGGCCGGCAGCAGGAGTCCGCGGACATCTTCAACGAGCACAACGAGGCGCTGTACGCGGCCGGTTTCAAGGCCCAGTTCATCTCCGGCATCATCCAGCCGGCGATGACCTTCGTGGGCAACGTCAACTACGTGCTCGTCGCGGTGATCGGCGGCCTACGGGTGTCCTCGGGTGCGATGACACTCGGCGACATCCAGGCGTTCATCCAGTACTCGTACCAGTTCAACGGCCCGATCACGCAGGTCGCGTCGATGGCCAACCTGCTCCAGTCCGGCGTCGCCTCGGCGGAGCGGGTGTTCGGCCTGTTGGACGCCGCCGAGCAGTCCCCCGACCCGGAGCGGCCGGCGCGGATCGAGCAGGTCACCGGTCATGTCGCGTTCGAGGACGTCTCGTTCCGCTACGACCCGACCAAGCCGCTCATCGAGGGTCTGAACCTGGAGGTCCATCCCGGCCAGACGGTCGCGATCGTCGGCCCGACCGGCGCGGGCAAGACCACGCTGGTCAACCTGTTGATGCGCTTCTACGAGGTCACCGACGGCCGGATCACCGTAGACGGTGTGGACATCGCCACGATGACCCGCGAGGACCTGCGCGCGCCGATCGGCATGGTGCTGCAGGACACGTGGCTGATCGGCGGGACGATCGCCGACAACATCGCGTACGGCGTCGGGGACGTACCGCGCGAGCGGATCGTCGCGGCGGCCAAGGCCACCC
This sequence comes from Streptomyces sp. SID3343, assembly GCF_009865215.1. Taxonomy (GTDB): domain Bacteria; phylum Actinomycetota; class Actinomycetes; order Streptomycetales; family Streptomycetaceae; genus Embleya. The sequence continues at coordinate 5,708 of NZ_WWJX01000175.1, read as the reverse complement.
ACGCCGACCGCTTCGTGCGGACCCTCCCGGACGGCTACGACACCGTCCTCGACGACGAAGCCGGCAACCTGAGCGCCGGTGAGAAGCAACTGCTCACCATCGCACGGGCATTCCTGACCGAGCCGCAGATCCTCGTCCTCGACGAGGCGACCAGTTCGGTCGACACCCGCACCGAGGTGCTGATCCAAAAGGCGATGAACCACTTGCGCGAAGGCCGCACCAGCTTCGTGATCGCCCACCGCCTGTCCACGATCCGCGACGCGGACGTGATCCTGGTGATGGAGTCGGGCAGCATCGTGGAACAGGGCACGCACGACGAACTCCTGTCCGCCGAAGGCGCCTACGCCCGCCTGTACGCCTCCCAGTTCGCCCAACCGGTGGTGGAGGTCCAATAGATCCGCCGGACCCCTCGTCACGATCTCGGAGTCGGGGGCGGCGAAGCCCCTGCTTCCCGCCCTCGACTCCGGGATCGTTCTCGCGTACTCCCCGGTCTCCCGCCGCCCTCAGATGTCGAAGCCGTTCGCCAGGCGGGTGAGCGCCTCGTCCAGGTCCGCCGCCAGGTCGGCGTCCGGGTGGTCGGCCAGGGTGAGCAGGACCGCGGTCGCCGCGCCCAGGACCGCGCCGGCCAGTGTGCGCACCTCGGGGTCGTCGGGGGTGCGACCGGTACGGCGGGCGACCGCGGCCGCGAGCCAGATCGTGGCGCCGGCGAGCTGGTCCAGCATGGTCGAGCGCAGCTCGGGCACCGAGACCACCAGGGTCAGGCGCTGCCGGCGTTCGGCGAGGTCACCCTCCGCGAGGCCGGCGAAGATCGTGCCGAGCGCGGCGCGAATCGCGTGGATCGCGCGCACACCGGCCGGCTGCGCCTCGAACGCGTCGAGGAACAGCGGGTCGAGGTCGTCGTTGAGGACCAGATCGCGTTTCGCGGGGAAGAACCGGTACAGCGTGCTCTCGGAGACCTCGGCGGCCTCGGTGATCTGGTCGAGCGTGGTGGCCTCGTAGCCCTGCTCGTGGAACAGCCGCAGCGCGCAACTCTGGATCCGCGAGCGGGTCTTCGCCTTCTTGCGCTCGCGCCAACCCACGTCGGGGCCGGCGCCGGGAGCTTCACGCTGCTGGGGCATCGTCGTACCGTTCCTCGGTGTCCTGCGCGATCGCTTCGGTCCGCTTTCGGGTTGCCGGCAAGAATGCCAGGGCGAGCGCGAGGCCGGCCAACGCGATACCGCCGGAGACCACCAGCGCGACGTCCATGCCGTGCACGAAGGACTCGCGGACCGACGTACGCAGGGCCGGCGACGCGTATTCGGCCGCCACCGCCATCCCGTCGAACACGCCGGACCGTACCGCGTCGCCCGCCGAGTCCGGCACCGGCGCCGGCACGGCCACGTGTGCCCGGTAGCTCGTCAGCAGCACGCTGCCCAGTACCGCGGACCCGAACGGCCCGCCCACCTTGTTCACCGCCTGCAACACCGCCGCCCCCGCCCCGCTGCGCTCCGGGGACACCTCGGACAGCGCGGCGGACGCGGCGGTGGCCATCGCGAGCCCCATGCCCGCGCCGGTCAGCCCCATCCACACCGCGACGAACGCGGTATCGGAGTCCACCGAGGTCGCCGCGCCCAGGAACATCCCCGCCGCCAGCACCGCGAAGCCCACCGCCACCGCGTACTTCGCCCCGATCCGCCGCGCCACCCGGTCGGCGGGCAACGCGCCGATCACGAGGCCGCCGATCAGCGGCAGCAGCCGTACCCCGGAACCCATCGCGTCCGTGTCGCGCACCGCCTGGAAGTACTGCGGCATGGTGAACAAGACGCCGATGTTGGCGAACACCACGACGCCGACCAGGATCACGCCCCACGAGTAGGACGCCGACCGGAACAGCGACAGGTCGAGCAACGGCCGGCCGCCGCGGCGCTCGGCGATCACATACTCGAAGCGGCAGAACGCGACCAGTACCGCGAGCCCGCCCACGATCACCGCCCACGCGCGCGGGTCCGTCCAGCCGTAACGACCGGCCTCGATCAGCCCGTACGTGACGCCCACCAGTCCAACCGTCGACAGCGCGACCCCGATCGGGTCGAGCCGCGGGCGTTGTGCCGAGCGCGACTCGGGCACCAGTGCGAGCACGACCACCGTGCCGAGCACCGCGATCGGCACGTTGATCAGGAACACCCAGCCCCACCAGTGGTGCGTCAACACCCACCCGCCGAGCAACGGACCGATCGGCAACGCCAGGAAGTTCGCGGCCGACCAGATGCCGACCGCGCGCGGGCGCTCCTCCTCGGAGAACAGCACGGTCAGCGCGGACAACGCCATCACGATGATCCCGGCGCCGCCCAGACCCAGGACCGAGCGCGCCGCGATGAACTGCGCCGGTGACGTGGCGTACGCGCACGCCGCCGAGGACAGCGCGAACAGCGATAACGCGCCGACCAGGACGCGGCGCCGCCCGTACCGGTCGCCCAGCAAACCGGCCGGGAGCATCGCGGCGGCGAGGAAGAGCAGGTAGGAGGACGAGAACCACTGGAGATCCGATTCGGTGGCGTCGAGCGATCCGGCCAGTTCGGGCAGGGCCACGCTCAGCACCGTGCCGTCGAGGCCGACGGCGACCATCGCCAGGCTCAGGGCGGCCAGGGCCCACCAGTTGCGGTTGCTTCCGAAAGCAGCAGGCATGAATGTATCCCCCAAAAGAAGACTGTCTTCTTTTGGAGGCTACCTCTTTCTTGGGGGTCCGTCAGCCCTTTGTCGACTCCACCCGCCGCGCCACCGCCGAGCGCCCCGACCCCGAACCCGGCCCCGAGCCCGAGCCCGACAACGCCAGACCGACGACGAGCTGCCCGACCGCCGTGACGACCAACGCGCCCATCGGCACCGCCCACCCGCCGGTGGCGCTGTGCAGGATGCCGATCGCGAACGGTCCGGTGGCCGCGACCGCGTAGCCGAGCGACTGGGCGAGGGTGGACAGCGCGGTGGTCTCCGCAGGGCTCGTGCCGCTGCTTCCGATCACCGACAGCACCAGCGGGAACGAGCACAACCCGAGGCCGACCGCCGCGGTCCACAGGATCGGCACCGCGACCGGCGCGACGAGCAGTCCGGTGAAGCCGATCAACATGCTCACCGAGACGACCGTGAAGGCGGGCCGCAGCCGCCCGGTGGAGCGCACGAACCACAGCAGCGCGAAGGTCGCGGGGATGCCCGCGCCCTGCGTGATCGCCAGCATCGCGCCCGCGCCGCCGTCGCTCATGCCCTCGTCCGAGAGCAGCGTCGGCAGCCAACCGACCAGCGCATAGCAATTGAGCGCCTGGAGCGCGAAGTACACGGTGACCAGCCGACCGAGCCGGGTCCTCGCCATGACCCACGGCGACACATAGGCCGCGGGCACGCCGGACGCCCCGGTCGCCGTCAGCGCGCGTGGAGCCCTGACGAGCGACCACACGAGCAACGCCGCGACCGCGGGCAGCGCCCACACTGCGAGGCCGACCGACGGCGAGCCGAGCCCGTCGGCCAGCGGCACCGCCGCGGCGGCGGCAAGCGTCGCGCCCAACGCCATCACCGTCGTGTAGATGCCGGTCATCACCGACACGCGCGCCGGGAAGTGGGCCCGAAGCAGCGCGGGCAGCAGCACGTTGCCCACCGCCAGGCCCGACATGCCCAGGACCGTTCCGGTCAGCAACGCCCAGGTCTCGGGAACCACCCGGAGGCCGAGCCCCAGCCCGAGCGCGACCAGGGCCACCCACACGGCCCGCTCGGTGCCCAGCCGACGCGACAGCGGCGCGGCCGTCAGACCCGCGACCGCGAAGCACAACGTCGGCAGGGTCGGCAGCAACGACGCGGTCACCGAACCGAAACCCATCGAGTCGCGCAGCGTGTCGAGCAGCGCGGCCGCACTGCTGATGCCGAGCCGAAGGTTGAACGCGATCAGGATGATGCCCACCCCCGCGAGCCACCCGGCGCGAGTCCGTGCGGCGGGGTCGACGGGCTGCGCCGGACGGGTGGTGATGGGGGTCGTCGTCATGCCAGCAAAGGTAAGACGTCTGATGAATCCTGTCCAGGTGACGTCCAATCATCAGACGTTTACGGAGGTAGGCTGGGGATCCGCGATCCTTGCCGGTCGCCTCGTTGTCCCTTCGGTCCCCTCGTTTTCCTTTCGGTCACCTCGTTTTCCCTTGCGGCCGCTCGATTTCCCTCGGGTCGCCCGGGCTTCCCCTCGGTCGCAACGTCAGTCGGCAGTCAGGTCGGCAGGTCAGGAGCCTCGATGAGCCTCGAACACGCGGGCCTCGACGAACACACGGACCCCCCACCGACGGGCGCCGCATCGACGAGCGCCGCACGGACCGACACCGGGAGCGCGAGCCCCACGCCGACCGACTCGTCGGAATCCGAGAGCCTGCGCTCGGTGCGTCGTCCCGCGCTCTCCGCCGAGGTCATCGCGCGACTGCGCGAGCGGATCACGTCCGGCGACTGGCCCGTCGGCAGCCGCATCCCGCCCGAGCCCGAACTGATGAGCCGCCTCCAGGTCGCCCGCGGCACGCTGCGCGAGGCGATCCGCGCCCTCGCGCACGCCGGCCTGCTCGACGTCCGCCAGGGCGACGGCACCTACGTGCGCGCCACGAGCGAACTCTCCGGCGCGGTGGAGCGGTTGTACGGTGGCGCCGGCATCGGCCACGTGCTCGAAGTCCGCGAGGCGCTGGACGTACAGGCCGCCCGGCTCGCGGCGGTCCGCGCCGAGCCGGCCGACCTGGCGGTGCTCGACGAGGCGCTGCGGCGCCGACGCGTGGCGTGGGACGCGCGCGACTTCGACGCGTGGATCGAGGCCGACTGGGACTTCCACCGCGGCGTCGCCGACGCGACGCACAATCCGCTGCTCGCCGAGCTGTACCGCAACCTCGCCGGCCCCCTGCGCGCGTCGGTCGCCAACTCGTGGACCGACCCCGACTACCAGGGCGCTCATCCGGCCGGTCACGAGGACCTGGTGCGGGCCCTGCGCGACAGCGATCCCGCCGCGGCGGCCCGGCAGGCCGGCGAGAACCTGACGGACACGCAGGAGTGGCACGCGGCGCGGTCGAAAACCTGACGGCAGAACCCGCGCCCGCCCGCCTAGGCTCGATCGACATGACGTCCGAAGAAGACCTGCCGCCCCACATCGACGAGCACCACATCGACGAACACCCCATCGGCGAGCACCCCGTCGATCGGCGCCGCCCGGACCAGCCGCGCATCGACCCGCTCGGTTCACTGGCCACCGGGCAACGGTCGCTGGGTGATCCGGCGATCGCCTACCCGCTGTGGCCTCCGCTGGTCCGAGGGTGCCCGCGCACGGGCACGGACGAGACGGACTACCCGGTCGAGGTCGACTACGCCTACGCCGACGTGCCGCCCGACCTGTTCGAGCGCCGCACGCCGCGCGGCGGTCTGGAACGCTGGGCGCCGTTGCTGCCGCCGCTGCACGCGCCCGGGCTCGGTGAGGGCAACACGCCGCTGGTGGACCTCGGCGCCGGTGTCTTCGTCAAGGACGAGTCGCGCAACCCGACCTGGAGCCACAAGGACCGGATCAACCGCTGCACGGTGAGCGCCGCCGCAGCCATCGGGGCGCCCGGCGTGGTGGTGTCGTCCTCGGGCAACCACGGCGCGTCGGCGGCGGCGTTCGCGGCCCGCGCGGGACTGCCGTGCGTCGTGTTCGCCTCCGCCGGCGGGCCGCCCGCGGTGGACTCGTTCCT